>JBBRGB010000265.1:0-4183 GCA_038241095.1 Phycisphaerales bacterium
AACCCAGGCGTTCGGGCTGTCGCTTTACACCCCCATCAATGCCGTCATCGGCAACACCGAGGCCATCGGCACCATCATTGACAACGACGCGCCAGTCGGCGCGCCGGTCGTGCAACTGGGCGACGTCTTCGTGGACGAGTCCGACGGCCGCGCCTACGTCACCGTCACGCTGGACAAGCCCAGCACCAACACCGTCACGCTGAACTACGCCAGCGCCGACGGCACCGCAGCGGGCGGCACCGACTACCAAAGCGTAGCCGGCCAGACCCTGAGCTTCGCGCCGGGCGAGACGGCCAAGACCATTGCCGTCGTCCTGCTTGACGACAGTAGAAGTGAATCAGCAGAAATCTTCGATGTTGTTTTTTCAAATCCGATAGGTGCGACCCTGGCGACCAATAAAGCGCATATTGTCATCGCACAAAACGATGTCATCGAGTTGCTGGTGGTCATCAGCATCATCGCGCTGTTGATTTCCCTGCTGCTGCCGGCGTTGGGGCAGGCACGCTTGGCCGCGAGGCTGGTGCAGTGCCAGTCCAATCTGCGTGGGCTGGGAACCTGGGGGTTTACTTACGCCGTCGATAACAAGGACATTCTCCCCACCAGTGCGTATCAATTCAGCAACGGCAGCACCATTGATTACGACCACATCAGCCTGACTCGCTGGTATCAAAAAGCCAAGGCCGACATGGGGCTGCCCAATGCCAACAATGGGCTGTGCGGTTCCTATCAGCCCGGCGGGCCCACGGCGGCGATGCTCACGGTGCAGGAGAATCTTCGCCGGGGTGGCATGGCCTGCGCCGCGGCCGGGCCGTTCTATCCCAACCGCTATTACGCCCAGGCCGACTTTCTCTTGAATCGCTCCCTGGGCGGACGGTATTCCACCTCCAGCAGCAGTCCCACCCCGTACATGCCCACCACCGCCTACCTCAACAGCGCCAAGTTCTGGTTCGCCGACATGATCCGCAGCAATCTCTTGTACGGCGGCACCGTCTTTGAAACCTCCAACGCCTCCTATGACAACCCCATGAAGGATCCCAACGATCCCAACTTTGACCAGAAAGGCATCTTCTGGCCTTGGGTCACCGAGGACAATCTCGGGGTCAACCATCAGTTCCGAACCAACCTCGCCTATGGCGATGGTCACGTGGCGAGCATGGTTTGGGGAGAGTATGCCGCCATGAACCAGTCGGAAAAAAACAAGTTCCACGGCTTGAAAAATCAATAGTGCCTTGGCGTTCTCAGATGAAAAGAGATGAATGGTTCCTCCCTTGGCGATGAATCGTTCCCGCCTTGCTTCGTGATTTCGTGTCTTCGTGTTCACCCCCGCCCCCCGATTTGTTCAGACATTCACCGCCCCCACCACACCACACTCAACGCACCCTGAGAGATTCCCATGACCACACCGCGTTTTTTCGTTGTTCAATCCTTCCTCACCCCGTTGGCGACCATCGCCTTGAGCGTCATGGCGTTTGTCATGACGACGGGCGTTCTCCAAGCGCAAGAGGCCAAACCCGAGGCCGTCGGCTGGGAGGCCGCGAAGTTCATCTGGCATGAGTCCGTGCCCGCCGAGGTGGTGCGGCTCGAAGGCGGGGTGGACATTACGTGGTCGCCCAAACCCTTCGCTTTGGAGAAGGGCCAATCGCAGCGTTACATCGACTTCGAGGCCGGCGATGACGCCAACCCCGGCACGCAAGCCCAGCCTTGGAAGCATCACCCCTGGGACGCCAACGCCCAAGGCAACGCGGCTGCGGAAAAGGGTGTCCACACCTACCTCTTCAAGCGCGGCGTGATCTACCGCGGCAAACTCGTGGCCGACGATTCGGGCAGCGCCCAGGAGCCGATCCGCCTGACGAGTGATCCCGCCTGGGGCCAAGGCCAAGCCGTGCTCGCCGGGTCGTATGGCATCACGGGCGGCTGGCAACGGGTGTCGCCCGAAGCGGCAGAGAAAGCCGGCTTCCCCGCCGCGTCGCGCGACAAGCTCTGGGCCGTCGCCATCCAAGGCGATTTCACCCCCCGCGCCTTGTGGGTGGTCAAAGGGCAAAATGAAGCCCAACGCCTGCCCCTGGCACGCTGGCCCAACTGGAAAAAGGAGCATGAATACAACCAGTTCACCCAGTGGCTCCGCGTGGAAAAGATCGACAAGGCTTTCCCCCGCACCACGATTTACGCACCCAAGGTGTTGAACGATCCCGACCCCAATGCCTTCAAGGGCGCGACCATCTGGATCGATCAGCCCGCGACCAGCGGCGAGTTTTCCATCATGGGGCCGTCCCCTTCGAGCGTGGGAAAATACGATCCCGCAAAGGGCAGCCTGCAACCCGAGTTGAACCACCCCGTGCGTCACCCGGCGGTCAACAGCCCGTTCTTTTTGGAGAACCTGTCCCGCTTTTTGGACGAGGCTGGCGAATGGTATTTCAGCGCCCAAGGCGATGACGCCCGCACGCTCTATCTCCGCCTGGCCGATGACAGTGACCCCAACCAAGACCGCGTGGAAATCGCCCGCCACGAAATCACACTCGACATCGTGGGCCAAAAGTTCATCGACGTTTCCGGGCTGACATTCAGCGGCGGCAACGCCCTGGACTTGAACCAAGCGCCCGATGTCGGGGATTACAACCGCCCCGAAAGCACCACGCAGATGGCGACCATCCGCATGGCGGGCGATTGCCGCAACATCACGCTCAAAAACTTGGTCATCCGCGACAGCGCCGGCACCGGCATCGCCAACCACATCACCAGCACCGACGATGTGCTGAGCTTCATCACCATCAGCGATTGCGACCTGACCCACATCGACAACGATGGCATCATGCTCAACCGCGGGTTTTCCTACCGCAGGCCCGAATCGCAGCCCAAGGGCCGCTTGACCGACATCAACTTGCTGCGCAATCGCTTGACGGACATCGGCATGCGGTGCAGCGAGCCGATGGGCGGACGGGGCATTTATATGAACGGCCCGGAAGTCACCGAGGTGGCCGGCAACGTCATCGACTGGACCGCGGCCCAGGGCATCGACATCCTCGGCGGGCGGCCCTCGGGCGCTTGGGGAGCGTCCTACGCCGACACCCCGCTGGTGCGAATCCTCGTGCATCGCAACAAGGTCGATCACTCCATCCTGCACAAGCAGGACTTCGGCGGCATCGAGTTCTGGGCCACCGGCCCGGCCTACTTCTACGACAACATCTCCGCCAACCCCGTCGGTTGGGTCGCCAACCGCGACACCTACCACAAAAACCAGGCCTTCTACTTCGACCACGGGTACAAGGCCTACCTGTTTAACAACATCGGCTGGTCGGAGAGCCGCAAGGACGCCTACAAGGGCATGTTGGGCGACAAGTTCCTCCAGGAAATCCGCAACAGGTGGAACCAGGCGTTCAACAACACCGGCTACAACTTCCGCGGGTCATTCGCCCACGAAAGCTCGCAGGGCGATCAGCAGCAGTACCTGGCCAACCTGATGATCAACGGTGGCATCGGCTTCCACAGTTTCTACCGTCTCAAGGACGCCAAGGGCTTGGCGTTTTCGCACAACCTTTACGCGGGTGAGTACGAAAACTTCTACCGCCGCTTCCGGGGCGACATTTTCCGCACCATTGATGACTTCAAAAAACACATCGCCGACTACGGCAACATGCTGGCCAACGATGTGGGCTGGGTGACCGATGACATGCCGGTGCGCGATGCCGCCGGGCACGACTTCCGCCTCACCGACACCTCCGCGGCCATTGACCGGGGCGTCAAGGTCTTCGTCCCCTGGTCGCTTTACGCCAACGTGGGCGAGTGGCATTTCCGCTTGCGGCCGGAAGACCCGGCGACAGTGCTTTCTTACGACCTCTATCCGCAGAAGATTTTCAAGGACAACAGCACCGCCTGGATGGACAGCTCCGTGCCCGGCAACGAATTGAAAGGCACGAACATCACGGCGGCGGACTACGAACAGGGCGCGCTGGAGGATTGGGTCAAAGGCGCGCTGGTGTTCGACGGCGGCAAAACATTGGTGCTGGATCAGGCCCGGCTGGTGAAGGATTTCCCCTTCGGCGATAAGGCCAAGACGGTCGTGGACGGCACGAAGCGCAAGACGGTGCGCATGTTGGACAACAACTTTTTGATTGAAAGCGTGCTGCGCGTCGAGGCTGGCAAACCGGCGGGCGTGATCGCGGGCAAATCGGGCCAGGCGGCGGGC
>JBBRGB010000266.1:0-4179 GCA_038241095.1 Phycisphaerales bacterium
TGCTCTGGGCGCGGTGGGGGATGTGTTTTGGGCACTGCTGCTCTATTACACCTTGGCGGTGCTGCGGCCGCAGTATCTTTGGGCTTGGTCCTTGCCCACGGAAGTGCGTTGGTCACTCTTGGCGGCGGTGCTGGTCATCGCGGGCACGGCCCTGCACTGGCCACGCCTATTAAAAAAAGCCCATTTCACCGTCATCTTCTGGCTCATGCTGGGCTACGTCTGCCTGGTCATGCTCAGTTGCTTGACCGCCTTTGACCCCGCCACCGCACAACGTTGGGCCATCGAATACGGCAAGATTTTTTTGATCGCCCTCTTGGCCTGCGTCATCGTCCGCCACCTCTGGCAGGTGCGTGTGCTGGCGCTGGCGATTCTCATCTGCCTGGGATACACGGCCTGGGAAGTCAACGCGCTCTATTTCTTCGACGGTCGCCTGGACATCTACCACTACGGCCTAGGCGGGCTGGACAACAACGGCGCGGGCTTGGCGCTGGCGATGGGATTGCCCTTCGCCTACGCCTTGGCCACGGCGGGCGGCAAACGCTGGCAACGCGCTTTGGGTTGGTTCATAGGCCTGCTGCTCTTGCACGCGGTGATGATGAGCTTTTCCCGCGGGGCCATGCTTGCATCGCTGGCGGGTGGCGTTTGGCTGGTGTTGCACCATCGTCCTCGTTGGCAGGTGCCGGTGGTGGTCACCGGTGTGGTGCTGGCGGTGAGTGTGCTGGCCGGGCCGGAGATCCGCGACCGCTTCGTCTCCAGCGGCGACTTCCGCACCGATGCCAGCGCCCAGTTGCGTTTTGAAAGTTGGAACGCCGCTTGGCAGATGACGTGGGAGGATCCGATTCTGGGCAAAGGCATTCGCAACGCTGATGTGCTGAGTTTCAATTACGGCGCCGATGGTCCGGGGCGAACGATTCACAGCCTCTACTTGCAGATCGCCGCCGATTCGGGCATTCCCGCCATGTTGGTTTACATCGCTCTGGTGCTGGGGGCAGTGTGGAACTATCGGGCCGTGCGGCAACGATGCTTGGGGTTGATTGAAGATGAACAAGAGGGTGCTTCCTTGTCGCGGGCCATACCACGCAAGCCGTCCAAAGCGACGGCATCCGTGGGCTTGAATGGTGACGAATCGAGTTCACCTCAAGACTCAAGACTCAAGACTCAAGACTCCCTGCTGAATCAAACGGCGGCCATTGCCTTGGCTTGCCAAACGAGTTTGTTGATCTTCGCCTTGGGGGCCATGTTCCTCTCGGTGGAAGTGGTGGAACTGCCTTGGCTGCTCATCGCCTTGGGTGGCGTGATGCCGGTGGTGCTGGAGCGGCAACTCATCAGCGCATCACATCGCGCGACCGCACCGCAACCCCTCGGTGGGGGCCGTCAGTCCCCGTTGGGCGCGGTGACGACCGTCGCTGATTTCCCCCTGCGTTGGAGCCAGCGCCAGTCCGCCCCCGAATCCACCGCCCGCTCGCCGTTCATTCCACCCATCGCCGGAGCACTCGAACCATGAGCGCCATCTCCACCTATCTCGACAGCCACTTGGCGCGAACCGTGGCCATGACGCAGCGGCTCAAGGACCAGTCGCAACGTCATCGCGTCACCACCGCCTTGGCCGGGGCCGTGGATTTTTTGGCCCGCGGGGTCAACCACGTCTGGCGCAATCGCCAATACCTGACCTTGCGCAAGCTGGCCAACATGGCCTTGGTGAACCTGCAATTCCGCTTGAAAACCGAGCGCGTGATCGGCCGACCCTACCGGATGAAAATCGAATCGACCAACATCTGCAACACCCATTGCCAGCTCTGTCCCACCGGTCTGGGCCACGCCGGCCGTGCCAAGGGGAAGATGAGTCTTCAGGGGTTTCGCGGCCTCATCGATCAACAGCGGGGTACGCTCTACAGCCTCGATCTGTCGATGTGGGGCGACCCACTGATCGTGCCGGAAATCTTCGACATGATCGGTTACGCGCACCAGCGCCGCATCTGGACCTACATCAGTTCCAACCTCCACGCCTTCAAGACCGACCCCGACAAACGGCAGGCCGAGCGGCTGGTGGAAAGCGGGCTGGACATGCTCACCTGCTCGCTGCACGGGGCCTCGCAGGAGACGTTTGCCATCTATCAGCCGGGCAAGAGTTTCGCCGACGCGGTGGCGAAGGTGCGGCACATCGTCGAGACCCGCAATCGCATGGGCAGCGCGACCCCGCGGGTGCAGTTGAACTTTGTCGTCACCCGTTTCAATGAGCATGAGGTCGAGACCTTCACACGCTTGGCACAAGAGCTTGACGCCAAGCCGGTGATTTCGTGGGCGGCCTTGAACACCCGCATGTTGGACCGCGACACCGCCACGGGGCAACCGCTGAATCTTGCCCCGGATGTGCTGGCGACGAAGATTCGCAATCACATTGAAAAGTGGCTGCCCGATCAACAGCGGCACAAGCTGGCGGTCTATGACGCCATGCTAGCCGGGGACTATCTGCCCGAATCGTTCAATGGGAAAAAGGCGTTTGACTGTTCCTGGCCTTGGCTGGCGAGTGTCATCAACTGGGACGGCACGGTGGCCAGTTGCTGCGGTTCGTGGGACCCGGCCCAGGACATGGGCAACGTGCTGGAACAACCCTTCGCGTCGATATGGAACGGCCCGAAGTACCGCGCCGCCCGCCGCAGCTTCCGCCACCGGCTTGCCGCCAGCGAAGCCAAGGACAACCCCTGCGCCAACTGTCCGGGGTTCATGGTGTGAGAGGCGGGAGGGGGGGAAGTCATGAGTCTTGAGTTTGGAACCCTCAAGACTCAAGACTCAATACTCATCCCTCAAGACTAATTCCAAGCCCAAAACCTTCGAGAAAAAACATGCCCAACACCCTTCGCTTGACCGACACGTCTGACGCCGCTTCCACGGAGGAGACTTCCGCGACTTCGTTGCGCTTGACCGCCGCGCCGTTGGTGCTGCATGTGCGGGTGGTGGCGGGGAGCGGGGGTGGGCCGGACAAGACGATTCTCCACAGTGCCCCGTATGCCGCGGCAAGCGGCCTTCGCATGGCCGCGGCTTACATTCATCCCGCTGGGGACACGGGCATCAACCTCTTGCAACAACGCGCCCTCGCCCTGGGCTGCGACTTTCACGCCATCCCTGAGCATGGCCCGCTGGACCCGGCCACGGTGCGCAGTCTGCTGGCGCTCTGCCGCCGCCTGCGCGTCGCCATCTGGCATGGCCACGATTACAAGTCCAACGTGCTGGGCCTGCTGCTTCGCCGCTGGCATCCCATGCGCCTCATCACCACGGTGCATGGCTGGACGTTCGACACGGCCCGCACCCGTTTCTACTACCACTTGGACAATCTCTGCCTCTCGCGTTACAGCCACGTCATCACGGTGAGCCGAGCCTTGCGCGAGCATTGCGTGAATCTGGGCGTGCCGGAGAATCGCCTGAGTTACATTCCCAACGGCATCGACCTGGAGAGCTATCGTCCCACGGGTCGGCGTGAGTCACTGCGTCGTCTGCATGGCATGGCCAGCGATGAAACCGCCATCGGCGTGGTGGGGCGTTTGAGCACGGAAAAAGGCATCGACCGCGCCATCGACACCCTGGCGCGACTCCGGCAACACGGTTCGCATCGCTCGACCACGCTGCACTTGATCGGCGACGGCCCAGATCGCGCCCGGCTCCAAGGTATGGTTCAAGGACTCGGCTTGTCCGACGCGGTGCGCTTTCACGGCTGGCAATCCGACCCGCGACCGTTCTACGAAAGTCTCGATCTCATGCTGTTGCCCAGTCGCACCGAAGGATTGCCCAACACCGTGTTGGAGGCGATGGCGATGGGTCTGCCCGTGGCGGCGACGGAGGTGGGCGATGTGCGGGAAGTGCTGGCTGATGGTCGCTGCGGTTTGCTGCTGGATGGCGATGAAACCCGCTGGCCCCTGCGACTGGCGGCCTTGCTGGCCGACGATGAGGGCTTGGCCGCCATGGCGCGTCGCGCCCGGCAGCGCATCGCCGCCCATTACACCTTCGCCCGCCGGGTTGAACTTGAAACGCTGGCCTACGAACACTTGCTGGGCACTCCGCTCCGCACTGGCTTGCGTCGCGCGGCGTAGAAAAGGCTTGAGTCTTGAGTCTTGAGTCTTGAGTCTTGAGTCCTGAGTCTTGAGGTTAAGAATTGAGAGGTCCCACCGCGACACTTGCGCCCAA
>JBBRGB010000267.1:0-4176 GCA_038241095.1 Phycisphaerales bacterium
GGAACGGCGGGGGCGGGGCGTGGTTGTCAGTCGCGTGGGGCAGGATGACCTGGGGCGACAAATCCTCGATGAACTGCGTGGCCACGGCATGGCCACGGACTACGTGCAGACCGACCCCGACAAGGCCACGGGCAAGGTCTATGTCGATCCCACGGGCGGGGAGGACGGCGGGCCGAGCTATGACATCGTGGGCGATGTGGCTTGGGACTGGTTGCAGTTCGACCCCGATCTGGAAAGCCTGGCCCGGCAATGCCAGGCGGTGGCCTTCGGCTCACTGGCGCAGCGCGGGGCGCAATCGCGCAACGCCATCCTCCGCTTCGTCGAAACCGCACGCCAGGCCATCCGTCTCTTTGACGTGAACCTCCGGCAATCGTTTTACGATCTGCGCACCATCACGCGAAGCTGCGAACATGCCACGGTGGTGAAATTGAACGCCGGGGAATTGGAAACGCTGGCGGAGTTGTTGAACCTTTCACATTCGGATGAGGATGACCAGGAAGCATTGATTGAGCTTCGCGCCCGGGCCTTGCTCAAGCGCTTCAAACTTAAACTCGTGGCCGTGACACGGGGCCAAGCGGGCACCATGCTCGTCACACCCGACACGGTGATTCGTGGCGAGGCGGTGATATATCCGTCGGTTGAAAATGCCGATGCGGTCGGTGCTGGGGATGCCTGCAGCGCGGGGCTGCTGGTGGGTTTGTTGTCACGCTGGCCACTGCCTCGGGTGGTGGAATTGGCGAATCACATGGGCGCGTATGTCGCCTCGCAACCGGGGGCGACGCCGAAGTTGCCCGAGGAAATTTTGGCGATGGTGGCGCGGGGGTGAGGTCTCCCAGCCCCGGAGGGGCTGGGCTTTCGTTTCGGAACGAACTTGTTTTTTTACGCGCGGCGGGTGCTCATTCCTCGCCGGGCGGATTCGCGTACCCCACGCTGAACCAGTCAATATTGACCAAGGCGTTGTGTACCTTCGACTCGCCCTGCTCGATGGCCAGCACCACATCGTGCTTGCCAGCCTTGTCGATTTTCGCCGGCTGGGTGAAGGTCTTGAACTCCTGCCAATCGCCCGTGCCCTCCACGATGAAACTGGCGATCTCCTGCCCGCCCGTGATCGAGGTCTTGCCATCCTTCACCTCGACCTTGGGGTCCAGCAGCACGATGATCTTCGCCCCGGCACGATCGTTGGGAATCGCATAACGCAACGTCACCTCATCAAACGGCTTGTCCCGGCCAAGCTCCAAGCCCTTGTAAAGCATCCGGCAATTGGAGTGCAGGTTAAACAGGTACCAGTTGGTCTTGACGCTGCCGACAAAATCATCCATCCGCTCAGCCTCCTGCTTGATGACATAAGGCGCATGCTTGGGCACCTCGACCTTGACCACCGCGGGTTGCGAACGGTTGCCCGCGGCATCCACCGCCATCACGCGATAGACGTACTTGACGCCCTTCTCGACGGTCTTGTCCTCATATTCGGTGCCCTTGATTTCCGCCAGTTCTTGCCCTTGGTCGGTGTCATTGACGGCGCGTTGGATGACGTAGCCGGTCACGCCGATTTCGTCCTTGCTCCCGCGCCAGATGAGCTGCGCCAGTTGATCCGTCACGTTAAGCGTGTGGAAGTCCTCCGGCTGCGACGGGGCGACCTCATCCTTGGGTGTCGTGGCCGCGAAGGTCACGGGCTTGGCCTCGTTGCCGAAGCCGTCGTAGGCGGTCACTTGGTAGCTGTATTGCGTGTCCGGGGTCAGGCCCGCTTCACGGTAGCTGTAACGATGCCGACCGCGCGGCTGGCCCTCGCGGGTGACGATGAAGCCGGCGATGTCGTTGTCGGTGTCATCGGCTTGAAATGCCAAGGTCAACGATCCTGCCGTGGCAGTGGGTGAAGTTACTTGCGCCTGCGACGGGGCCGCGCCTTGCGTCGCGCCCGGCACGCAGGCCAAGAGCGGCATGAGGCCCGCGTTGCCATGCAGGGGCATGTCGTCAACGCCAAACGTCCGCGTCTCTTGCCCCCGCGTTTCCTTCACCAGGTTGCGAGTGGCGAACTGGTGATCCCAGCAGTATTCCGCCACTGGCGAACTGGTGATCCCAGCAGTATTCCGCCACGCCCGCCAGGGTCATTTGCGCATCCTCGACGACGAAAAGGGTTTCGTCCACCGCTTGCCGCACGCACTTGTAGAGATGCCCGCCGATGATTTCGGTTCGCCCGCCGTTCTTCGTCAGGCCGATGGGCCCGGCACATTCGGTCTTTAAGCCCAGCACCCACATCGTCCCGCCGTCGTTGATGAACTTCAGGCCCGCGCCTTCGATGTTGAGTTGCCGTGCGTAAAGCGTGGCCCCCTTGCCCAGATAAAGGTTTGGCCCCACCACGTCATCGAGAAAGAGTCTGCCCGCCGATTCATGCCGCAGGTTTTGCGTGCCGGAGAAACTGCTGATGACCAGATCGCGTTTGGAGCGATGCGCGAAAGCTGGGTTGTCAAACTTGGAAAAGGAAAACCGCAAACGCTCCACGACCACCGCGGGTTGCGTGCCGTCCTCAAAAACGAAGACCGGTTTCTCCTTGTTCTTTTCCAAGTCGCCCACCACGTCGAGCATGGCTTCCAGCCCCACGATGCGGCGAACGTTGCCGCGGATGTGGATGGTGTCGCTGACGAAATAGCTGCCCATGCGGCCGGGGTCGTTGAGGTTGCCGCTTTGCTTGCCGCGAGGCAGGTACACGGTCGTCGCGCCGCTGTCGATGGCCTTCTGAATGGCCTCGGTGTCGTCCTTGCCATCGCCGGGCAGGCCGCCGAACTTGGCGGGACTCACCCATTGATCCAGCGGGTCGTGGGGCACCACGGGCGTCTCGACAATCGCCAAGTTCATCGAGCGCAGCGGCCCGGCGAAGAGGCCCGCACGCACGTCGGAAACCCACTCGTCCACCTTGCCCGCCGCGACGGATGGAGCCTGTGCGTCTTGGATCGCCTTGCCGTAGCCGGTCACTTCGACGTTGCGCACGTAAAGCGTGGCGCGGTCGTTCGCGTTGCGAATCGCTGCGACCTCCCCGGCCCCTTCGCCGCCGCGAAGCGTGCTGTCGATGAGCGTCACCACGCCCTCCGGGCCATCGTTGACCACCGCGGGCACAACGTTGTCGCTGACCACCTTGCGGGCAAAAACATAGTTGTTGTAGTTGTCGATGCCCGCCTTGCGCTGGCCACGCAGGGTGATGTTTTCCAGGGTGACGGAGTTGACGCTGTGCCGCACGCGGATGCCCAGGTCAAAGCCGATGACGGTGACATTCTTGACCAACAGTGGGCCGACCTCCGGCTCATCCAGCGCCAAGCCGTGCGCTCCGGGCTGCTTGCCATCGACGCCCGAACGAATGGTGACATCAAAGACGCCGCCTTGATTGTTGGCGCAGAAGCTCAGGCCCACCGCTCCGGGGTTGTCGTTGCCGCAGTCGATGGTCAGGTCGCGCACGGCATTGCGAAATCGCTGCGCCGGTGGGCCACCGGTGTAAATCATGTCCTTGGGTTTGTCCGCGTTGCCAAAGGCCGGGGTCTTGTCCATCAGGCGGAGAACGGTGTGTTCCTGGCCCGCGCCTTGGAGGATGTTGTACGACGCCCGGCCGGGCCAGCGGATGGTGTTGCTGATGAGATACGTCCCCGGCGGGAGGTAGATCACGCTGCCGTTGCCTGTGTTTTCATCAAAGGCCTTTTGGATCGACGCGGTGTCGTCGCTGGCGTCATTGGGCGTCGCGCCGTAGGCGGTGACATCCACCACGCCGGAGTCCGCGGGAAAGGTGATCGGCTCGGCGGCGTGGAGCGCGGCGGAGACGGTCAGCGTGGACAGGAGGGCGAAACAGATGGTGGTGATTTTCATGATTGGCCTTGTGATGGTGGAGCAATCCCCAGGCGTGGTGGGGGATGCAAGACGGTTGTAAATAGTGTGTCCCCCGCGCCCCCCGCCCCCGGAAGCTCCAAGCCGCCGGGGGCTAAATATGGGGTGGCATCAATCGGCTTTGACGCTGAAAAGCCGGCGCACGGCGGTGGTGCTGGCCAGTTCGGCCATGTTCTTGTAATCCGCTTCGCTGTCGGACTGAACGTGACCATCGGCCATGAAAAAGTTGGCACTGTTGGCGTGCCGCACCGTGAACTTGCTCCCGCTGCTGCTGTAGGCGTGGGTCACGGCCCAATTGGGCGAACCCCA
>JBBRGB010000268.1:0-4175 GCA_038241095.1 Phycisphaerales bacterium
AGCATGGCCCATGCCAGCCCGCGAGTCCAAGTGGAGAAGGGCGAGTAGCCCTGCTGTGTTGCCCGGCTGCGAAACGCGCCATCGTTGCGATTGAACGTCGCCTCGTGGGCGGTGCGGCCGCGAACATCGTAAGTGTGCGAAGAATCGCCGTGGAAGATGATGTATTGGTTGGTCGTCAGGCCGTGCAGCACGCTGCGTTTCAACAGGTCGGCCTTGCGGTCGTTTTCGTGCATCAGCACATGCCCCAGACACCAGGCGACACCTAGGATTCGCGTGGAACGAATGGTGTCCACAAAGAGCGAGTGCGGGCCGTTGAAGGAGTAGATGTAACCGAGGCTTGGCGAGTTGGCGCTCTTGGGCGAAGGCTCGCGCACTGGCACGCCGCTCCAACGTGAGGCCTGCACCGCGCCGCTGGCGGCCAGAGCCATGCGGTAGGTCTCCATGCGTTCCTCGCCATCGTCGCTCTTTTCCTCCGACGCCAAACGCAGGAGGTTGCCGTAGGTCGAAAGGTTGTTGAAGCCGTGGTCGTGTACGCCGGTGTGCGTGACGTGGGGCAGCATGTAACGCAGCGTGGCGTCCCGGCCCATGTCGAGAAAACGCTTTTCACCGGTGGCGTCAAAAACCAAGAGCGGGCATCCGAATTGGAAGCCCTGGGTCCATTCCGTCCAACCGCGCGAGGTGTATTGACCCTTGACGGTAAAGACGGGCGAACCCTTGGCGGGGTTCCACGCCTTGGCCAAGGCGGTGACCTTCGCCGCGGCGAGTTCAAACACGCGGTCGCATTGCGGCGCAAGATGGGCGGGAGCAAGTTTGGCGTCGATTCTCATGGGGTGTCACTTCTTATAAACGGATTCAGGGTCAAACACCTTTTGGTCCGTGACGACCAGATCGCCCTTGGCGTCGGCGGTGCGGTAGAAGCAGGAGTTGTAACCGACGTGGCAGCACGGCCCGTGGCTCTTGCACAGCAGCAGCACCACATCCTGATCGCAGTCCACGCGGGCTTCGACGACCTCCTGCACGTGGCCCGATTCCTCGCCCTTGATCCACATCTTGTCCCGGCTGCGGGAGTAGAAGGTGGCCTTCTTCGTTTCGAGCGTCTGTTGCAGGGCCGCTTGGTTCATCCAGCCGACCATCAGCACTCGCCCGCTGGCCTGGTCTTGCACAATCGCGGGCACGAGGCCCTTGTCGTCGAACTTGATGTCGAGCTTTTTGCTTGTTTCACGGTTGGAATCGGACATATTTCGTCTCTTGGATTGACAGCTTTCGGGGGAAGATTGGCATGATACCCGGTTTGCATCGCCGCGCGATCTTTATAGGGTGTAAGACGTATCTACAATAGAGGCGCGGCCAGCGACGCCAGAGTCGCCTTGGCCCGCCTCACACGCCCCGCACTCCCGCCTTCGGAGTCCACCATGCCCCATGCGGTCCGCATCATCTCGACCCGCCTCCGTTTCCTATCGCTGACCATGATGCTCTTCGTGCTGCTTCCTGCGGCATCGGTCATGGCGCAAGTCACGCCAGCGCCACCCGCCGCCCTTCCTTCGGGCGCGGCTGGCATCGACCCGATCACCGGGGCCTTGCCGAGCTTCGCCGAACTCTTCGCCACCAGTCCGATCATCAACGGCCTCATCGCCGGGCTGTCGATTCTCAGCGTGATGCTCTTTGTCTATTTTCTGGTGACGATCAACCGCAACGCGATGGCACCGACGGGCTTTGTCGATGAGGTCAACAAGCTGGTGCTGGCTCGGCGAAGCGAAGAGGCGGTGCGCTATTGCCGCGATCATCGCCGCGTATTTTCAGCCAGCATTTTGCAGCGTTGCCTGGAGAACGCCGGCAAGAGCCAGACGGTCATCATGGACGTGGTGCAGAGCGAGGGCCAGCGGCGCAGCGATCTACTTTGGTCGCGGATCAATTACTTGGCGGAGATCGCGGCCGTGGCTCCGATGCTGGGGCTGCTGGGCACGGTGTTGGGGATGATGAAGGCCTTTTTTGTGCTGCCCAACCAGGCCATCAGCGTCAACAGCCGGGCGCTGATCAGCGCCATCGGCGGGGCGATGACCACGACCTTCTTCGGCCTGATCGTGGCGATTCTCACCGTGGTCTTTTACACCATCATCCGTTCCCGCGCCACGCAGGCGTTATCAGAGGTGGAACACGCCGCCAACACCATCGCCGATCACGTCCACAGCCCGCCGACGGTTTCGACCTCGGCCTCGGTCATGCCTGATCACGACCACGCCCATGAATCGCGCAGCGCCTCTGGCGCGGGAGGCTCCCGATGAGTTTCGCCGCCCCCCGTCGAGCGCCGGCCATGAGCGTATTTCCCCTGGCCAGCATGATCGACATCATCTTTCTGGTGCTGGTTTTCTTTTTGACCATCAGCAGTTTCCGCGAGCAGGAGCGACAGATCGACGTGTCGCTGCCGGCCACGGAAACCGCCGCCGACGCCGCCCGCTCGCGCACGCAGGTGGTCATCACCGTCATGGCCGACGGTCAGATTTTCCTGGGTGACCAGCTTCATTCCATCGAGTCGCTCAAGACCACCCTGGCGCAATTGCAAAAACAGTTCCCCGATGAGTCGGTGGTGATTCGTGGCGACCGCAGCAGCCGACTGGGCCTGGCGGTGCAGGTGATGGACGCCGCCTATGCCTCGGGCATGCGTAACGTGTTCCTTGCCACCAGCAAGCAAGCCAGCGAGATTGGAGGCTGATATCACGGTGTTTTTCGATCAGACTTCATCAAACCTTGACCTGCCCTTGGCGACCGCTGCGAGCCGCGCCCGTAAGGAAGCGGTCTGTGTCATGGGCTCTCAACCGCGTTTACCCGCTCCCTTACGGTCGCGGCTCGCATGGCGGCGTTTCTTGACGCTGCTCATTCTGGCGTCGTTGTTCCTGGCGCAACCCCTCGCGGCCCAGGACAGCGCCACCACCGCCGCCAATCAGCAGTTCGTCTTCGCTTATCGACTGTTGCAACGAGGCGAGGATCGCTTGGCGGCCCAGGCGTTTGACGAGTATCTGGCGAAGTTCACCAACGATGCCCGCCGCGCCGATGGCCTTTATTATCGCGCCTATCTGGCGCGCAAGGCCGGTGACAACACCGCCGCCGCCCGTCTGCTTGACGACGCCGGCCCGCCCACCATCGTCCCGCTTTACGCACTGCAAATGCTTCGCGGCCAAGTGCTCATCGACTTGGGCAAACACAAGGAAGCCATCGCGGCCCTGGAAAAGATCAAGCTCGACGACAAGGCTGACGCCTTGGTGCGGGCCTCGGTGTTGCAACTGCGTGGCTTGGCGTATCGTGGCGCGGGCAACCTCGAGGCCGCGGCCCGCGCCTTGGACGAAGCCGGTCAGATCGATTCACCTTTGCGCCCGCGTTCACTGCTGGACCTGGCGCGGGTGCAGGCGCAAGCCGACGACGCCAAGAAATCCTTGACCACACTGGATCGCGTCATCGGCTTGGGCGAGCCGTCCACCGTTGCCGAGGCGGCACTGCTCAAGGGCGATCTTCTGGATCGCGCCGGCGACTTCGGCCAAGCCATCGCCGCCTACCGCATCATCATCACCGATCATCAAAGCTCGCCGCAGTTCGCCCCCGCCGTGGTGGGCATGATGTGGTCCCGCCTAGCCGGCCACGATTACGACGGCCTGCAAAACGATTACAAGCAATTCGCCGAGGCACTGCCCGACCGACAGCGTGGCGTCGCCGCCTACCTCGCCGGTTCCGCCGCCCAGGAACAGGGCGACCACGGCAAGGCCATCGCCCTCTTTGCCCAATCGCAGGTCGCCGGCCCCGAAACCGGCGTGCAGGACAAGGCCCTTTACAAGACGGCCGTGAGCTACTTCCGCCTCCAGCAGTACGAGGCCGTCAATCAAGCCATCGTGCGGCTCAACAAGACCTTCCCCGATTCGCCACACAACTTGGACGCGCTGCTCTTGCTGGCAACGGCCGAGGCACGCGCGGGGAACCTGCCCCGCGGGGTGGCGCTCCTAGATGTCGCCATCGAGCGCGGTCCAGGAAACGCCTATTACGCCCCGGCCCTGCTGCAACGCGCCAAACTTCTGGTTGCGGCGTGCCAGACCAAACAGGCCGCTGACGATTATCAACGCTACCTCAAACTTGGTGACAAACTTTCCTCCGAGGCCCGCCATGAGGCAACGCTGACCCTCATCGATCTG
>JBBRGB010000269.1:0-4159 GCA_038241095.1 Phycisphaerales bacterium
GCACCCGTCGCCATCATTCTGGCGGCTGGCAAGGGGACGCGCATGGGGGGCGACCTGCCCAAGGTGCTTCATCGCGTGGCGGACAAGCCGATGGTGCATTGGGTCGTCAAGGCCTGCCGGGACGCCGGCGTTAAGCGCTGCATTCTGGTCATCGGCTACCGCGGCGATCTGGTACGGGAAGCGATGAAAGACGAATCTGGGGTTGAGTATGTTGAGCAGCGCGAGCAACTTGGCACGGGTCACGCCGCTCGCATGGCCCAGCCGCTCTTGGCTGACGCGGGTTCGTGCGAGGTGGTGGTGCTGGCTGGCGATGGCCCGATGATTCGCCCCGCGACGATTCGGCAACTGCTGCAAACCCACCGGGAGACGAAAGCCGTCGCCACCTTGGCCACGGCCCTTCTCGATGACCCCACCGGCTACGGCCGCGTGCTGCGCGACGCGGCCGGCGGCTTCGATCAGATCATCGAGCAAAAAGACGCCACCCCCGCCCAACGCGAAATCCGCGAGGTCAACCCCAGCTATTACTGCTTTGAGAGCCGGTCGCTTTTCACCGCCTTAAGCGCGTTGAAAAACAACAACATCCAAGGCGAGTTCTACCTCACCGATGTGCCCGGCATTCTCAAGGCCCAGGGCCAGACGGTTACGGTGGTTGAAGCGGTGCCGGCCGAGGATGTGCTGAGCATCAACACCCCGGAGCAACTGGCTAACGTCGATGGACTGCTAAGGGCGCGTCTCGCCAGCGCGGGCAATCACGAGGAACTGAAATGAGCCGAGCCGATCGTGATGACATCAAGATTTTCAGTGGCCGGGCCAGTCGTGAGCTGACCGATCGGCTCTGTCGTTACCTCGACATTCCCCAAGGCCAGGGCCACACCGACATGTTCCCCGACGGCGAGAACATTGTGAAGGTCGAGGAGGATGTGCGTGGCCGGGACTGCTTCGTGGTGCAGAGCACGTACCACCCCGTCAACGCGCACCTGATGGAACTGCTCATCTGGATCGACTGTCTGAAGCGCGCCAGCGCCCGGCGGGTGACGGCCGTGATTCCTTATTTCGGTTACGCCCGGCAGGATCGCAAGGACGAAGGCCGCACGCCCATCACCGCCAAGCTGGTGGCCAATCTCATCACCACCGCCGGTGCGGATCGCGTCTTGGCGATGGACATGCACGCCGAGCAGATTCAGGGCTTTTTCGACATTCCCGTGGATCACCTTCACGCCGCGCCGGTGATCGTGAAATATTTTGAAACCCTGCGTGAGGACCTTGGGCAAATCGTGCTGGTCAGCCCGGACGTGGGCAACGTGAAGCGCGCCAACAAGTACGCCACCTGGCTTAACGCGGACTTGGCCATCATCGACAAGCGTCGTCGCAGCGGCACGGAAGTCACCAGCGCCAACATCATCGGCGACGTGGCCGGCAAGAGCGTGCTGATGATCGACGACATGATCAGCACCGGCGGGACGATGTGTGAAGCGGCGCGGCTGGTGATGGCGCAAGGCGCGACGCAAGTCATGGCCGCCTGCACCCACCCCGTGCTCGTGGGCTTGGCGATGGAACGACTCGGCGACTCGCCCATCAGCAAGGTCGTCGTCACCGACACCATCCCCTGCGGCCCGCGTTGCCACCCCATCGAAAGCAAGCTCGTCGAACTTTCCGTGGCGGAACTGCTGGGCGAAGCGATTCACCGCATCCACCACAACCAGTCCGTCTCAAGTCTCTTTCGCAAGAACAAGGGACTGACGCAGCAGAATTGATTTTTTGTTCCAAACCCAATCGTAAGACCTGCGGCGGGAACGTCGCGGCTGATCGTCAAAGCATCGAAACCCCAGGCAACTTTTTGGAGATTCGCAACATGGCCACGAAAGAGATTCCTCAAATCCAAGTCGAAAAACGTGAACGCATCGGCAGCCGCTATGCCGCCCGCCTGCGTCAAAAGGGCCTGCTGCCCGCGGTGATATACGGCCACGGCCGCGACCCGCTGCACGTCTCGCTGAATCGCAAGAAGTTCAGCGACCTGCTTCACGGCCACACCCACATTCTCGAAGTGAAACTCGGCAATGAAACCGACCCCTGCCTCATCAAGGATGTGCAGTGGGATCACCTGGGCGACACCCTGATGCACGTGGACTTGGCCCGCGTCGATCTCAACGAGCGCGTGACGGTCGAAGTCGAACTGAAACTGGTGGGTGATGCCCCGGGCTTGAAGGAAGCCGGCGCGATTCTCGAACACCCGGTGAGCATGATCGAAATCGAGTGTCTGGCGACGCAGATTCCCGACAGCATCATCGTGGACGTTTCCGGCCTGAACGCCGGCGACGCGATCATCGCTTCGGAACTGAAACTGCCCGATGGCGTGACCACCACGCTCGACGAGGACACGGTGGTGGCGACGATCTCGATCATTGCGGAAGCCGAGGAAGCCGAAGTGGTCGAAGGCGCGACGGGCACGGAGCCCGAGGTCATCGGCAAGAAGCTCGAGGAAGGCACCGAAGCCGCCCCCGCCCCCGGTGGCGCCAAGCCCGCCGCCGGCGCCAAGTCTGCGGGCAAGGCCGGCGACAAGAAGTAATTCGACGACGCTTTTTCATTGCCAACACTCAGCCCCTGGCCAAACGCCGGGGGTTGACTTTTCAGAGATGCACCCATGCGCTTGATCGTCGGCTTGGGCAATCCGGAAGCGAAATACGTCCAGACCCGGCACAACGCGGGGTTCATGGTCATCGATCGCCTGGCGCGACGGTACAGCCTCACGCAGCCGCGCATGAAATTTCACGCCGGGGTGCTCGAAGGCGTCATCGCCGGTGAAAAATGTTTGCTCATGCAGCCGGTGACGTACATGAACCGCTCGGGCCTGGCGGTGGGCGAGGCCGCGACTTTTCACAAGCTTGACCCGGCCGACATCCTCATCATCGTCGATGACGTGGCCCTGCCTTGCGGTCGCATTCGCCTGCGTGGCGAAGGCAGCGCCGGTGGACACAACGGCCTGACCGATGTGCAACGCGCCTTGGGCACCCTAGCCTACCCCCGCCTGCGCATCGGCATCGACGCCCCCGGCCTCATCCCACAGGTCGATTACGTCCTTGGCCGCTTCCGCGTCGATCAGTTGGAAAAACTCGAACCCGCCCTGGAAGAGGCCTGTGACGCCGTGGAACATTGGATTGCGCATGGCCTGGACAAGACCATGAGCAAGTTCAACGCGCGGGAGTAGCGCGACTGGTTTTCACGCCGCCTTGTCACGCTTGCTGACGCCGATGGTCAGTTCGACGTTCAAGGCTTCGGCGATGCGAAGCAAGGTCTGAATCGTCGGATTGGGATGGGGGTCGTTTTCCAAGCGGCAAAGGGTGGCTCGTTTGATGCCACTGCGGGCTTCCATGTCCGAAAGGCTCAGGCCTTGGGCTTCACGTTCCACGCGCAGGGTTCGCACCGCGTCGTGCAAGCGTTCCAGACGCTCAAACAGGCGGCGACCATGTGCGATGATGTGTTCTTTGTCCGACTCAAACACAGCGCGGGCCTTGGCGACCTTGGCGCGCTCGGCGGGAGTCAACTTGCGGTGGATGTCGCGTCCCATGTGTCATCCCTTCTGCCGGGGTGAAGTTTCATAAGCGGTGGTCACGTACACCAAGGTTCTGGCGTCATCGAGAAATACGAATGGCACTGCCAGATGCCGACCATGCTGCGTGTAACCGAAGGCAATGGGATCACCATTGCGGTTTTTCTCCATCCCAACCGGGTTCTCCACGACGTATCGCGCTTCAGTGGTCGTCACGCCGTGCTCGGCCAAGTGTTCGATGTTCTCATCGTTCCAGATGAAATCAAAGATCAGCATCACCGAGTTCCATACGAATACGCTGTTTGCATTAATGTTATCAGCGTGTCGAGAATAGTCAATGTTGTGAAAGGGTGGGGATCAACCGTTCACCGCTGTTTCTCGTTGACCTGTCCAAAGGCGTCGCTGGCTTTTAGGTCGGCGGCTTCGGGTTCGGGGTGCGACGAACGCTGGGTGGCGTTGTTCGCATCTTGCCCTTCGCCGGGCTTGGCCTGGGCCTCCACCGCCGCGGCCAGGATGCCTGATCCGCGATGCTGTCCGCCACGGCTTGCCGTCGTGCCGCCCGGCAGTTGACGCAAGCCACCGCTGGATTGCCGCGAGCCATCCTTGCGTTTG
>JBBRGB010000270.1:0-4120 GCA_038241095.1 Phycisphaerales bacterium
TGCCGGTCGAGAACAAACCCGCGGTTCCGCAGCGCCAGCTTGGCGGCATCGTAAACCCGGTCGTACTCGCTGGCGTCGATGACCATCGGGTTCTCCGTCGCCGGCGGCGCTTGGCAGCCCCCCAGCGTCAAGAGCGACACCGCCAGCGACAAACCCCACACCGCCACATTTAGATAAGAGCGTCCAGCCATGTGCGCAAGTTTAACAGACCGGTGAACTCTCAATGCCTCGAATTGAATCGCAATCCCAAGCCCACGGAGGCCGGTGCGGCGAAGGTTTTTCGTGGAATGCCCACGACCACCCCGCGGCACGACCTGCCCCGCAGTGTTTCCACCGTCGAACAAAGACGCCATAATTCCACTTTTTAGAACTACTGGTTCTACTTTTTCTTGCCGATACCAGTGAAATGAGGTAGAATCGTCGGCATGGACATGACACCCGACGTCATTCTGCGACTGCTTGAGGAGCTTGAGCAGTGGATGGAACTAGCGGATTGTCCGCCGGTGGATTGGGTGGTATGCGGTGGGGCCGCGCTGGGATTGCGGCGTCTCCAGAGCCGCCCCACGCGCGACGTGGACGTGCTGGGCAGTTGGGACAAGACGGCGTTGAATGTCATCGGCATTGAGGCGTTCCCCGACGAAATGGTTGGCTGCATTACACAGGTGGTCGACAACCACCCCGAACTGGCGGGCATGGGGGCAAACTGGATCAACCTCGGCGTGGCTCCCTTGGCGCGGGCCGGATTGCCCAAGGGTTTTGCCGACCGCCTGCTCAACTTGCGAGTCGGCAACCGTCTGACGCTGCGGCTGTTGGGGCGTCAGGACCTGATGGCGTTGAAACTCTATGCCGCCGCCGATGAACTGTGCCCGCGGCAGGCGATTCATTTCGCGGACCTCAAGGGGCTGACCCCGACGTATGCCGAACTTGACCAGGCCGTCGAGTGGCTGCGCACACGCAAGGACTTTGAAGAGAAGCGGCTGGTGGTCAAGCAGGTAATTGGGAGTCTGGGCCATGAAGACCTCGCTTACTACGTCTGAGCATCGCATCCGCGATTGGCTGTTGGACCTGCTCCATAGCCAGTGGCGCGCGCTGGGTGTTCCGTTGAGCGTTCCGCGGCCGGCTCCCCACGAGGAAGCCATCGATCCCGAGGCACTGCTCTGGTGTTCGCTGGAGTTCTTCCCCACACAGCCTCGCTTTAAGGAACAAGCCCTTGCCTGGTGGTGTGAGAACGACCAAGCCGTTCTGGTTCCGCGCATTGGCAAGTTTGGCAAAATCCAAGGTGATCCCAAGATTCTTAACTCGCGCGCCCTTGGCACGCAACGGCGAAGTGATTCCAACTCGGCGACTGTTCCACGCCAGGGCTGGAAATCGGTGGAAGAGCTGACGGCGTTCCGCGCCGACTTTCAACGTCAAACCAAAGCGCTCAATGACCGGCGGCACCAACCCGGCAAAGCGGAGACGACCAACTCCACCGTGATTCTTCGCGCCCGTGACCTGTTGGGCAACGATGCCCGGCATTTCATCCTGGTGCATCTGCTGTCCAATCACGGCCACGCGAAGTTGCGTTCCGTGGCGGCATGGTCCGGCCAGTCGTACCGCAACATCTCCAAGGTGGCTCGGCGTTGGGAGGCGATCGATGTCCTTTCCGTGGAACACGGATTCGCTCGCCTGAAGAACCCGGCCCCGTGGGAATCACTGCTGGCTTTGCGCCCGCGGCGGATCGTGCTGGTGAACTGGCCTCGGTTTTTCACCGCCTGCGTCTCGCTGTTGCGCGCGCTTGAGAAGGCGCGTGGCAAGTCGATGCCGACCGACGGGCCGGTTGTCGCGGCTCTGATCCGCCAAGCCGCCGACGAAGCGACGGCCAGCATTGAATCCGAACCATCGAACGCTTCAACAACCATCCAAGACTTCAGGTTGCTGCTGTCGAGCCTGTGAGGATGGGTGCGAACCATTAAGGCCCACCAATACCCTCGCGGGGCTTTACTGTCGCGGGGTTGGGGCGTATGCTCATACAAGTTCGCTAGGGGTGCCCCGGTTTGCTGGGGGCTGAGATCAGACCCTGGAACCTGAACCGGTTCGCACCGGCGTAGGGAAGCGAAGCACGATGTGATTCATTTCGCCTCCGTCGCTTCATTAATCCTTCCCTTCGCCTTGCCGGTTGCCCCGGCCCTAGTGGCACGCCGTTTCCACGGCCCATGCCGCCACGCACTCACCAAAGGAGATCACCCGTGATCACACGTAACACCGCCTCGTCTGACAACGCCAGTCATCCCGATGAGACCGATCCCGCGGCCATTGATTTCCATCTGCCCGAAGTAGGCTCCAATCCCGCCGCCATCGACGGTGCGACTACGACCACCACGCCCGGCTCGTTTGCCCGCAAGCCACAAATCGCCTCCGGTCTGGCGGGTCGGCTGACGTTCAGTTCGCCCGACACCCCGGGCATGCCCCAGCCCTCCGATAAGACGGCCTGGGACTTCATGCCCCCGGATTGGACTTGCTTGGATGCCGGCAATTACGAGCACGCCGGGGCTTGGCAAGCGCCCGTGGGGTTTGAGCCTTTGACGCAGTTGGAATACGCCCGGCTGGGGATTATCACGCCGCAGATGGAGCGGGTGGCGGCCCGTGAGCCGCACCTGACGCCGGTGCAGATTCGTGACGAGGTGGCCGCGGGCCGGATGGTGATTCCCGCCAACAAGACGCACCTGGGTTACAAGCTTGACCCCATGGCCATCGGCCGGGCGGCGCTGACCAAGGTCAACGCCAACATGGGCGCTTCGCCGGTGTCGTCGAACATCGATCAGGAAGTGGAGAAGGTCAAGTGGGCCGAGCGCTGGAAGGCCGACACCTGCATGGATCTTTCGACGGGTGGCGACCTCAACGCCACGCGCCAAGCCATCATCGAGAACAGCACCGTTCCCATCGGCACCGTGCCCATCTACTCCATGATCATCGGGCGCAAGATCGAAGACTTGGACGAAGCGATGGTGCTTGATTCGCTGCGGCATCAGGCGGCACAAGGCGTGGACTACTTCACCATTCACGCCGGGGTGCTGCGCGAACACTTGCCCTTCGTGAAGAATCGCTTGATCGGCCTAGTCTCGCGCGGCGGTTCACTCTTGGCCAAGTGGATGCTCACCCACAACCGCCAGAACATCATGTTCACGCTCTGGGAGGAAATCTGCGACATCATGCGGGTCCACGATGTGACCTTCTCCATCGGTGACGGTTGCCGGCCCGGCGGTTTGGCTGACGCCACCGACCGCTGCCAACTTCTCGAACTTTACACCCTTGGCCAGCTCACCGAGCGCGCTTGGCGCAAGGGTGTGCAGGTGATGATCGAAGGCCCCGGCCACGTACCGTTTGATCAGATTGAATACAACATGAAGCTTCAGCGGCGGCTGTGCCACGGCGCGCCGTTTTACGTCCTGGGGCCGCTGGTGACCGACATTTTCCCCGGTTACGACCACATCACCTCCTGCATCGGTGCCACGGCTGCGGCTTATCACGGCGCGGCCATGCTCTGCTATGTCACGCCCAAGGAGCACTTGGGCCTGCCCAAGAAGGACGATGTGAAGCAAGGCTGCGTCGCTTACAAAATCGCCGCCCACGCCGCGGACATCGCCTTGGGCATCCCCGGCTCACGCACGCAGGATGACGAATTGACCAAGGCCCGCGCTGCCCTGAATTGGGAAAAGCACTTCGAGCTTTCCTTCGACCCCGACACCGCCCGCGCCTATCACGATGAAGACCTTGATGTCGATACCGATTTCTGCGCCATGTGTGGCCACGATTGGTGCAGCGTCCGCATTAGCAAGGAAATCACCGATTGGGCCAGTGGCAAGGACGCGCAAGCCGTGCCGGCGCACAAAGCCATCAAGAGCGCGGCCCTGACTGTGGAGCAGCAGGAGATTTTGCAACAGCGTGGCGTGCTGTCGCCCGAAGCGATTCACAAGCTGGCGCACAAGGGCAAGAAGGCCGTGTGTCACAGTGACAACATCGCCGACGCCGAGGTGGCCAAGCAGGTGCAGGAGGAAGTCGTCGGGTCGTGAGGGGTGCGAAAAAGGGGACATCCATGCTCTGTGGAAAACCCTCGGTAGGGAGCCACACAGCATCCCGC
>JBBRGB010000271.1:0-4087 GCA_038241095.1 Phycisphaerales bacterium
GGCCGGGGCCAATACGAACGCGACCAACAGGAACTCATCGCCGAGATCGACCGCGCCAACACAGCGGGAGCCAAGATCAACACGCTTCAGTTTCTCTACCGCGACCCTCTGGAAGCCTATGGCCTGCAGCCCACGCTCAAAGTCATCAGCGAGAAGTCCGGCGGGATTTACAAACTCGTCGATGCCAGCGAACTGGGCCTGTGACTGTGATCCGATGAGCTTGCCGTCCCGCTTACGGGTTTGCCCTGCTCGGTTATGATTCTCAAACGCATTGATCGACTTTTGCAAGGAACCGCGTCATGTATATCAGCCGCTTCGCCGACGCGCCATCGTCTCAACCCGCCCAGCCTCAACCGCCGGTTGAGGAGCAACTCCTCGAAGAGGAAGAGAAGGAGGATGTGGGCAAGGAAATTTCCGCGGTGCTCTCGACCATGCTCCCTTGGGGCATCTCGGTCTTGCTGCACGTGGGCATTCTCATCCTGGCGATCTTCATTGTCTGGACAACGGTCAAGCAAGTGCAGGAAGAGGCCCCGATCGTGCCTTCAGTGCGGTTGAGTGAAAGGCCCGGTGCCCAGCTTTCACAGAGTCAACAGAAGGTGCAACAGCAGTCGGCTGCCAAGCGGTCGCTGACCAAGAGCACCGAAAACTCGCAGGTGACGAATCAGAAAGTGAAGCTCGACAGTCGGCTCATCGGCGTGGCCGGGGGAAGCGCTGGGGCCAAGGCCAATCCGTTCGGCGGCAATGTCGGGGCGGACGGCCCCTTTGCCGTGGGGTTCATCGGCGGCGGGGGCAACGCCCGCAAGATCGCCTTCATCATCGACGCCTCCGGCTCGCTCATCGATACCCTGCCCTTTGTCATCCAGGAACTTAAGAAAACCATCAATGATCTTTCCGACCAGCAGAGCTTCGCGGTGATCTTCGCCGTCGATGGACATGTGGTGGAGATGCCGCCGTCGGGCCTGACGCCCGCCACGCCGGAGATGAAAGAGAAGGCGATGGCTTGGATGGATCCCAGAGCTGGCAATGTCGTGCCCCGCGGCCTGACCGACCCCGTGCCCGCCGTCATCCAAGCCCTGCGCTACCGGCCCGACCTGCTTTACATTCTCTCGGACAACATCACCGGCCGGGGTCATTACGAACGCGACCAAAAAGAACTCTTGGCCGAAATCGAACGCGCCAATTCTGCGGGCACCAAGATCAACACCCTCCAGTTCCTCTACAAAGACCCGCTGGAGGCCTATGGCTTCCAACCCACGCTCAAGGTCATCAGCGACAAGTCCGGCGGGGTTTACAAGCTCGTCGATGCCGGTGAACTGGGCCTGCGTTGAGTAAAGAAAAGGGGGCATCAATAAGCAAACGCTCGTACCCCGCTTACTGCGTACGCGGCTCGTGGCCAAGAGAATGGAAATTGTCAATGTCCCCGTTCTCGTGGCACTGGACAAAACCGCATCCATGCGGTTCAATGGCACGCCCCACTCCCTCGAGACTTGTCCCGGACGACAACCACCATGATGACACTGACAAGCAGGCACGTTGATCGACACTGGCCATCCGCCATTCTGGCGGTGGTGATGTTCGGGGTGATGGCCTCGCAGTCCTTGGCCGACGCGGTGAAACTCGGCGGGTTCTGGATCGAGGACGTCACCATTCAGAGCATCAGTGACGGCAACATCAACTATGTCAGCAGCGCCGGCAGCGAAGCGCAACGCAAACTAAAAGATGTGCAGGGTCTCCGTTTGACGGCCATGCCCGACCTTGGCGAGGCCGAGGCCCTGCTGGAAAATGGCAAGGAGTTGCCCAAGGCCGTGAATCTTCTGGCTGGGGTGCGGAGCAAGGCCAGGCAGGATTGGCTGCGGGATTGGGCGACGTATCGGCAGATGGTCGCCGCCGCTGCGGCCCAGCAACCGATGGAAGCTGTCAACGCCTACTTGGCGCTGGCGCGGAGCAAGCCGGGCGATTTTTATCTCCAGGCGTTTCCACCCGAGGCGATCAAGGCGGTAAGCAATGAATCATTGAAGCAGGCGATCATCCGCGCCTTGGACGCGGCCGCGCCGCAGTTGCAGGGCGACGCCGCCAAGGCAGTCAAAGACCTGCGAATAAAAGTCGCGGCCGTAAAGTTCGGTGACGCGGTAAGCAATCCAGACAATGGCACGCAGCCCGGCGGGGATACAACCCCCGCGGGTGGAACCGACGGCGCGACATCGCCCACCGGGGCCGCGGTGGTCATGCCCAAAGACATGCCCGCCGACGACGAGATCACCAAGCTCATTCGCGGCGGCAAGTTCGCCGAAGCCACCGAAGCCGCCGACAAAGCCATGCGGGTCGAGGCCACGGGTCTGCAAACGCGGCTCTACCAGAAGGGCATCGCCCAGCTTTACTTGGCATTGGAAAAGAATGACACCAAGCTGACCAAGGATGCCGGGCTGAGTTTCATGCGGCTGGTGGTGTTCTTTCCCAAGGGTTCGTACCTTGGCCCTGCCTTGATGGAGGCGGGCTTTGTGCATCAGAAAATCGGCCGCCCCGACATCGCGTTATCGTTGTATGATCGTGCCACGGTGGCCATCGACCCCGACGACGCGACAATGGTCAAACGTTTGCAGGAACTCAAACGCAGCGCCACGCAGGGAGAGTGAGAAATCGTGGGAGACATGACACCCCGTTTAGCCACGCAGCGAAGCGGAGTGTTGATTCCGCGACAAGGTGAAGGGGTGACAAGGTGAGGGGGTGACACGGTGAAAGGGAGAATCAGCCGCCACCACAAGTTTTCAACACCCGCCGAATTGCCCACGGTTTGCATTGTTCGTGATAAGACCACAAACTGTTTTGATACCCGGAAGAAAAATAGACGCCATTGAAGGAGTTCGCATGTTTCGACGCCTTGCCTTCGTTTCGGTTCTGGTTTTCGCCGCCCTGCTGGTTTCGCCGGCCTTGGCACAATCCAGTCCCCCCACGACCACCAGTACCAGCGTCTTTCGCATGTTCTTCGCTCCCCCGGCCAGCGACTTTCTCGACTGGATCGGTGTGGTGATGATCTGGGGCTTGATCGCCCTGTCGGGCGTGTCGGTGGGTCTGATCATCAGCATGGCGATGAAAAATCGCCGCTCGGCGCTGATCCCGGCGACGACGTATGAAACGCTCAATGCCTTGATGACCGAGAAGAAGTACCGCGAGGCCATCGAGTACGCCAATGCCGACCCGAGCTACCTGGGCCAAGTCGCCGCCGCGGGCTTGAACGAAGCCGCCAACGGCTACGGCTCGATGGAGCGCGCCGTCGAGGAACAGAGCGACAACGAAACCACCCGTCTCTTGCGGCCCATCGAATACTTGAACGTGCTGGGCAACATCGCCCCCATGCTCGGACTCTTCGGCACGGTTTACGGCATCATCGTGGCGTTTGCCCGACTGGTTTCAGCCGGCGGCAAGCCCGACCCCACGGCGCTGGCCGGCGGTATTTCCACCGCCCTGGTCACCACCTTCTGGGGACTCATCATCGCCATGCCCGCCTTGGCCGCCTACTCCATGATCCGCAACAAGATCGACGAGTACACCTCCGAGGGCCTCATCATGAGCGAAGACCTCATCCGCCCCTTCAAGCCCGGTGCCAAGTCCGCCAAGCCATCCGCAGCCAGCGCCGAAAAGACCGCCGCCCGCCCCATGGCCACCCCCAAGCCCGAAGCCACCCAAGCCTGATGATCTGATCGTGGCTCCCCGCGTTTCCGCTCTCCGCTCTCCGCTTTTCGCCTTCCGCTTTTGCCCCACGAGTGCCTATGTCCAAGGTTTACCGAAAAGGCGCCGCCAAGCCCGAGATGAACCTGACGCCGATGATCGACGTCACGTTTCAGCTCATCATCTTCTTCATGTTGGTGAGCAATATCGCCACTGACCAGTTGGTGGAGATGCGGGTGCCCAAACTCGACAACCCCAAGACCGTGGACATCGGCGAGATTCCCAAGATCATCATCAGCATTCGGCCGATTGAATCCATCATCCGCGAACCGGGCAAAGACCCCGTGGAAGTTTCCGGCGACGCCATCGGCATCCGCGTGGGCAACATCGATTTTGCTTTGGATGATCTGCAAGGGGTGAC
>JBBRGB010000272.1:0-4087 GCA_038241095.1 Phycisphaerales bacterium
TGTCATCGCCGGCGAAACCGGTGAGATAACGAATGTCCCGCGGATTGGTCACCAGCAGGGCTTGCGCGTTCCACTTGACCAAACCTTTGCGCAGGGCGTTGAGGCGCGGGGAAAAAAGATCGTTCATGGCGTCCAAGTTTAACGGGTGGGGACGGGGATGAAGAATTGTTGCATTCCATGCGCGCTAAACGCAAGCTTTGTCCGAAGCGTTTTTCCAAAAGCGGTATCCTTGGTTGCCTTGGTGCCCTTGGTGGTTAACCGAATCCAAAGTGACCTGAAATGATCGACATTCCCCGCATCCTTCGTCTCCTGGCCGACTGGTTTCATTTCGCCCAGCGCGACTGGTACGACTTGCCGGAGCACGCTGGCCTGGGCTGTTATGGCACGGGTTACAACCACTGGGGCTACCAGACCAACCAGCGTTATGCCGCGGCCATGGCCGTGCTGGCGACGCACCCCGATGCCCCGGCTGACCTCGACCGCGAGGCCGTGCTGCGACGCGCTTTGGCCGCGTTCCGGTACACCCTTTGGAGCCACGTCACCGGCCCGGGCCACTGCACCGATGGCTCCAAATGGGGCCACTCATGGATCAGCCCGTTGGGCATCGAACGCATGATGCACGGCGTCGCGGCCCTGCAACCGCATTTGTCTACGCAAGACCATGAAGCCCTGCGCATCATGCTGCAAAGCGAAGCGGACTGGCAGTTGCGGCAACATCGTCGCGGGCCGCATGTCGGTGTGCAGGCCGACCGTTGGGGCCACAGTGGCAAGAACAATCCCGAGAGCAACATCTGGGTTGGGGCCTTGCTTTGGCGGGTGGCGGAGATGTATCCCGATCATGCCGATGCCTTGGCCTGGCGTGAGGAGGCGCATCGCTACCTCATCAACAGTGTGAGCATCGCCGCCGACGCGACGGATGACACCATCGTCGCCGGCAAGCCCGTCAGGGAGCGACACGTCGGTCCCAACTTCTTCGACAACTTCGCTCTGGATCACCACGGTTACTTCAACATCGGTTACATGACCATCTGCGTCTCGCAGGCGGCAATGCTGCATTTTGATCTGAAAAAAGCGGGACATGCCGCGCCGGAATCGCTGCACTTTCACGAAGCGGATCTCTGGCGGGTTCTGCGGAAGATGGTCTTCGCCGATGGTCGCCTTGCCCGGCTGGGGGGCGACACGCGGGTGCGTTACGCCTACTGCCAGGAGTATCTGCTGCCTTCGCTGCTATACGCGGCGGATCACCTCAACGATGCCCACGCGCTTGAACTGATCGGCAAGCAGTTGCAACTCATCGAGGATGAGGCGGCGTGCACTGGGGATGGCGGTGGGGCGGGTGGGGGGGGTGGCGGGTTTTATTCGCGCCGCCTTGCGGAGCTTTATGATGCCAGCCCTTATTACTTCACGCGCTTGGAGTCGGATCGGGCCGCGGCCTTGAGCATGGTCGCCTGTTACGCGCCGCTGGTGATCAAGCCCAAGGCGGTGGATTCAAAGCCTGCCGTGACCTTTGAGCAATCCGTGGCGGGTGGTTGGATCGAACCGGAATACGGCGCGGTGCTGCATCGCTCTACCACCCGGCTGGCATCTTTTGCTTGGCGGGCCTACGGGCTGGCGCAGGGGTTGTGCCTGCCTCCCGATGACGGCCACTTGGCGGAATGGCAGCACAACATGGGCGGTGTGGTGCGCTTCACGGGGCAGCAGTCGTCCCCGGCCGCGCCCGCGCCGCGAAAATTGTTGCGCAGCCAGGTGCAAGCGTTTGAGGGTGGCTTTCTCGCCACCGGCGCGGTGTTGGAAGGGGCCGATCTTTTCCTGGCCGACGGCTGGCGCCAGGATGGCGCGGCCGTTCACGCCCTGGCCGTGGCGGCCCTGCCCGATGGCCACACTGTCGTGGCGCTGGAATACTGCGCCGCATCCATCCGCGCCCGCACCACGCGCATCATGGGCATGAATCTCAACGTGCCCAACGACTTGCTCAACGCTTCGCAACGCATCCTGCAAAGCGAGCGGGGTGAACACCGTTTGACCAGCCCGCCGTCGCGCGATGAGGTCATTGACCTTGGCCGGTGGGCCTGTGTCGATGGTCGCATCGGCGTGGTGGGTTTGCGTGGTGGTGAAACGCTGGGCCTGTCGCGTTCCACACAGCGGCGGGGCGGAACCTACCGCTCGCTTTACGTAGAAGAGATCGGCTGGTCCTGCCAAGTGGAGCCACGATGGTGGGACGCCGGGGCGACGATCATCGACGCCGGCTGGGCGGTGCTTTCAAGTGTGAACGGAAAACAAACCGAGGCATTCGCCGCCAGCAACGCTAATGCGGAACTGGCTTTCGATAACGCGCCGCTGGTGCGTGGCCTGCGCATCACCGCAATGGACGGCAAGACCTACATGCTGCTGGTGAACTTCGGCGAAGATGCGGCGGAAGTCGTTTCACCCGTGCCGGGGGCGATCAATCTGGCGACGGGAGTGGCCTGCGGAGAGTCGCTGTCGCTGCCCGCCGGTGGAGCGGTCTTGCTGCGGGTGTGACTCACAGCCGACGAATGTGGAACCCGCCGTCGATGTTGAAGACCTGCCCCGGTGAGTAGGCAAACGCGCCATCAGCAATCGCCAGCACGGCCTTGGCGATGTCCCCCGGCTCGCCCCAGCGTGGCGTGGGCAACAAACCATCCTCGTGAATCAGCTTGTCATATTTGGCACGCACCGCGTCACTGGAGGTCATGTCGGTGGCGATGATGCCGGGGCGGATTTCAAAAACGTTGATGCCCTCGGCGGCAAGCCGTGCGGCGAAAAGCTGGGTCATCATGGCGATGCCCGCCTTGCCCACGCAGTACTCGCCACGGTTGACGCTGACGGTGTAAGCGCTGATGGAACTGATGTTGATGATGGTTCCGCGCCCCCCGGCCCCGCCCCCGCCCCCGGAAGTGGCCCCGGAAGTGGAGCCCGTTCCCAGTGCGCCAGCTGCACCTTTGAGCATGTGGTTGGCGATGCGCTGGGAAAGAAAAAACGGCCCCCGCAGGTTGGTGTCCAACAGAGCGTCGTAACTTTCGGGCGTCATCTCCAACAGGTCGGCCCGCACCTTGGGGGCGATGCCGGCGTTGTTGATAAGCACATCCACACCGCCGAAGTTTTCCAACGCGGCATCGAGCAGCCGCGCGTGATCGTCGAGCTTTGCCACGTCCGCCTGAACGGTCACGGCCTGGCCCCCGGCGGCGCGGATCATGGCGGCGCACTCATCGGCGGCTGTGGCGTTGCTGTTGTAATTCACCACCACGTGAAAACCGCGCCCGCCCAGCGCCACCGCAATGGCCCGGCCAATGCCTCGCCCGCCACCGGTCACAATCGCCGTTTTCGTGTCCTGACTCATCGCACGCTTTCTCCGATGTCAAAAAACGTCATGTAATCCCCGCCCGCCAAGCGCTTGATCAAGAGCGCCAGTTCCAGAGCGTGGTAATCGCCCCACATGCTCGATTCGCCATGCGGGATTTTGCTTGCCTTGGGGATGTGGTCCCAGTTGTTGGGCCGATGGTAAATCGAGTGCAGGATCAGGCCTTGATGGCGGGCGTTGGTGGAGAGATAAGGTTCGGTGAAAAGCGTTTTCGCCACGCTCAGTCCGGCAGTGGTGTAACGCTTGCCGGCGCGACCACCAAGGTGATGCCCCAAGCGCAACAAGCCTTGGGCGGCGATGGCTGCGGCACTGGAATCCACCGGTTCAAAATCGTTGATCGGCTCCGCAACTCGTTCCCGCCAATCACCCATCTTCGCCAATCCCGGCGCGCCATCGTCCCAGTAAGGGATGCCGTCAAGGGCGGTCGCATCGTCGATCCAGTGGTCGCAGGTGGCGCGGGCCGCGGCTTCGTAAACCTTCATCACCTCACGCCGGCCAAGGTCGCAGGAGGCCTTGAAATCCGCGTCGGTGATGGTCTTGAAAAACTCCAATTCTTCAGCGTAACCCAGCATGGCCCATGCCAGCCCGCGAGTCCAAGTGGAGAAGGGCGAGTAGCCCTGCTGTGTTGCCCGGCTGCGAAACGCGCCATCGTTGCGATTGAACGTCGCCTCGTGGGCGGTGCGGCCGCGAACATCGTAAGTGTGCGAA
>JBBRGB010000273.1:0-4086 GCA_038241095.1 Phycisphaerales bacterium
AGCACCAGCCACGCGGGCAGTTGGCGCAAGGTCACCCCGCCATCGACCAAGGCGAAGCCGTTGGGGCCGCGATCCAGCCACGGCAGCAGGGCCGCCAACGTCGCCACGCCGACCATGCCCGCCAGCAGGAGCAAGGCCCGCAACGCACAGCGCGATGAGGGTTGCCCGTCGCCTTCTTGAGTCATTGCCGCACCCGCCATTGAAAGACCTTCTTGGAGCGATGTCACCGTCACGCACTTCGGGGGCTGGGGACCGGGGGGCCGGGGGCCGGGGACTGCGACGGGGACATCGCAGCTAGGAGTCAGAGAGAGCCTTATGCCGCCGAACCCCAAGTCCAACCGCGGACGCCACCGTTGAAAGGCAGAGTACCATACCGCCATGGCGCGATTGATCCTCGCTAGGCTGCTGCAATACCCGTTGATCCTGGCGGTGATCTTCCTGGTGACCTTCGCCCTGGCGTGGATCGTGCCGGGCGATCCGCTGGCGCGGGAGGAAGGCCAGCGCCCGCCCATCGAAGTCCAGCAGGCCATGCGGGCGCAGTACCACCTCGACAGCCCGACCACCTTCATCTATGAATACGTGCGCGGCGTCGTCACCCGCTTGGACTTCGGCCCGAGCCTGCATTACCGCGACCAGCGCGTCAGCGACATCATCGCCCAAGGCATGCCCATCAGTCTCACCCTGGGCGTGGTGGCCGTGGTCATGGCCTTGTTCATCGGCGTCGGCGCGGGCGTGATCGGGGCCTTGTGGCCGCACTCGCCTTTGGACGCCACGAGTCTGATCGTGGCGCTGTTGGGTGTGAGTTTGCCGACGTTTGTCACCGGCTCGGTGTTGCTGGCGTTGTTCGCGGGGCTGGTGCAATGGGCACCGATCGGCCCTTGGGAGTGGCCGGGATGGAACGTGAGTGATGCGGGCTGGTGGGCCGCGTTTGGTGAGATGCTCAAAGGTTTGGTGCTGCCGGCCTTGACCCTGGCGGCCATGCCCGCGGCCTACATCGCCCGGCTCATCCGCCTGGGACTGGCCGACGTGATGACCAGCGACTACGTCCGCACCGCCCGCGCCAAGGGACTCTCCCACACCCGCGTCCTCTTTGGCCACGCGCTCAAAGTCGCCTTCCTGCCCGTGCTTTCCTTCCTCGGCCCGGCCGCGGCGATGGCCATGACCGGCTCGTTCGTGGTCGAAAAAGTATTCGCCCTGCCCGGCATGGGTGAGCATTTCGTCAATGCCGTGCTCAACAAGGATCAGTTCCTGATTCTGGGCGTGGTGCTGGTCTATTCGACCATGCTCATCACCTTCAACCTCGCGGTGGATGTGGCCTACGTCTGGATCGACCCCCGCATCGAGGTGAAGTGAAAAGGGATGAAACGTCTTATTGGCGTGTCCAGCGTTCTTCAATGATTTGCAGTTGTCGCGGCACGGTTTGCTTGTTGTCCGCTTCGGTGACGAACTGCCAGCGAATGTTTCGCGGCGTGCGCTCGATGAGGAACTCCAGCCAGGCATCGGGGCTCGCGTCCTTGAAATTGCGATGCGACTCGGCGTAATCCAGCCCCATCGAATGCACGATGTTGGGAAACGCCTCGTACACCTCTTGCGGGTTGGTGTAGGGATACATGGTGTCCAGCCCGCGAAGATTGTGAATGCGTTGAACGACGGGCCAGTGTTGTTTGAAGCGTCCGCAACAGTGGATGAAGATTCCGCCGAAAGCATCGGAAATGCGATTGACGTAAGGCAGGCCGAACTCTTCGTATTGCTCCGGCGTCACCAAGTGCATGAAGTCTTCGGTCATGCCCACGCCAAAGCGACGGGGCAGGTGGCTGGGTGGATAGTTCATCAACTCCGCGCCGGGGTAATGGTCGCTCAGATGACGATACACTTCGATGATCAGATCGGTCACCACCCGCAGCGTTGCGTGAACCGCTTCGGGGTGGTCATACATGGCATAGATGAAAGGCTCTTCGTTCCACAACTGGGCGGCGGTCTGGAGCGGGCCTTGCATGTCCGGCACCTGCGGGGGAACCACCATGTCCAGCAACTTGATTGTCTCCCGGTAGCGGGCCAAGCTGGGGCCCAACAGACCATCGGTGGGATTTGGCCGCACCAAGGCGAAGGCTTGTTGAGGATCGGTGATGATGGGATCGATCCAGGCCTTGCCATCCTGCGAATAATGAACCTGCCCGCCAAAAGCGCTGGCCAAGGCGACGGTTTCATTGGCGATGCAAATGCTCGGCAGGACATCGACACCGACCATGGCCCGGTGAAGCAGGTGATCCGCAGCCGTCTGCTCCCAGCAACGCGGTTGACCGGCATCGGCAAAGGGCGCGTTGTTCCAGGGAATGGCGATGATGATCGGCCGACCAATGTCGGCCCCGCGCCAGAAGGCATCGTATCGGGCGAATCTCTCGTCGAGCACGGGCTGGGGGTAATAAGGACGCAGTTGGGTCATGGGTGGAAACTCAATTTGCCTGGGCCTTGTCCAAACGAGCAATTGTCGGTCGGCACACGGCAAACGCGAAAAAGAAAAGTCGCGGTTGGCATTCTATGTCGAACCACGTTATATTGTGCGGCTCGCAAGTGACCGTCGCCCCGTGTGTCGGGGCTACCAACCCACGACGGAGTTAATGACTCATGGCTGAATTCACACGTTTCTCCCCCGGCCCGCGCGTCAAGGTGACCCGCGTCTCCAGCAACGGCACGCTGTACATCGACTACAAAAACGCCGATGACCTTCGCCGCATGATGACGCCCAACGGCAAGATTCAGAGCCGCAAGCGCACCGGCATGAACGCCCACGAGCAGCGTTTGCTGTCGCAGGCGATCAAGCGGGCACGCTTCATGGCGCTGCTGCCGTTCACCAGCGCCACGGTCTAAAGGCATTTCGCGCCGGGTCGCCTAATCACAGTGCCATCAGAGCCGACGGGCGTAAGCTCGCGGTGGATGGGGCGGTGACGTTGACATTCCCCGCGACCGGTCTTTCCCATGTCTTGACGCCACAATGGGGGCACGAGAAAAGACGGTGATTCAGGGGCCGCCCCTTTTTCGGATCCCCGCCGCCAAAAGTGGGCAAACCTCTTCCCGCTTACATTTCGCGTGAGTTGATGCCGCCGAGTCAAACGGGTATTCTGGTGGTCTTTACGAAATCGCGGATTGTCCCCCCCCGAATTACCTCCCCCGGAATTATCCCGCCCCCAAGCCCCCCGCGCTTCGTGCCGATACTAGAATAATTCGCCGATTTTCAGGATCAGACCCATGCGGCTGACGGATATTCTCAATTCCCATTGCGTCAAGGTTCCCTTGACGGCGACGACCAAGCAGGAGGCGATCTTCGAACTCGTCGATGTGCTGGCCGCTGGCCAAGGCATTGCCGACGCCTGTCGCCAAGAACTCCGCGCCAACGTCTGGCAACGCGAACAGACCCGCAGCACCGGCATCGGCCACGGCGTGGCGATCCCCCACGGCAAGTGCAAGAGCTTGCGCGAGCTTTGCATGGCGGTGGGCAAGGTTTCGCCGCCGATGGACTTCACTTCCATTGACGGCAAGCCGGTGGAGTTGGTGTTTTTATTGGCCAGTCCGGTGGATCAGACCGGGCCGCACATTCAGGCCTTGGCGTCGATTAGCCGGATGTTGACGGACCCACTGGTTCGCAACGGCATCAAGGCGGCGCTGACTGCGCAAGAGTTGTTGGAGGCGGTGAATCGGTATGAGAACAAGGTGGCGGTGTGAGGGGAGATTGTTGGCGGTGGGGACTCCCAGCCGCGGAGCGGCTGGGCTTTCGTGGGGATGTTTTCGGGGGATGCTAAATTAGTGTCGCGTTTTTCCCAATCTCATTTTGTGATTGAAATTGAGTCGCGTTCCATGGCGCACAAACCGGTGATTGGTCTGGTGGGGGGGATCGGCGCGGGCAAGAGTTCCGTGGCGCGGCATTTTGCGTCCTTGGGTTGCGCGGTGATTGACGCCGATGCGCTGGCCCGCCAGATGTTGGACTTGCCTGAGGTCAAGGCGACACTGACGCAATGGTGGGGGCCTGAAATTCTCCATGCGGGCACCGGGGATTCCGGGGACGGGGGGGACTCAGGGGATTCCGGGGGC
>JBBRGB010000274.1:0-4083 GCA_038241095.1 Phycisphaerales bacterium
CATGACTGCCTGACCAACGCCGGATTCCGCAAGCTCGGACAGGATGGGGCGTGGTCGGCGGCACACGCCTGGCCATCAAGCCGACCCGGCGCCCATTTCACCAAATATGCGGAAGAACCGGTTTTGGGCGCCAAATGACAGTCCCTACACTGGAATGAGGTTTGGCCGTCTATTTTCCTGGATCATCGCCTCAGGACCTCGCCAGCTGCACACAGGTTCCAAGACTGTCCCTCATGGCCAAATTCGACAACGCCATGGCCTGCATCGTGGGAAGGTTCCCACTGGGCCGTGGAATCGCTGCCCGGTGCGCTCGAAAGGCACGCCCATATCGAGAGGCCGCCGCTACGTCAGCGTGCATGCGATCAGGGCTGGTCGTGATGGGGGGCATTAGGCGTTTCCGCGCATCAATGGCGCATCAACGAGATGGTTACCGAAAGAGGATAATTGCTATAAGCCTTGTGATTTCAAATACTACCGTCTTGACTTCTAGCCTGTATCATTCTGATGTTTAGTCAGCCGGGTCCGCTTGGACCGCTTTGAGATTCGGTGTCCATCATCGCATGATGGAGCAAGGCCACGCGGGGCGGAGCCAACGCTTCGGCCCGCGATTTTTCTCCCCCGCCCCCCCGCTCCCCCGCCCTCCCACGACATTCGCACGCATCAATTTTCACGGGGTACCGCATGGGTATCTTTGACAAACTCAAATCCTTTCTTGGTGGTGACAGCGGCAAGAGCAAGACCTCGGCCACGCAAGCCCCCCTGCCGCCCGATGACGTGGGCCACGGGCTTGAAGAACTGTCGCGCCGCTTGGCAATCTCCATCGAAGAAATCCAGCGGGTCGAGATCGCTTATCAAAGTTTCCAAATCCCCAAGCGTCGCGGCGGACAGCGCACCATCCTGGCCCCGGCCCCGCCATTGAAGGCCATGCAACGCCGCATCGCACGTCGGCTGCTGGCCAAGTTGGCGGTGCATCCCGGGGCGATGGGTTTTGTGCGCGGCTGTTCGATTGCCACCCATGCGGGCCTGCACGTGGGCCGGGCCGTGGTGTTGAAGATGGACATCCGCGACTTTTTCCCCTCCACCGCCGCGGTGCGGGTCACCGCCTACTTTCGTCGCATCGGTTGGAATGCCCAGGTCGCCAAGTTGCTCACGCGACTCTGCACGCATCAGGGCGGACTTCCGCAAGGGGCACCGACCAGCCCGACGCTGAGCAATTTGCTCAACCATCGCCTCGATGCGCGGCTGACCGCCCTGGCCGCGCATCTGAGCCTTCAGACACCGAAGCGGGCAACCGATTCCGCGCCGATTGCTCCGATCAAGACGGGCGTTTATTACAGCCGCTACGCCGATGACCTGACCTTCTCTTTTGAGCATGACGATCACGCCACCATTCAGATGGCGATTCGTTTGACTCAAGAGGCCGTGGCTGTTGAGGGGTACAAGCTGCACACGAAAAAGAAGCTTCGCATCATGCGGCAGCATGCGCAACAGCGGGTGACGGGGCTGGTGGTCAACGAGCGGGTGAATCTGCCGCGGGAGACGCGCCGGCGACTTCGGGCCGTGGAACATCATCTGCAAGCAGGCCGACCCGCCAGCCTGACACCAGCCCAATTCCAAGGTTGGCAAGCGTTGCGGCAGATGGTTGGAGCGGCGCAAGGTTGACGAACGCTCGCTTTTGTCGGCACTTTCATGGCGGAATGTGCCGTGAACCGCGAGTTTTCCACAATTTCCAAGGTTTTAGGAGGTTGGAATGGGAAGCTGGGCAAGCTGCGACCCTTCGTTACTGGCAAAAGCTCATTAAAATGGCTCCAAAAAACTTTTTTTCAAAAAATCTTCTCAAAGCTCTTGCATTCTCACCGGGAGTCGGGTAATGTAGTGGCAGGAAAGAAAAAGGAGCGGAAAAGGAGTGGTGGGTGAGAGCCTTTCTCGTGGAGAGATTCGCAAACACCATTCGCATTCGCTCTAAAACAGTTCGCATCTCAGCAGCCGCAACTCGTCCGAGACTGTGGCTGGGCAACGAGGGAATTAAGTCTCGGACACAAACCACGTTCTCTAACGAGAACAAACGAAAGGACGGGTAAGATTATGGGGAACAAGACAATGCTCTTTACGGCGGGCGCTCTTCTGGCGGCAATGACCGCCAGCCAGGCACAGGCTCTGGTTTTCTTCGATGACACCGGCGGCGGCGTCTTCGGCGTCAACCACCTGCTGAACTTGGACTGGGCCCCGGGTAACTCGATCTCGATCGGCGGCAACGCGGCCGTGGCGGCCTTCGCCGGCGGCAGCCGTGGCGCTGACACCGAGTTCACCACCTACTACCAGGCGACCCTGGCGGGCTTCAGGGAATTCAACGACATCAACCCGCAAGTGCTCACCGGCCGCAACCAGATGTCCATCGTCGTGGGCATCCGCGAGAAGGTCATCGGCATCGGCGGCATCCCCGGCACCGGCGGCGCTCAGGCCACCTTCGCCTTCCTGCCCACCGGCGCCAAGTTCCTGGAAATCTACTACGACAACGACACCAAGGTCGGCGGCGGTATGCTGGTGACCGAAGCCAACAACCTCATCGGTCAGGGCTTCAATGACGGATCCGGCGGCGTGGCGGGCAGCCCCGGCATGATCCTCAAGGCCGAAATCACCAACGTTGTCACCACCTCGTACAGCGTCACCAATGGCAACATCGGTGCGTTGGATCAGACCTCCGGCGACTCGGCTCCCAGCAACGATTACCCCGGCATCAACACCGTCCAAGGCAACGCCTCGACGACCATCAAGGCCCAGATCAACCAGTACGATGCCAACTTCTTCAAGTTCGATCCCTCGGGCCTTGGCATCATCCAACTGGCGTTCCTCCAGAACGTCGGCTTGGACACGCCCTTCCTGACGGTCGATCCCTCCTCGGGCTTCGTGCTCGGCCAGAACGTCACCGGCCTCAACACCGCTGGCGCCGCCCCGACCCTGACCGTCGGCCCGGATAACAACCCGCTCAACAACACCGTCGGCAGCGTCAACGGTGGCCCCTACAACGGCACCAACCCTGACATCGTATTCCAGACGGACACCAACATGACCTTCGACACCTCGGTGATCCCCGAGCCGATCTCCGCTGGTCTGAGCTTCATGGGTCTGGCCGCTCTGGCCGCTGGAGTCACCCGTCGCCGCCGCGCCTAAGACGCGACTACGACAACACCGTTCCAACCAACTCCTCCGACGCAAGTCGGAGGAGTTTTTTTGCGCCCCCAGCGCATCACCTCTGTTAACGGGGTCGTCAGGCTTTACGTTTGCCCACATCTTGGCATCGTTTTGGCGTGGGTTTCGCGTCTTTGACCCCGGCAGGGGTCACGGGTTGTAGCCACGGGTGGAGCGAGAGCGCAACCCTTGGAAAGCAGTGGATATTGGTCAATCGCCCCGGAGGGGCGACGGACTGGTGCTCTAACGATTCCGTCGCCCCTGCCGGGGCGAACTATTCCCGTGCATTCTTTCACACGGGTTGCGCTCCGCTCCACCCGTGGCTACATTCCGCCACCCCTTTGGGGTGAAAACACACCGGTCGGTTACGGGGGAACGATGTGTGCAAACTTAAGCCGTCAGGCCCCAATGGCGGGCGACCACCCTCTCACCGCAACGCCTTCACCACGCCATCCACAAACTCCGCAAACACCCGCTTGGTGTCCACCGCCGCGATGGCACGCCCCAACTTGGCCGCGGCGAGGCGAAAACTGTCATCCTCACGAATGGCCGTCACCGCCGCTTGAAGTCGCTTCTCGGTGAAGCGTCCCGACCGAATCAGAATCCCCGCCCCGCGTTCTTCCACGACCCGCATCATCAAGTATTGATCCATGTTGGAGGCGATGCCGATGACGGGCGTGCCTTGGCTCAGGGCCTGGTACACCGGGGCGCTGCCGCCGTTGCAGATGACCATGGCGCTGCGGGCCGCGGCCTCGATGCCCGGCAGGTAATCCGCCAACAACAGATTCTCCACCCGCAGGCTTTCAACGGTCGCGGCGTCCAACCGCCCCGCCGTGGCCACCATCACCGGCCCTGGATAGTCCGCCAAAGCCCGCGCCGCCACTGGCAGCAAAT
>JBBRGB010000275.1:0-4005 GCA_038241095.1 Phycisphaerales bacterium
TGTGGCGGACATGGTGCTTTTTGCCGACCGTAATGTCCAAGCCCGTGCGGCTGGCACTGCCGGGGGCGGGGGCGGGGGGGGATTTCATCTCACCGCCGACTGGTGGATCGCCAACGGGTTTGAGTCCGTGGCCCGCTTCGCCGTGCCCATGTTCATCATGCTCTCCGGGGCGATTCTCTTGGAGCCTGGCCGGTATCCGAGCCTGGGCGTCTTTGTCCGCAAACGCCTGAGTCGCTTGGGAGTGGCGATGGTCTTCTGGACCATTGTCTTTGCCTTCCTGGGCGTGTATTACACCGGATGGGTCGAGGCCGGGGCCTTGAAACTCCGCTTGCCCGAGGACTGGCATCAAAACCTCTGGCGGCAACTGCTGTTGGGCCAACCGTACGCCCACCTGCATTTCGTTTTTCGCCTCTCGGTGCTCTACGCCTTGACGCCCTTGTTCTGGGTCTTCACCCATCACGCCACCCGCGGGCAAATGACCCTGGCGGTGGTGCTGACCTTGGGCCTGGCCTCGGCGGATTCGGTGGTCAACGGACTGTTCGGCACGGAATTGTCGGCCTTCGCCCGCTTCGCCCCCTTCGTCGGCTACTACCTGGCGGGCTACCTGCTGCGGCATTGCCTGGTGGACAAGAAAACGCTGGCCTGGTGCTGGGTGGGACTGATCGCCTCCATCCTGGCCTTGGCGCTGGGCACGGGTTGGCTTACGAGTCATTTTGGGTTGGGCAGTCCACAAAAGGGGTATCCCTATTCCCTGGGGCTGCTGCTCTACGATTTTTTAAGCCCGGTGCGGGTGGTCATGACCCTCTGCGGCTGGGTGGTGGTGGTCAACACTTTCCGCACCCCGTGGCGGCAAATGGGCCGGCTGGGTCGCTTTGCCGAGGAGGTGCTGGCACCGGCGACGCTGGGGGTTTATTTGTGCCACCCACTGTTCCGCGAGTTATTGTGGGTGCGACTTGGCCCTTGGGCGCAAAATCATGGCGGGGTGTTGTTTGCCTGGCCCAACGCCTGGGTGGGGATTCCGCTTTGGACGTTGATCGTGCTGGTGCCTAGTTTTGTGTTGACTTTGGTTTTGTTGCGGATTCCTTGGGTGAGTCGGGTGGTGGGGTGAGATGGGGGGTTTTTTTTGGGGAGGGGTGGGGGGCTTTTTGCGGCGGGGACTCCCAGCCGCGGAGCGGCTGGGCTTTCGGGTGGGGAAAAAGAGCAATAATGCTTGCGGTACGCTCGTTTAACTTTATCCCCCCAGAGACACGATCAAGGAAATTTCATGCGCCACTTTCCGCTTCTTGTCGCGGTGTTGATTGCGGTCATTCTCTCACCCGCGCCGGGCTTGGCGCAGTCTCGTCGGCTTGACACTAATGCCGGGGGGGGCGGTGCGGACCTGCCCACCACGCCGGGGCATCACAAGATGTTTTTCAGCACCACCGTCCAAGCCCGCTTCCGCGAGCAGGATGGCAAGATCCGCCAGGATCAGATCAAGTTGGAGTTCGCCTACCTCCTTTACCTGCCCAAGGACTACGACCCGGCGAAATCCTCCTGCCCGATGATCGTCTTTCTCCATGGCGCTGGCGAAGGCGGAACCGACTTGGGGGCCATCTTCGCCCACGGCCCGTCGGCTGAACTCGAACGCGCCAAGGCCCTGCAAGAAAGCTTCCCCTTCATCGTCGTCTCACCCCAATGCGGCCCCGGCCAACGCTGGGATTCACCCGGCATGAAAGAAGCCGTGGTGTCGCTCTTGGACGATGTGCAGAAAAACTACCGCGTGGACAAGACGCGAATCTATTTGACCGGCCTGTCCATGGGCGGCAAGGGAACGTGGCTCATCGGGATGCAGGCCCCGGAAAAGTTCGCCGCCATCGTGCCCATCTCGGCGGTGGATGTGGAAATCCAACAGGCCGCGGCAAGACTGCGCGGGGTGTCGGTCTGGATCATCGTCGGTGCCGACGACGGCGGCTTCACCGAAGGCTCACGCACCATGGCGGCCACCCTCAAATCCAAGGGCATCGACGCCCAAGCCACCGCCGTGCCCAACAGTGGCCACGACACCTGGGGCCGCTATTACCCCAAGCCCCGCTTCTACAACTATCTGCTCTTCCACCGCAAGGGCATGCCCCCCGACCGCCAGCGATACAGCGGCGAGGAACTGGTCAAAATCTCCACTGACCCCGGCTTCAACCGTGAGTTTCTCCAACGCATCACCGACGAGTTCCACAAGTTCCTCCCTTGGTGGGGGATTCTCAACTGCGGCGACGCCAACGACCCCGGCTTGAAGGATGAATTGGCGGGCAAGAAAAATGTCTTTGTCACCAATCCGCTGAGCGCCGATACGCCTTGCATGTTGCAGATCACCGCCGAGGCCCCGGCGGGCAAGAAGACGTTTCTCAATCTCACTGTGGGCCACCACCCCGAAGGCCAGTGGATTCTGCAAGTGCGGGTGGATAACCGCATCATCAAGACCATGCCCATCAACAAGACCACGACCAAGGACGGCTGGGTGGATGTGGACGTGGATCTGACGGCTTGGGCGGGCAAGTCACCACGCATCGAGTTGTTCAACCGTGCCAACGAACAGGCCGGCAAAACCCAGCACCCCGAAGCCTATTGGGCCAAGGTGGAAGTCACGCAAAAGTAATCCGTGATAAAACGCTTGCGGTTTAGCGCCCGGCCCATGCCCACCCCTGACTGGTCAAACCTCTTTCATCACCTCTTGGCCGTCATTTACATGACGCTCTTGGCCATCGCGTCGATCTACGGCCTGCACCGCTACTGGCTCGTCTGGCTCCAACACCGCCTGGCGAAACAACCTTTGCCAACGCCGGTTCCCTTCCATGATCTCCCATCCGTAACCGTACAACTGCCGATGTTCAACGAGGCATCCGTGGCCCAACGGATCATCGAAGCCGCCTGTCGTCTGGATTACCCGACCGATCGCCTGCAAATCCAGGTGCTTGACGATTCGACGGACTCCTGCGCCACCATCGCCGCCGCCTGCGTGCAACGCATGAAGGCCGGGGGGCATGACATCGTGTTCGTTCACCGTGAGCATCGCCACGGGTTCAAGGCCGGGGCTTTGCGTGACGGTTTGGCGACGGCCACGGGGGATTTTATCGCGATCTTCGACGCCGACTTCATCCCCCCCGCCGACTTTTTGCATAGCACGATTCACCACTTCACCGATCCGGGCGTGGGGCTGGTACAGGGGGCTTGGGATCACCTCAATCGCCGCGACTCGCTGCTGACCCGCTGCCAAGCGGTTTATCTGGACAGCCACTTTCAGATCGAGCACACCGCCCGCCACCGCGCCGGCCGGTGGTTCAACTTCAACGGTACAGCCGGAATCTGGCGGCGGGAAGCCATCACCTCCGCCGGGGGCTGGGAGCATGACACGCTGACCGAGGATGTGGATTTGAGCTACCGCGCCCAACTGGCGGGGTGGCGCTTCGTCTATCTGCCGACGCTGCTGTGTCCCGCAGAGTTGCCCGCCAGTCTGCCGGCTTTCAAGACGCAGCAGCACCGCTGGGTCAAGGGCACGGTTCAGACGGCCCTAAAACTCCTGCCCCGCATCCTGCGCGCACCCGTTCCGCTGGGGCACAAGATCGAGGCGTGGTTTCACCTCACCTCGCCGGTGATGTATCCCTGCGTGCTGTTGATCGCGTTGTTGATGCTGCCGGTGGTGATGACGAATCTCGCCCCGTTTGAGCGGGGCACACTGCGGGGTGGGATTCTTGGACTGGCGGCGCTGATGCTGGCCACGGCTTCGGGCTGCGCGTATTACGTCGCGGGCCAGCGTGTCCGTGGGTACGGTTGGTGGGAATCGCTGCGCTATCTGCCGGCCTTGGTGGCCTTGGGCGTGGGCATGAGCGTCAACAACACCCGCGCCGTGCTCGAAGCCTTGGTTGGCCACGAGTCGCCCTTCCACCGCACCGCAAAAGGTCCCTGCCCCCCCGCCCTTACCCCAAGCCCAAAAAACCACGCTTGCGGTTTAGCGCCATCCGCCAACCCCGCAAC
>JBBRGB010000276.1:0-4004 GCA_038241095.1 Phycisphaerales bacterium
TGATGACGCCGCAGGGGGCGGCGCAAGGGCCGGGGGCGGGAAAATAAGGCGGAAACTGCGGATGAATGGGGATGAACGCGGATTTGAACAGATAAAAAAAGATGAATTGAAATTATGGCGCGTGGGATTCCCAGCCGCGGGAGCGGCTGGGCTTTCGGTCCCATCGTTTGCGTAGGACGCGGGTCTTCCGCTCCAAGCTCCAAGCCTCAAGCCTTCCTTATGAACTACATTCGCTTTTGCATCAACAATCCCGTGAAGGTCATCGTTGGCGTGCTGCTGACGGTGCTCTTTGGTTTGATCGCGCTGTTTGCCATTCCGGTGCAGCTCACGCCCAACGTCGATCAGCCGATCATCACGGTGACGACGAATTGGGTGGGTCGCAGCCCGCAGGAGGTTGAGCGCGAGATCATCGAGAAGCAGGAGGACAAGCTCAAGAGCGTGTCGAGCCTGAAGAAGATGACGGCCGCGGCCAACCAAGGCCGGGCCTCGATGACGCTGGAGTTTTACGTCGGCACGAACATGACCCGCGCTTTGCAGGAGGTCAGCGACAAGCTGCGCGAAGTGCCTTCGTATCCCGATGATGTCGATCAGCCGGTGATCGTGGCGGCGGAGAGTTCGTCCGAGCGGGCGGTGGCTTGGATCACGCTGACGAGCACCGATCCCAACGAAGATGTGCAGGCGCTCTACGACCAAGTGGACAAGCGGGTCAAGCCGTATTTGGAGCGTGTTTCGGGCCTGAGCCAGATCAACATCTACGGCGGTCGTGAGCGCGAGGTACACATTCAGATCGATCCGCGGCGACTGGCGGAACGGGGCATCACGTTTAACCAGTTGCGGGCGGCCTTGCAGTTGGAGAACGTCAACATTTCCGCCGGTGACTTGGCGGAGGGTCGGCTGGACGTGCGCATCCGCACCATCGGCCAGTACGACAACTTGGACGACGTGCGGCAAACGATCGTCACCTACGACGAGGCGGGCGGCCCGGTGCGGGTCAAGGACCTCGGAGCCGTGGTGTTGACGTTGGAAAAACGCCGCAGTTTTGTGCGTGCCAACGGGAAGAACGCCTTGGCCATCAACGCCATCCGCGAGACAGGCTCCAATGTCATGGACGTGATGGCACAGGTGCGCCAACGTTTGGATGAAGTGCAGCGCGACATTTTGCCGACGATCTCACCCAATTTGCGGCTGCATCAGGTTTACGACGAAACGGTTTACATTCAAGACGCCATTGACTTAGTGACGGAGAATCTCTGGCAGGGCGGCGTGCTGGCGATCATCGTGCTGCTGATGTTTTTGGGCCGTGGATTGACGCGGTTGTTCATGGTGCCGGTGCTGGTGGCCTTGATGGTCGCCATGATGCTCCTGCCCGTGGGCACGCTGTGGTGGGTGCTTTTCACCGTGATGATCCTGTGCGTCCTGATCACGCTGATGATCTCCCGCGCCACGGCCATCATCGGCATCGCCATTCCCATTTCGATCATCGGCACCTTCGTGGCGCTGACGGCCTTTGGGCGCAACTTGAACGTCATCAGTCTCGCGGGGTTGGCCTTCGCCGTGGGCATGGTCGTGGATAACGCCATCGTGGTGCTGGAAAATATTGACCGGCATTTGCGGATGAATAAGACGGTGGTTCGCGCCGCGTTTGACGGGGCGGCCGAGGTTTGGAGCGCCATTCTTGCTTCAACGCTCACAACGCTGGTGGTCTTCCTGCCCGTGATCTTCATGCAGGAGGAGGCCGGCCAGTTATTCCGTGATATTTCGCTGGCGGTCTGCGCCGCGGTGGCGCTGTCGCTGGTGGCGGCCATCACCGTCGTGCCCGCCGCTTCGTCACGCTGGCTCAAACCGCACGAAGACCAGTTGCAGGATATTTCCCACCGCGCTGATCGGCTTTTTGGACTCACGGACGTCATTGGCTGGCTTAATGAGCGCTTCGCCGACTTGATTCATTTCATGCTCGGCTCGTGGGTGGCGCGGATCGCCATCGTCAGCCTCTTCACCGTTGCGTCCATCGGCGGTGCGTATTTCCTCATGCCGCCGACGACCTACTTGCCCAACGGCAACCAGAACCTCGTCTTCGCCCTGATGCTCACGCCCCCGGCGTACAACATTGACCAGAACGCCACCATCGGGCATCGTTTGGAAACCACCCTGCGGCCGTACTGGGAAAACGATTCTTACGCCGAGCTGGCCAAGCTGCCGCCCGTCATCGACTTCAAGACGCAGCAGCCCGTCAAGCCCCCGCCGATCAACGACTTCTTCTTCGTGACCTTCGGCGGCAATGTGTTCATGGGGGCCGCCAGCGGAGACAAGGAAAACGTGCAGCCTCTGGCGACGCTATTGAACCAGTCGATGATGGGCATTCCCGGCGCGTTCGGCTTCGCGCAACAGGCATCAATTTTCGGTCGTGGCTTGGGCGGGACCAACGCGGTGGACGTGGAAGTGGTGGGCAACGATCTGACCCGTATCCGTCAGGCCGCCGACGCCCTCTATCAAGCCTTCACCGCCAAGTACGGCTTCGGTGGCGTGCGGCCCAACCCGTTGAACTTCAATCTCGCCGGGCCTGAAAAACAAATCCGTGTCGATCGCGTGCAGGCGGCCGACTTGGGCATCAATGTCGCTTCGCTGGGTCTTGGTGTTGCGGCCTTGGTCGATGGCACCAAGGTCGGTGATTATCGCTACGAAGGCGACTCCATCAACTTGCTCATCACCCGTCCGCCCGACTTTGAACTGACGCCTGACACCTTGAAGGAAATCCCCCTAGCGGTCTTCACGCCGCAGGCGGGGATGAAGTCCGTGCCGCTGTCGAGCGTGGCGGTCATCAGCGACACCGAGGCACCGCAGCAGATCAACCGCGTCGAGCAGCGCCGGGCCGTGACGCTCTCGGTCGTGCCCCCGCCCAGCGAGCCGCTGGAGGAAGCCACCGCGGACATCGAGGCCACCGTGGCACAGTTGCGTAAGGAAGGCAAGATCGCCTCCGACATCGATATTCAGTTCGCCGGCACCGCCGACAAACTGGTGCAGGTGCGTGAGACGCTTTTGGGCAAGTGGTACGGCTTTAATCTCCGTAGTTTTGAGAGCCTCATCACCAGCCGCATGTTCCTAGCGCTGCTGATCAACTACCTCCTGATGGCGGCTCTTTTCGAGAGCTTCCTCTACCCGTTTGTCATCATGTTCAGCGTGCCTCTGGCGACCATCGGCGGGTTCTTGGGTCTGCGACTCGTCCACACCTTCGTCCCCACGCAGTTGCTCGATGTGGTGACCATGCTCGGCTTTGTCATCCTCATTGGCACCGTGGTCAACAACGCCATTCTCATCGTGGCGCAGTCGCTCAACTTCATGCGCGGCTTCGGGGAAAGCCAGCAGGACAAGGTTCAACGCATGACGCCCCGGCAAGCCATCCGCGAGTCGGTGCGAACCCGCATGAGGCCCGTGATGATGACCACCGCCACGACGCTCTTCGGTCTGCTGCCGCTGGTCATCAAGCCCGGCGCGGGCAGCGAAATCTACCGCGGCCTGGGCAGCGTGGTGCTGGGCGGCCTGCTGCTTTCGACGATCTTCACCCTCTTGGTCGTGCCCCTGCTCCTGAGCTTGGTCATCGACGCCAAGACCTTGGCCTACCGGGCCGTGGGCTGGTCGGTTGATGAGGTCGAAGCGGCGTAAGCGGGCGATCAGGCATTTCTGATCCGAGCCGCTAGGCGTAAGCCTGGGGTCGAACGTCAACGTGCGTTAATACCTCCTTGCGCCTTGGTCCGGGGGCTTGCGCCCTCGGCTCTGACAAGCCACCACGGCAACCGCGGGCTGATGCCTTGCGGTTCCGTGGAACACAAATCGAATAAAAACAACCAGAAACCTTCAAATCGCTAAAACCTTGCCTATCATTGCGGCGTTGCAATCAACGCCCGCCGTCTTGCATTCCACCAAACCCCGCCCCAGAGTCGTGTGGTTAATCCCCCCCAGGCCCAATCACCCCCCACCCAATCACGTTCCCCCCACCCCCCCGCCAA
>JBBRGB010000277.1:0-3999 GCA_038241095.1 Phycisphaerales bacterium
TCGCCCCGGGGTGCGTGCCGGTATGCACGATCCGCCGCAACGCTTCACGCTGCTCGCCGCTGAGCCGGATCACGACCTTGTCTTTTTGAGCCATGAGTAATCTTCCTTGATCGTAAATCAAGGATATCGACTATCGGCATGCAATAGCTGCAATGAAGCACTAGTCCCCGGCTCCGAGCCGCCGGGGGCTAAATATTTGGTGGGCGCCGCACTCATTCCCAAGCTCAATACCGATAATGCTCGGGCTTGTACGGCCCTCCCACCGGCACGCCGATGTAGTCGGCCTGCTTGGGCGACAGCTTGGTGAGCTTCACACCCAGGTTCTTCAAGTGCAGCCGGGCCACCTTTTCATCCAAGTGCTTGGGCAACACGTAAACCTTCTTCTCGTACTTGTCGCGCTGCGTAGCGAGTTCGATCTGGGCGATGGTCTGGTTGGTGAAGCTGTTGCTCATGACAAACGACGGATGGCCCGTGGCACAACCGAGGTTCAGCAGCCGACCCTCGGCAAGGATCAGCACGCTGTGACCATCGGCAAACGTCCACTTGTCGTACTGCGGCTTGATGTTGATCTTCTTGACCTGACCGGCCTTGGCCATCTTGCCCAGCCCGGCCATGTCGATCTCGTTGTCGAAGTGGCCGATGTTGCCCACGATCGCGCCGTCCTTCATCTTGCTCATGTGCTCGGCGGTGATGATGCCGTAGTTGCCCGTGGTGGTGATGAAGATGTCGGCATAGCCCAGCGCGTCTTCCGTCGTCAGCACTTGGAAGCCTTCCATCGCCGCCTGCAAAGCGCAGATTGGATCGATCTCGGTCACGATCACACGCGCCCCCTGGCCCTTGAGCGATTGGGCGCAACCCTTGCCCACGTCGCCGTAGCCGCAGACCACCGCGACCTTGCCCGACATCATCACGTCCGTGGCGCGGTTCAAGCCGTCGATGAGCGAATGCCGGCAACCGTAAAGGTTGTCGAACTTGCTCTTGGTGACGCTGTCGTTGACGTTGATGGCGGGGAAGAGCAGCGTGCCCTTCTTCTGCATTTCGTAGAGGCGGTGCACGCCGGTGGTGGTCTCCTCGGTGACGCCGCAACAGTCGGCCGAGACGATGTGCCAGAGCTTGTTGTTCTTTTTGAGCAGGTCCGCCAGCAGCTTGAGCACGACCTCGAACTCCTCGCTGTCGGCGGTGGAGGGGTCGGGCACCTTGCCGGCACGCTCGAACTCCAAGCCCTTGTGAATCAGCAGCGTGGCGTCGCCGCCGTCATCGACGATCTGCGTGGGGCCTTTGACATCCTTGCCTTCGGAGAAGTCCAAGGCCCGCTCGGTGCACCACCAGTATTCCTCCAGACTCTCGCCCTTCCAGGCAAAGACCGGCACGCCCGCGGGCTTCTCAATGGTGCCCTTGGGCCCCACGGCAATGGCGGCGGCGGCGTGATCCTGGGTGCTGAAAATGTTGCACGAGCACCAGCGGACATCCGCGCCCAGCTCGACGAGCGTTTCAATGAGCACGGCCGTCTGAATGGTCATGTGCAGCGAGCCGGTGATGCGTTGGCCAGCCAGGGGCTTCGACGGGCCGTACTCGACGCGGCAGGCCATCAGGCCCGGCATCTCCTTCTCGGCCAGTTCCATCTCCTTGCGGCCCCATTCGGCCAGCTTCAGATCGGTGACTTTGAACTCAAGTTTCTTCGTGGCGATGACGGTGGACATCAATCGTTTTCCTCTGGGTAAAGTCAGTTAACAAAACGGAACCGTTCCTTTTCACTCTACAGGAGTGAAGGCATCGGATCCTCAAACTCAATGTTCATCATCGAACTCGCCAACTCGGCGGGTGTCAAAAGCAACAGCAGGGTGACTTCCGCAAGCACATCCTCATCGACGGTGGCCTTGAGAAAACGCAAGAACTGATCGTGGCGTTTGGGGCGGGAAACACCTTGGAAATGAGCCGAGATGATGCGAAGGCGAATCGAGCCGGGATTGAAACGATACAGCGATGCCACAGCGCCGGGATGGCGGGCTTCATATTGCTTCAACGCTTCGAGCAGCATCTTGACGCTCTTGTCTCGACTTCCGCGGGTGATGGTGGCCATGTCACATCCTTCCTTTCGCCCAATCGACAATTCGTTTCGTGGCGGACATAAAACGCCGTGCTTCAGACAGATCCCCGGGCCCCGGCTCGTAACGCAGTTCGGTGGACCAAGTGCTCACCAGCAACAAGTCCTCGCGCACTTGACACGGTGGCAGCACCTTGCGAACCCGCAGTTGCTCATGCAACCACAACAGGTCGTGGCCCCGTGAACCCCGAAACATCCGCGCCGCTTCTGGGCGCTTGCCGACGGCGGTCACGGTGAGCAACAGAGCCTTCAAAATGCACTCCACAGCATAGCCCGTAAGGTATATCGAAGCGTTGGCCTGTCCCAAACGTTCCAGCAACTGACCCTCTTCAAGTCGTTGATACGCGACCCGATAGTAGAGTCTGGCATCGGCGTGATTTGGCATCCCCATGTCACCGCTCCCCCTTCCCCGCCGTCGCCAGCAACAGGGCCGGGCCTTTCACATTTGGTTCCGCTGCCAACGGCGTGATGCCCGTCGGCGTCAGCCCGGCTTGCTCCAGCAGCTTGCCCAGCGCCTCAACCTCAAAGCCCGCGGTTTGCTGGCCCATCAAGCGGCGAAAATCCTGACGATCGTGCGCCAGCAAATCCACCACCACCGCACGCCCGCCCGGCTTGAGCACCCGCGCCATTTCCGCCAGCGCCGGCTCAACCCGCGGAGCATAACTCAACACCAGCACCATCAACGCCGCATCGCAAGTCGCATCCGCGATGGGCAGTTTTTCCAAGTCGCCCCGTTGCAGTCGCACGTTGTCGGCCTTGCCGATCTTCCGCCGCGCCGCGGCCAGCATGGCGGCGGATTGATCCACCCCAATGACCCGCGCCACCCGCGGCGCTAGCTGCGCCACCATCGCCCCCGTCCCACACCCCAAATCCGCCACCGTCCAATGCGAAGGCAACAGCGCCAACAGCGCCGCTTGCCCAAACGACCGCCCGTAAAGCTCGTCGCGCAGCGCGTCCCACTGCCCGGCCGTGGAAGCGAAAAAGGCCTGCGTGTCCTTCTGCCGATGCGCCAGCACCCGCTTTAACCGCAGCCGATCCTGCGCCAGCGTGGGCCAGTTGCCCATCTCCTCCCGCGCCAGCAGCCACAACTTCCGCGCCGCCGGCTCCAGTTCATCCAGCGTCATGCGATAAAGATTGGTCGTCCCCTCACGCCGACAACGCACCCACCCCTGCTCCGAAAGCACCTTGAGATGCCGACTCACCGTGGACTGCGGCAACTGCGCGATGTCGCAAATCTCCGCCACCCCCAACTCCTGCGGCTCCAGCACCCGCAACATCCGCAGGCGCGTGGCGTCCCCCAAGCTGTCCATCCAGCCAAGCAGAGCCTCGGGTTGAGCGATTTGCTTCATCATTAAATCCGGATTCAATGATAGACGTGCGGGAGGGAGCCGTCAACCGCAACGCCTCGCGAAAGGATGTGTCCCTGCGAAAAGCGACCCAGAGCAAACGCATGTGGATTTACAAAGAAAGCCAAACCATGAGCCGCGCACGGAGTAAGCGGTGCCTTGGCGAGACGCCCGTGAAGCAGCGGTTGTTTCAGAAATGTCGGCACGGGGTAATCGTCCGCTCCCTCACAGTCGCGGCTCGAGGGTGGCGTGATTGGCGTCCATGCGTTGGCCCTGAAAAGCGCCCCCGCGCGTTTGCCCGCCGTGGTCATCCACGGATATGATGCCCTCTTCCCCGGGGCGCTAGCTCAATTGGGAGAGCGCCGCCTTTGCAAGGCGGAGGTTACCGGTTCGATCCCGGTGCGCTCCATTGTTCAATTCGCCGCGATTTTCCGCGGAAATACGGGGGAAAATGATAGGTTCGCCATCGTTCGCCCGCGCGCCGCTTTCGCGCCCGTTCGCGCCTAAATAACCACGTTTCGCGCCGCTACTGTTGGGGCTACTGTTGGG
>JBBRGB010000278.1:0-3989 GCA_038241095.1 Phycisphaerales bacterium
CGCCATCGCCGCTGACGGTCGCGCCGTGGAACTCCATGCGAACCGAACCGTCAAAACCGACCCGCAACGCGTCCTTGCGTGATTCACCCATTGGGTGGCCCTTCCATTAGGAGGATCGAATGCCGCAAACACCATGAAATACGACATCAAACGCAGGTTGGTTCTACCAAAATAGCAAAGTCATCCAGGAAATCCGGGGTAAGAGTGAGGGTTCCAAGTAAGGCCGCTGTGGTAATCGTCCGCATCATAATCCGATCTCCCTAAAAAGTGGGTTTGTGAAAGCCAAACGCCAACATGACGTTTGCTTGTGCGTGGAGTCCATCGCGGTGTGTTGGCCGCGATTTTTGTTCATGGTTCTTAACGAATCGTTTCAAAGCCGTCGGAGCCGTCGGTGAGCATGTAGGGGTATCTCATCCAGTTCTTGCCCGGCGGGGGGACGTACATTTGCGTGGGGGTCAAGTTTCCCGCCACTCGGTTCTGCACCACCGGCCCGCTGTAGGCCAGCACCGCGCCATCCATGAACAGGCAGTTGAAATAGCGGTCGCCGTGGGCGAAATCTTCCAAGGCAGGGGATTCCCAGTATTGCCAAATGTCGGTGATGATGGCGCGATCCATCGGGAAGGCGCTGACCCGCAGTTTCTGTCCGTTGGCTGGCGGGGGGTATCCGATGTCGCGGGAGGGTGGCAGGTAGTGTTAGCCACTCATCCGCAGCGAGTTGCCGTCGGTCACATCCGGGTCCAAGGTGGCGCCATTGGGGTTGAAGCCTTTGTAGCTTGACCAACGTTTCGACGGGGTCGAAGGGCAGAACATCACCCGGTCGGGCCTGTAAACACTGGCCACGCCGTCTTTGACCAACGGCCCGCCGATGTAGCCATCGCGGATGAGCACCCCTGGGCCGTTGAACCCGTCGGGAGCGTCACCGCCATAATCCAAGACGGACCTGATTTTGACGGCCTTTTCCCAGTTGGAGTTCTGCTACTGAATGGGGGCGAAGTCCTTGTTGTCGTTGACGTAGGCGATGGTGGCGATGCCGATTTGCCGCTGGTTGCTCATGCAACTCACCCGCCGGGCCGCTTCCCGGGCGCTGCCCAAGGCCGGCAGAAGCATGGCGACAAGCAGGGCGATGATGGAGATCACCACCAGGAGTTCAATGAGGGTGAACCCCTTGAATCCGTCTGCGTTGTAGATGGTCTTTTTCATTGTGAATCCTTGTTGACCGGGGTTGCCGGAGGGGTCATGCCACCAACACGGCCTCGAGTTCGTCGGGTTGGGTTTGGACCGTGGCGTTGACCTTGGCGGCCTCTTGTTCCCTCACTGCCGGCAACAGCGTCAGCAGAGAGACGGAGTGACCCTCTCGCTGCAAATCAAGCAAATCCAGGCAGGTTTCGAGCATTTGGCCCACGTGGTAGCCCACACGTTCCGCCGGCAGGGTGCTGGGAACCACATGGGGGAAGTTGCTTTGCACGACGAGGCGGAGATCGCGGCCGGAGCGAATGCCAGCGTTTTCCAGCCCGGCGAGCACATGCTCGTGGAGGTTGTCATCCAGGACAATCAATCCGTCGGGCCGGTGGGCCGGATCGGCGGACATCAGCAGATGGGTCAAGTTGCGCGCCATGCGGGGCGACGTTGACGCTTTGCACCCAATAGGGTTGGTGCTCCATGCCGCGGCGAAGGATGCCAGATCGCAGGTAATCGCAAGTTTGGCTCGAGAGGCATTCACCGCCGACCGCGGCGATGCGACCTGCGCCGCAATCCCGCAGATGATCCAAGGCCATGTCCACGAAGCCCAGAAGATCATGCCCCACGGCCGGAATGTCGGGCGTACCGGATTCGTCCATCAAGGCCACGGCCGGCACCTTTGAAGCAGGCAAGGCCGGGACGTGGCCCAAGGTATCGGGCCGCCCGCCATAGATCAATCCCGCCAGCCGGTGACGCTTCAAATCGTCGAGCAGGCGTTGGTGGTTTTCGCCCGACTCTTGCGGGGCGAAGTCGAAATAACTGACGATTTCCCGCCCATGCGATTGCAAGGCCATCGCCTGATCCACCAGCACGGTATGGAATTGCCGCCAGTGGGCCGCGTCGCCTGGATGACTGTTAAACAACAGCCCATAGCGGCAGAGGTGGGGGGGGATGAGGCGTGACAAACGTGCCGTTGGGGCCGTCGGCATAAACAAAACCGTCGCGGACCAAGCGCTCCATAGCCCGTTGCACCGTCACGCTGCTGGCACCAAAGCGCTCGGCGAGTTGCCGACGATTGGGCAGCCGACTCCCGCTGGGAAACTCGCCACCCACGATCCCCCGACGCAGGGAATCCGCGATGGAAGTCTTGGTGGTGTGGGTATGGGTCGTTGTGTCCAACATCCTTGGCCTCAAGGCACCTGCGTGAAGGCACCATGTTTTGAAAACCTCGATCGTGATTCACATTATACCCCAATTGTTTTGCTTGTCAATGGTTTTTCTTGTGCAAAGAAAATATTTTTGATTATTTCGTGGGAATCCGGTCAAAGTGCTCTTCCACAGGGCCTCCCAAGGGGAGTAATTGGCAAGTGAACAGTGGATCGAGAGACATCGATGTTTCACATTTCGAGTCGGTACTTTGTTACAAGAATCAGAGCGAATGGGCGAGATTGGTAATGCTCAAGACAAAAGGAACCAGGTTTCGCAAGGGAATGAGAGCCACCTGGGGTTAAAAATCAAGCCTTGTCAGGCGTTGTCCATGCTTGCCTACCCCTAGGGGTGGGACGTTCGATAACAGAACCATGATTGGAGCTGGGCGTCACCTCCTTTCTTGCCGTGTTTTGCCTTGGCCCACGAGGGTGGCGACTGCCGGTTTATCCCGTTGTTTTCTGAGATGCATCCTTACCTGCAACAAGCCTTTGATGAAGCCGAGCCGGAAACGGAATACTTCATCGCGCGATACCGTCAGACCAACGCCAACCTACGGACATAACTGCATCGGATCATCCGCCGGGCGGGACTGGCCCCTGGCCCAAGGCGTTCCACAATCTGCGTTCATCCCGCCAAAAAGAGCTTGCCGAGAAGTACCCGACTTCACGTTGTCTGCCAGTGGATTGGCAACAGTCGAGTCATCGCCCAAGAGCACTACCCTCAAGTAACCGATGCCCACTTCGCAGAGGCGGCGAAAGACACGGCACAGAATCCGGCACTGAATCCGCACGAAATAGCCCGCAAGGCATCGCAAGATGAACACCGAAAAATTAGAAAACCCGCGAATTGCAGGGCTTTTTGAAAGACTGCGTCAGGTTGTGACAAACCTGACAAATACCTAATGGGCGCTGCCGGATTCGAACGCCCTGCACAATGCAACGATAAAACGGCATTTCTTGAAAAGGGCGCTGCATTATCCGGTGCAGTCGCCGACGGTCTTAACGAAGTTGTCAATGCCTGGTCAACCCTGACGCCACGCCAGCGGGCGACGGTGCTGGCGGTCGTGCGCGCGTCTCGCCTAGGGCGGCGGCGTTCCCATTCTTCCACTGAACCGAACGCCTTGCCCGCTTCACGGACGGTCACCGGTGATTCTTTGAACCGGGTGATCGTACCCGCGTCCCCGAGCGCGATTTCTTCTTCTCGTTCCTTGTCTCGAACTCCTAACAAGAAGGGATTGAACCATGCGACGCGATAACCCGCGCTTGCCTGCTGATGCCTTGGATGACGACTTCGCCCCACCTGCCGCGTCTCGGCCTGTGCGGTGCCTGCACTGTGGCCGGGTGTACGACTCGGCCTTGATGGAGTGGGACACGCTCTCGGAGTCGTGGGGTTGCCCGATGCCTGGGTGCGACGGCGGGGGCTACGGGATTGACGTGCACGACGTGAACGCCTTTGACGGGCCAAGGGACTAACCAACAAAAAAGCCGTCCGGGTGCTTCTGCTGTGGCGGCGGGGCACTCGGGCGGCTTGAGGTAACGCCATGAATGATATCAAAGTTTCCCAGCGTTTCGAGTTGCGAGCCGAGCCGGTGTCCGTGGGGC
>JBBRGB010000279.1:0-3977 GCA_038241095.1 Phycisphaerales bacterium
TAATGACTTGGCCATGCGCGCCGGTGCGGGTGGCGATCAGCGGCAAGCCCTGCCCCGCCGCTTCCAAGAGCGTCATGCCGAAACCCTCGACATGCGAAGCCTGTACGTAAACATGCGAAGCCCGCATCGCCTCCAACACGCGATCCCAAGGCAGCGGCCCGGTGATTTCAACCCGTTGGCCAATGCCAAGCTCGGCGGCGCGTTGCCGCAATGGTTCGGCCAGTTGCCCGCCTCCGATGAAGCGCAATTTCATGCCGGGGAACTCGCCGGCCAAAGGGGTCGCTGCTTCAAGCAGATCAAGCTGACCTTTTTCGGGATCAAGCCGCCCGGCGGTGGCGATGATCTGCTCTTGATCGTTCTGCAACGGTGGCGATGACGCGAAAGCCTCGGCGGGCAGGCCATGCGAACGAACCGCCAGACGCCGCGGCGCGATGGCCACCTTGGGCAGCGCCAAACCACGCGGATGCTCCCGCTTCCCCGTCAGCAGGTCGGCCAAATACTGGCTCACCGGTTGCAGCAAATCCGCCTTTTGCAAAATGTCCGCCAGCGCTGGCGATGGCGTCTGGCACAGGTCGCCGCCGTGGAACGTCACGCTTACCGGGATGCCCAGCGTGGCCTTGATGCGCAGCGCCGTTTCCGCCGCCTCGGCCCCCCAGTGGGCGTCGATGACGTTGCACTTGTGCTTGCGGACAAACGCCAGAATGCGTCGCCAGTTGGACCACTCGTGCAACCCTTGCCGCAGCCCGGCCTGGCCCACGGCCCGGCGAAGAATGGCCACGCTCGTCGCATCGCGGTTGCGAGGCGTGAATGTCGCGGCGGCGACCTGTCGCAGCAGGGCCGCGTCACCGGGATAGAGCCGGGGAGCTTGCAACACCGGCACATCGTTTAACGCGAAGCGATCCACGTTGGGCTGCCCATCAGGCCAGCGCCGCAGCGACAGCACCGCGATCTTGTGCCCGCGCTGCCGCATCCACGCCATCTCCCGAAAGAGAAACGGCGTGTAAAGGTGCGGCCAGAAGGGCAGGAGGTAGAGGAGGCGAAGAGGGGAAGTCTTGAGTCTTGAGTCTTGAGTCTGGAGATGGGAAGGGTCGGGGATGTTCATTGCACGTAAATAGTGTGGAGTGCGGGTTGTTTGATCCCACGGAAGAAACCGCTCGGAGCTGCGGTTTCATCCGTGGGCTTGCGATCTTGTTGTCTTAAACCTCAAGACTCAAGACTCAAGACTCAAGCCTTCCGCCTTCCGCGTCCTTCCAAGTTCGCCCAGAACTCCTCGGCCTTGGGTTGTTCCCGCGTTTTGCGCAGGGCGACGAATTGGTAGGGCTTGCGTCGCAGCGCTTCCCAGCGGCTCCAGCCTTGCCGGGCGTAGGTTCGCAGGCGCGAGGCACGCAGTTTCCAACCCCACGGCCGCGTGATCGGGCCGAGGTCGATGGGCACGCCTTGCACCCACTGGTAATCGCGGTGGAGCATGGCGAACTGCGCCACCCGCCAAACCGAGGGCCAGTCCGTGTCGTCAATGGCGCAGATGCCCCCGACGCGGAGCATCTTGTCGATGTAGTAGAAGTCGATCATGGCGGCTTCGAAACGGTGGTCGCCGTCGATGAGCGCGAAGTCGAGTTGCGTGCCTTGCTCCAATAGCTTGGGCAGCGCCAAGTCATCGGGTTGGCCGATCCAGTCAAAGAGTGGCGTGGCTCCGGCGTGGTCGCGCAGGGCCAGGCCACGCGACTGCCAGAAGTCGCCGGCTTGGAAGGGGTCGATGGCGGTGTGCTTGATGGGCGTGCCCCCGGCAGCGTTGGCCGCGGCGGGATTTTTCATGTGGGCGCGGATCAGGCCCCAGCAGATGTAAAGCCCGCTCAACCCCGTGCCCATGCCGATTTCCAGCGTGCGCTTGGCCCCGCACTGTGCCACCAGATCACGCAACAGTTCGCCCTCCGAGGGAGCGACGTGGTGTTGCAGCTTGAACGGCGGATGCCCCGGCACGTTGATCGTCGAAGTGCGCTGCACCTCGGCAATCGTCGCGGCAATCCGCTCCTCCAGAGCCTTGAAATCCATCATCTCATCACTCGGCATGGTCACCTGCCTGGGAATAGTCTTGAGTCTTGAGTCTTGAGTTTCAAGATGCGAACGTCCACTCCAAACCTCAAGACCCGTACTTCTCTCTTCGTGTCTTCGTGTCTTCGTGTTCCAAAACTTTCTTATCCGTATTCATCCGCGTTCATCAGCGTTCATCTGCGGTTACATCCTCCTCGCCAACCCATCATAAAGGCTGGCAAGACGCTGCTGATACTTCATCGGACTAAACGCGGCCCGAATGTGGTCGTGAGCCGCCTGGCCCATGCCACGACGCGACGCGGCATCGTCGAGGCGAACAATGGCCCCGGCCCAAGCCACCGGCGTCGGCTCAACAAGCAAACCCGTTTCACCATCCCGAATCGTCTCGCGGAAACCGCCCAGATTGTTGGCCAAGGCAGGCACATGGAAAGCCGCCGCTTCGAGGGGCACCAAGCCCAACGGCTCCAACAGCGACGGGCAGACCACCGCGTCGATGCGTTGATAAAGCTCCTCAACCCGCGGCAAAAAGCCCAGCCAGTCGATGTTCCCCGCCACGCCGCACTCGGACGCCAAGGTTTCGAGATGACGTTGGTAAGCCCCGCCGGTCTGCGTGTCCTTGCCCGCCACCAGCAATCGCGGGCGTTGTGAAGCGTCGAGCAAACCCATGGCGCGGATGACCAGTTCCAGGCCCTTGCTCTCGATGAGCTGGCCGGAGAAGCCCAGCGTCAGCGCTTCGTGTGGCTCGCGGTGGGTGGGTGACGCGGAAGGCGATTCGGCGGGCCAGTCCACGGCATCGTGGATCACCTCGATCTTCGCCTCGCGCAGCGGCGTGCCCGTCACATCGCCCAACTCGCGGCACACCCAATCACTGATGCAGATGACCGCCTCGCAGCCGCCGCGTGCCCACCAGCCCATGTCGCCGGCCGCGATTCCCCAGCGCACATGCGTCACGCGGGGCAGGCCGAGTTGTCCGCCGACGACGCTCATGGCCTGGCAACTGGGCACATCGTTGGCGTGGAGGATTTCGGCGCGCCAGTCGCGGGCGATGCGCCGCATCAACCGCACGCTCCGCCACCACGCCAAGGCTTGCCGCCAGTCGCGTCGCGGCATGGGCGCGATCCACACCGGCACATTCAGCGCTTGCACCTCGGCCCGCAAAGCCGAGTCACACCCCAGCACCACGCCCGGCAAAAAGCGCCCGCGATCCAGATGCCGCAGCATCGAAAGCAGCGCCCGTTCCGCCCCGCTGACAAACGGCGCCCGCGCGAAATACAAAACGCGCACGGGATCGCGCGTGGTCCGCGCCGACGCAGCCAACGCCATTTCCGTCGCCTCCCCCGCCTCCCTTCGTGCCTTCGTGTCTTCGTGTTCAATCATCTTCATTCCACTCATTCGCCACGCAGCCGATCAAACCGATCCTTAATCGCGTAAATCCACGTTGGCAGCGACAGTTTTTTCTCCAACACGGCAAACCGTTCATCGACCACGTCGAGTTCCCGCGCCACGTCACAGAGTCGCCGCGACACCTCCAACTTGCGTTGCCAGAAAAGCGACTCGGCCCGGCCATGCAGAAAGTCCGCCACGCAGCGCTTGGCCGTCGGCTCGTCAATGCCCTCTTGAACACCCCAGCGTTGGACGAAATCCAACTGCACCCGGCCATGAAATCCAAAGGCCCGCGCCAGGTTGCCCATCGCCCCGTGCTGGCCGTGTAGGCGGTACATCGTCAGCGGCTCCGGCAGGTAAGCGAACTCGCACAATCGCGCCGCCCGCAAAAGCAGGTCGTAATCCTGTGCGTTGGTCCAACGCGGATCAAACGGCATGCCGTGTTCTTCATTGGCCGCGGCTTCTTCGATGACCGACCGCCGCATCAACACACTGGAAAAGATCACCAGGTCTTCGCGCAGCAAGGTGGCCACGCAGCGACCCAC
>JBBRGB010000280.1:0-3947 GCA_038241095.1 Phycisphaerales bacterium
TCCTGAAAGCGCCCATGAACTCCGTCAACGCCGGTGCCAAGCCCTTGATCTGTTCTGGCGACATAAGTGACCTCCATGTCAGGAGGCCTCATCGGCAAAAGAGGGTGAAATCCTTGAGCTGGGGGTGCGCTGTAGTGCTAAACAGGATTTCATCACTCCCTCACCCCCTCACCTTGTCACCCCCTCACGCTTCATCCTCCTCCATCAACCCGCGTAACTGTTTGAGACTCCGGTGCAGGATCACGCCCACGTTGGAGACCGTCAGGCCGGTGGCTTGGGCGATCTCGGTGTTCTTCATTTGCGAAAAAAACTTCATGCCCAGGATTCGCCGCTGATCCTCGGGCAACTGTTCCAAGGCCACCCGCAAAGCCTCGTGCCACTCCGTGACCTCGGCCCGCCCGCCAGGCCCCGGCCCGTGATCCACCAGCGAATCCGCCAGTGGGCCATCCAACTTCATCACCCGCACGCCCCGGTTTCGCAAGGGCTGCGATTCCCGGAAATGCTGGGCCAATTCATTGCGGACAATGCTCCACATCCACGCCACCGGCGAAGTGCGGCACTGGTCGAACCGTTCGACGACCTTGCCAAACACGCGGGCCGTGACGCACTCGGCCAGTTCAGGGTCGCCCACCCGCGCCAGCACGTACCCGCCCACGCCCGCGGCATGTCGGTCAAACAGTTGCTCAATCTCGCGCCGCTGCCGTGGTGTCATGCGTCGCCATGTTCCTCACCCACCATTATGACGCGCCAGGAGGCGAGGCGTTACAACACGCGGAGTTTTGCATGGTTTGTCGGAGCCGCAAGGCGTAAGCCTGCGGTTGCCTTGTTGCCTTGTCGGAGCCGCGAGGCGTGAGCCTGCGGTCGGAGGCCAGTGGGGTGCGAACGCGCAAGGTTGTTTGGGAGTGCGGGGAGGTTCGTCCGGGGGCTTACGCCCCTCGGCTCTGATGGTTATGCCTTGTCGGAGCCGCGAGGCGTGAGCCTGCGGTCGGAGGCCAAGTGGGGTGCGAATGCACAAGGATGCTTGGGAGTGCGGGGAGGTTCGTCCGGGGGCTTACGCCCCGCGGCTCTGATGGATACGATGGCGGTGAGGATGCAAGGTGTGTGATGACGCATATTGGTGACATGCTGGCGCGGTGGCGGGAGGAACCGGGGGATCCGGGCGCTTCGGAGGCGGGGTCTTTGGGCGCGAGCGCTCCGGGGGTGGGGGTGCGTGTTTTTCGTGCGGGTGCGAAGCGGCGGCATGAGGCGCTGGGGGTTTTGTTGACGGGACAGGCGGGGACGGGTGGCGCGGTGGTGGAAGGGTTTTTGAATTTCGCGGCTGAGTATCGGTTGAATCTGGATGACATTTGGCTGGCGCAGCGAGTGGCCAAAGGTAGCGGGGGCGATGAAGTGGACGACGCTGCGTCCGGGGGGCCGGGGGCGGCGGGGGGGCAAGGAGACTCGGGGGGGATCATCGCCGCGACGCTGGTGGTTCCTTGCGCCGGTCGCACGGCGATGGTTTTTTTGTCGCCGATGTCGCGGAGCGATTCGGTGCCGGTGGTGGCGCGGTTGTTGGAGACGGCTTGCGGGGCGTTGTCGCGAGATGATGTGGCGGTGGTTCAGATGTTGTTGGATCCGGGTCAGGATTTGCCGGCGCGGGCGTTGGGGTTGGCGGACTTCAAGCGGCTGGCGGGGCTGTTGTATTTGCAGAACACGTTGAAGGAGAAACCCTCGCCGGTGGAGGCGTTGGAGGGTTGGTGTGATTGGAAGCGTCGGCCCGCGATGAGCACGTGGCGCGAAGGGCCGGCCGAGTTGTTTGAGCGCGCCATTCTGGCGAGTTATGTTGAGACGTTGGATTGTCCGGGTCTGCTGGGCTTGCGTGAGATTGGGGACATCATCGCGGGTCACATGGCCACGGGGCGGTTTGATCCCGATCATTGGTTTGTGTGGTGTGAGGGTGATGAGCCTGTGGGGGTGATGTTGTTAAATGAGTTGCCTGCGCGTCAGGCGCTGGAGTTGGTGTATTTGGGTTTGACGCCGGCGTATCGCGGGCGGGGGTTGGCGCGGCGAATGCTGCGGCAGGGCATGGCGGCTGCGTGGCGGCAGGGGACGCGGATGATGGTCTGCGCGGTGGATCAGGACAACGGGCCGGCGGTGAAGCTGTATCGGTCGATGGGGTTTGTGGCGACGGGGCGGAAGGTGGCGTATGTGCGGGTGTTGGCGGGTGGGATTGAGTCTTGAGGTTTGCGTTTCAAGCCCACGGATGAGCCGTCGCTTTGGGCGGCTCTTCCGTGGGATCGCCTGCGCGTGGGGTGGTGGTGGGTGATCCCACGGAAGCCGTCGCGGCGACGGCATCCGTGGGCTTGAAGATTTAGGACTCGTGGGCTTGGGGATTCATTGAACTGTGTGGGCTTGCGAATCGCATCACGCCTTGGATGCGCAACTTGCGTGTATCGGCGGGGTGCGTGAAAGGGCTTGAAAAAGGCTTATCCACAACTTTCGCGGAAAACTTTTCAACGTGGTGGATAAGATTTTTTCTTCGTCGGCAACTGCTGTGTTTGCATGGTGCTGCGTGAAGCGGGCGATCATCGGACTCAACTTGGTCGTTGCGGGTTTGTGAGCGAAGCATTATCTTCTCGGACGTGGCAAGGGATTGTCACCCCGTCACTGGCGACGGCGTTTGGAAACGCTATCTCAAGCGTGTCAAAACGTCGAGAGGGAGCCAGGGGCAGAGCGCCGGAAGGAACCATGTCCGAACCGCCTTTGAAGGCCGTCGTCCACACGGTTTTCAAGTCCCATTGAATGTTGCGGTGGCCGTCGCCGCGATCTCAAAATAACGGGAGTGCTCGTGACCACGACCACCTCGACAGAGTCCCTTTGCGCCCGCATCGCCCAACGTTTGGAACACCGCGTGGGGCCCAAGCGTTACGGCATGTGGTTTGACCGCTCGGCGCGGTTTGACTTCCGCGCTGCACCGCAACGGTTGGACGTGGCGGTTCCGAATCGTTTTGTCGCCGACTGGATCGGCAAGCATTTTGATGAGGATTTGCGTGGCGCGGCCCGTGAGGAGACGGGCGGCGATTGCGACTTGCATGTGTATGTGGATCCCAAGCCGTTTGGTGACGCGGTTGCCCGGCGCGGGGACGATGTGGCCTCGCGGTTGCCCGTCACGGGAGACGCTCCGACCCAGGATGGACCCCAGGGCCAGCGCTACCGACGTCCCCGCGCCGCGGCTGTTCAGCCGACGCTTCGCCATCGCTTGGATGACTTCGTGGTGGGCGCCAGCAATGAGCTTGCGGTGGCCGCGGCGCATCGGCTTGTCGAGGATGACGCCGACCACAACCACGGCAGCCCGCTGTTTGTGCATGGCGGGGTGGGGCTGGGCAAGACGCACCTGCTTCAGGGCATTTGCCGCAAGATGTTCGATGCCCGGCCCGAGGCCCGCGTGCTCTACACCACCGGCGAACAGTTCACCAACGAGTTTCTCACGGCCGTGCGGGGCGGGAAGATCGACGGTTTCCGCAAGCGGATTCGGGCCTTGGATTTGCTGGCGGTGGATGACATTCACTTCATCGCCAACAAGACCGCCACGCAGCAGGAGTTTTTGCACAGCTTCAGCGCCATCGAGCTTGAAGGGGCCAAGGTGGTGTTGGCCAGCGATGCCCACCCCAAGATGATCCAGCAGTTTTCCGAGGCCTTGGTGAGCCGCTGCGTGCGGGGTTTGGTGGTGGAGATCAAGCCGCCGGACGATGAGACGCGCAGGCGGCTGGTGCGTGCGTTGGCGCTGCGGCGGGGCATCACGCTGGCGGATTCGGTGGTGGAGACAGTGGCCGATGAGTGTCGCGGCTCGGTGCGGGAGTTGGAGGGGACGCTGTCGAAGTTGCAGGCGCTGGCGTCGCTGGATGGTGTGGGCCGTGGCGGCGATTTTGGCGCGGGCGGTGGGGGGGTGATTCCGGGGGGAAATCCGG
>JBBRGB010000281.1:0-3938 GCA_038241095.1 Phycisphaerales bacterium
CTCCCCACCCGCGCGATCGGTCCGTCGAGGAGTGGTGAAACTCGCCTCCCAGTTGCTCAAATCACATGCTCAGGCATCTCCTGAGGCCAACATCACCGATTAGGGCGGGAGATTCCGCAAGGCCCAACTGGCTTGTCAGGCACGACGGCTCAAATTGGCCCGCGACGGTCGCGGGCCGGAAGCCAACCGGGAAATGTCGGATTAAATATCTGGTTCGTGCCCGCCACATTGAGATAACCGGTTCTGCTGTTATCGCTGGCACCGACAACGTGTGACAGGACGCCGCTGTTGGACAAACCCGCCACGTTCAACGTGCCATTGTCTAAACGCAGGTTAAATTGATCTCCGGCGTCGATGGTCAATGTGCCAATGCCCAGCGTCGTGTTGTTCGGGGGATCAAGGAGAACGGTCACATCAAGACCGACATTTCCGTCGATGATCACATCTTCGGCCACGGTGTCGGGGGCGTCGTCGGTGTCCCAGTTCAGGGCGTCGAGCCAGTTGACGCCGTTGCCGCCGCCGTCCCACACCACGGGTGCCGCTTGGACCTGTCCCACGCTGCCCACGAGCAGCATCGCCGCCAGCAGAGCGCCGGTCGTCAACGCCCACGGCTTGCCACCATTTCCGCTTTCCACATTCCGCTGTTGTTTCCGAGTCATGATGCATTCTCCTTTCAAGAGAAAAAGGTTACGAGGCTCACAGTTGATTAAGGCCATGCCCGCCCGCCGAGGCACGCCAGACAAAACGCATGGATACCGTCTGTCGCTGGGGCGGCAGCTCCGGCCGCTCCAAACGTCGCTCCAACATTCCATCAATCGCCGCGGCCAAGTCCCGCGCCCGGCGATCACCGCTGGCCAGCGGTGGCGACCAGACCCGCCCGGCCTGCATGTCGTTGAAACCCACCACCGCCACATCCTCCGGCACGCGAAATCCCCGATCCGCCAATTCCCGCATCACGTACATCGCCCCCACATCGTTAAAGCAGAACATGGCGTCCACAACCTTGTCCGCCCCGGCGTCCAAGGCACGCGATACCGCGTGACGATGATGGTCGCCCAAATCCTCGGGCCGATCGGGATAGTGTAGGTCGATGAGTTGAAAATCGTGCGGCTCAAGGCCCCGTGCCAGGCATTCCTCCCGGAAAGCGCGAATCTTGGAAGGGTTGGATTCCTGCACGCTGTTGATGATGAAGGCTGGATGCTTGCGCCCGGTGGCGACAAAATGCTCGGCGACCTGGCCGATGGCGGCTTCGCGGTCGTGGATGACCAGGTCGTGGGGGAAGTCGGGGATCGGTTCGCGGGTCACGGCCACGAGGCACTTGGCCTGGCGAACGGTCTCCATGAGCCGCACGTCCAAAAGTTGCGTGGGCGTGGCTTGGAGCACAATGGCATCGACGCGGCGGTCGAGCATGTCGTCAAGCTGGGCGCGGATGGCGTCGGGGCTTTCCTGGTGCTGGGCCTGGTAGGTGGCGAAGCCGCGTGAGCCGAAGCGGTCGAGTAGATCGACGGTGACCAGCGGGTCGCCTCCGCCCCAAGGGTCGGAGAACTGCCAGATGACGCCGATGGATCGCGTTCGTCCGCCGCGCAGGCCGCTGGCCAGGCGATTGGGGCGATAGCCCATGCGGTTGGCGATTTTCATGACGCGGAGGCGGGTTTGGGTGGCGACGGGCGCGGTGCCGGAGAAGACGCGGGATACCGTCGCCTGGCTGACGCCGGCGTGGCGGGCGACGACATGGACGTTGACTTCTTCCTTGACCAGCATGAAGCCACCTTCGCGCGAAAAGCCGAGAATCGGCCACGACAAAGCCAGTTGAATCCGGCGAATGATTACGATTACATGATAACCTAAGCATCCCTTGGACGCAAGGGTTTGGAGTGGTTTTTTCACAAAAAGTCCACATTGTTGCAAGTTGTTTAATTGATGATACTTAGGAAGTTATTTATTGGACCCGGCGTCCCCACCGCGCGGCTTTGCATGGCGCTTTGCGTTGCAGATCCCACCGGACGCGCGGCGGGGACGCCGCGGCTAGGAGTCAGAAGGGGACGGGTTCCACGTTCGTTTCATCCCGCGAGTATGATTGCGCCATGCGGATCGAGTTGACCAAGTCGTTTGATTTTGAGGCCGCCCATTGGCTGCCGACGTTTCCCGAGGGCCACAAGTGCCGTCGGCTGCACGGCCACTCGTTTCACTTGGATGTCATCGTCAGCGGCGAAGTTGATCCCGCCAAGGGCTATTTGCAGGACTTCGGCCAGATCAAGGCCGCCATCGACCCGGTGCGGCAGCGGTTGGATCACTACCTGCTCAACGAGATTCCCGGCCTCGAAAATCCCACGGCCGAGGTGCTGGCCAAGTGGGTTTTTGATCAGCTCAAGCCCTCCTTGCCGCTCTTGGAAGCGGTGCGGGTGCGTGAGACTTGCACCAGTGCGGCGGTCTATCGCGGGTGATGGTTGGCCTTGCCCAAGGATTCATCGTGGTGAAGTTCGGGCGCATCAAGCGGCAGCACGGGCGGATCGAGGGGCTTGACGCCCTGTTGGATCGCATCGTGCGCGACTGTCCCTTTGTCAGTCGAATTGTGCCCGGGCGCATGGGCCGCAAGAGGGGTAACACCCCGGCCAAACTGACCGTGCAATACGCCACCCGCAAAGGCCAGGGCCAAGCCACGGGCATCAAGTGCATCTACACCAAGGCCGGCTCGTGGCAGGAAGTTTTCGTCACCTGCAACGATGTCGAAAAAGCCCAAGCGTGGATCGAAACGAATTACCCGGCGTGATGCTTGGTCGGTTCCGATCATGCCGCCAAACTTTCACAGCAACAACATCGCGTCGCCGTAAGAATAGAAGCGGTAGTGCTGGGCGATGGCTTGGGCGTACCAGCCTTTGAGTCGCTCTAGGCCCACGTCCGGCAAGGCCGCGACCAAGGCCAACAGGGTCGAGCGGGGGAGGTGGAAGTTGGTCATCAGTCCATCGGCGAAGCGAAACTCGAAGCGCCTCTCCGGCGTGATGAACAGCTCTGTTTCGGCGTGGTAATCGGCGTTGGGCAGGCGATCCGGCAGACTCTCCAAGGCCCGCACGGAAGTGGTGCCGATGGGGATGACGCGGCTGCCAAGGTCGCGGGCGTGACGCAGGGCGTCGAGCGTGGCGGCGGGAATGTGGATGCGCTCGCTGTGAATCTCATGCTCTTCGAGATGGTGGCTGCGAACGGGGGCGAAAGTTCCCAAGCCCACGTGCAGAGTGACGTAGGCCAGATGGATGCCGTGGCCGTGAAGCGTTTCGAGCAGTTCGGGGGTGAAGTGCAGGCCGGCGGTGGGGGCGGCGACGGAGCCGGGGTCGCGGGCATAGACGGTGTTATAACGCTGGTGGTCGTTGCTGTCAGTCTCGTCGAGTTGCAGGGCCTTGCGCGCCTTGCGGATGTAGGGCGGCAAAGGCGGCGAGCCGATGCGATCCAGCAATGTCAGCCAATCCTCATCGCTGTGGAGTCGTGCCCGCCACTGCCCGCCGCCGATCTTGTCGGTGAGTTCCAGTTCGGCGTCGGGTGCCAAGGTGATGCGTTCGCCGAGGCGCAAGCGGCCGCGGCTTTCGAGCATGACGTGCCAGTCGCCGGCGTCGTGGCTGGCGGTCGCCAGGCAGAGGCCGTCGATCTGCCCACCCGTGCCGTGGCGGACGCCTTGGAAGCGGGCCGGGATGACCTTGCTTTGGTTGAAGATCAGCAGATCGCCTGATTTCAGCAGGCCGGGCACGGTCGCCAGATCGTGGACGTGGCGGTGGGTGACCTGTTGCGTGGCGCGATGGATGACCATCAGCCGGGCGCTGTCCCGCGGCTCGGCGGGTTGCGTGCCGATCAACTCCGGCGGCAAGTCGTAATCGAGTTCACTCGTCAGCATGACACGCCCAATTGCTTTCCATTGTTACACCGCGGCGCAACCATGAGCCGCGCACGCA
>JBBRGB010000282.1:0-3913 GCA_038241095.1 Phycisphaerales bacterium
GTGCTGCCCACGGCCGTCATCGGCATGTTCCTCTTGATCGTCCGCCTGCCCGCAATCTCACCTACGCGGCAACCCCGCACAGGCTGGCGACGTTTTCTCACGCTCCTGCGGCCCTTCGCACCCGTGCATTTCCTCCAGACCTGCTGGTCGATGCGACCGCTCACCGCCGTGGTCACCGCCACCGCCGTCGCCGGGCCTTGGTACTACCTCGTGGATCGCGCCACCGATGGCGCTTGGACCCGCGGCTTTTTCATGGAGCACAACCTCGGTCGGGCCACCACCGCCATGGAAGGCCACGGTGCTTCGGGTCTGCTGACCACGTTGCCGATGATGCTCCTGTTCTACCCCGTGGTGCTCTGCCTGGCGTTTTTCCCTTGGTCGCTGCTCTTGACGCCGACTATCCTCGACGCCACCGCCCGCATCCGTCGTGGGGACGCCCACCCTGATCCCAGCCGCGCCGGGTACGTTCTCCTGGCCTGCTGGGTGCTGGTGTTCATCGGCCTCTTCAGCCTGGCGCAGACCAAACTGCCCAGCTACATCACGCCGAGCTACCCCGCTCTCGCCTTGCTGACCGGGGCCTTCTTGGCACATTGGGCCGGGGGCACGCTGCGGGCAGGGACGCGCTGGATCAACTGGGCCATGCTGACGCTGAGTGTTTTGGGCGTGGCGATGTTGGTGGGCGTATTCTTCGCGGCGCGAGTTTTCCTTCCCGGCGATCAATGGCTGGCGCTGGGGGCCATCGCGCTGCCGTTGACGGCTTGGTGGGTGTTGCGTCTGATGTCGCAGGGCAGACCCCGGGCCGCGGTCAGCGTCTTGACAACGGGGTCGGTGGTGATGGTGGGCATCGTGCTGATTCTCGGGCCGATGGTGGTGGATCGCCATCAACACAGCGATCTGCTCTTCACCGCGATGCGACAACATTCGCCTTCGCCGCGTCTGGCTTCCTTCGGCCTGCTGGAGCCGACGTGGGTCTTCTACGCCGGCCAGCCGATCCATGAAATCGAAGGCCACCGCCCCGACCAACTCGCGGGCTTCCTTCAGAGCGTGGATGCGATGGCCATCACCACTGCCGATCGTTACCAAGCGGTGAAGGATCAACTCCCGCCGGAGGTGACGGTGCTGGCCGATGCCCCGTACTTCATGCAGAACCTCAGCCGCCATCCCACGCTGGTGCTGCTGGGAAGATTGAAGTAAATGTTGGATTGCAGGGCTCGAATATCTCAGCGCAAGCCCACGGATGCCATCGCTCTGGACGGTCAGGCTCCACCCGGTATGGGCGATGACGGCACATTCCAAGTGGACAACCTTGTCATTCAAGAGACCGTGGCACCCGAATAAAATGGATTTCAAGACATGACTTCATCGCACTCAACAACGCGGCCCTTCATTGCCGCCTACTACTTCCCCAACTACCACCCCGACGCCATCAACGCCAAATGGCATGGCCCAGGGTGGACCGAGTGGGACTTGCTGCGTGACGCCCGCCCGCGCTACGAGGGGCATGAGCAGCCCAAGGTGTCGGCGTGGGGAGAGTTTGATGAAAGCGACCCGGCTTGGGCCGCCCGGGAAATTGACTTGGCCGCGGATCATGGCCTGGACTGCTTCATCTACGATTGGTACTGGTACGCCCAGCAGGGCCTGTACCTGCACGACGCCCTGGAGCGCGGGTTTCTGCAAGCGCCCAACCGCGACCGCCTCAAGTTCGCGTTGATGTGGGCCAACCACGACTGGCTCAACATTCATCCGGCCAATTACGTCAACACGCCGGAAACGTTGGCCAAGCATGTGTCAGTGGCGGAACTGCCCGGCGTGTGGGACTACATCATTGAGCATTATTTCTCGCGGCCCGAGTACTGGACGATTGACGGTCGGCCGTGGTTTTCCATCTACGAGATCGGCCGCTTCATCGTCGCGGCCGGCGGTCTGAACAAGGCCCGCGCGGCCTTGGACGATCTGCGCCGACGCGCCGAAAAAGCCGGCCTGCCCGGACTGCACCTCAATGTCCAAGTATGGGGCTTCGCCGTGCTGCCCAACGAAATCGTCAGCCGCGATCCGGCGTCGTTGATTGCCGCCTTGGGCATCGACAGCACCACCACCTACGCATGGGTGCATCACTACGACCTCAACAGTGGGAACTTTCCCCAGGGGTCTTACGCCCAAGCCGCCCGCGCCAACATGGCCGCATGGGAAAAATACGCCGCGGAACTGCCCGTGCCTTACGCGCCCAATGTCTCGATGGGGTGGGATCCCAGCCCGCGAACGGTGCGGAGCGAACGCTACGACGCCCGGGGCTATCCGTGGACAGCGGTGCTCGAAGGCAACACGCCCGAGGCCTTCGGCGATGCCCTGCGACACGCCATTGCCTTTGCCCAACGCACCACGCCGGCCCGACCGATCGTGACCATCAACGCTTGGAACGAGTGGACCGAGGGCAGCTACCTGCTGCCTGACACCCGCCACGGCACGGCATACTTGGAACGGATTCGAGACGCGGTGCGGTGAGTCTCAAGCGGCAACGCCTCCATGCAACGCCCCCCACCGCCGACCGTTACCAAGCGGTGAAGGATCAACTCCCGCCGGAGGTGACGGTGCTGGCCGATGCCCCGTACTTCATGCAGAACCTCAGCCGCCACCCCACGCTGGTGCTGTTGGGAAGGTTGAAATAAGCTCGGTATTCAGGCCGTTTTTTCCACCCCGATGCGATCGGCGATGGAGAAGGTGTCGCTCGTCCGGCTGTGGTGGGCGGTGATCAACTCCGCCAGGATGCCCATCGAAATGAATTGCCCGCCCAACAGCAGCGCCGCAATGGCGTAATAAAACAACGCGCGTTGATGCAGGTGCAGCGGTTCCATGCCTTCCACCAACCGCGACACGATCCACATCACCGCCAGCAGCATCGTGCCCAGTGTGCCCAAGCCAAAGCAGATCAGCCCCGCAGTGCCCAGCAGGTGTTGCGGGCGGCGGCCGTAGTCGGTGAGGAACTTGACGGTCAGGAGGTCGAGGAAACCTTTGACGAAGCGGCGCACGCCGTATTTGGATTGGCCGAACTTTCGCGGACGGTGATGGACGGAAATCTCGCCGACCTTCCACCCCTTGGCGGCCGCCAGCACGGGCACGAAGCGGTGCAGTTCACCGTAGAGCCGCACCTCGCGGAAAATCTCACGGCGATAGCACTTGAAACCGCAGTTGTGGTCGTGGAGCTTCACGCCCGTTAGCCGGCTGACCATCCAGTTAAAGACGCGCGACGGGCCGACCTTGTGAAACGGGTCGTGACGGGTGACCTTCCAACCGCTGACCACGTCCAGCCCGCCCGCGATTTCCGCCAGGAAACGTGGCAACTCGGCGGGGTCGTCCTGCAAGTCGGCGTCGAGGGTGAAGACCAGTTCGCCCCGTGCCGCGTCGAACCCCGCCGCCAGGGCCGCGGCCTTGCCGAAGTTGCGGCGAAAGCGAATGGCGTGAACCCTGGGGTCACGGGCCGCGAGCTGGCCGATGACTTGCCATGAGTCATCGGTCGAGCCGTCATCGACAAACACCAAGTCAAGCTCATAACCATTGGCGCTGGCCACGGCGTCAAGCTCGCGGTGTAGGGCGGCGAGACTCTCGGCTTCGTTGTAAACGGGAATGACGACGGAAAGCATGGGCGGCCTTAGGGGGGTGGTGGTGGGGGGGTGTGGTGGGTCAGCGGGTTTGGCGTCTCATGCCCACGACGGTAAGGATACCCGCGGCGACCAACTCCGCGCCCAGCCAGACGAGTCGCAGAATGATGGCCGAAATGATCGCCGCCATCGGGCCGTAGGCCGGCACGATCAGAGCACTGATGATCCACTCGCGCACGCCCACCCCGCCGGGCAGTAATGACAGGAACCCCGCGACCATCGCCAGCCCTGTTGCCGCGACGCACAACGGCAGCGAG
>JBBRGB010000283.1:0-3908 GCA_038241095.1 Phycisphaerales bacterium
ATGACCCGCGACCCGGCGAAGATCGGGGCCGTGCGTCGCGCCTATCACGCCATGTGCGCTCACATCGACAAGTGCGTCGGCGATCTGCTGGCCACGTTGGAACAACTTGGCCTGGCGGAGAACACGCTGGTGATTTTCACCTCCGACCACGGCGAAATGCTCGGCGAGCATGGCCTGTTGTGGAAGGGTGGCTGGATGCTCGATGAACTGCTTCGCGTGCCGCTGATCGTCAACGTGCCCGGCGCGCCCTTGGGCGGGCGAGTGGTCAACGAGTTGACCTCGGCGGTGGATTTCTTCGCCACCTTCCAGTCGGTGGCGGGCGTGGAACCCGGCAGCATCGAGCGCAACAGTGGGCGGCCGTTCCTGGGTGGCGACTTGTCACTTTTCCCTGAGGGCAAGCGCGATTATGTCATGGCCCAGTGGGAGCACCACAAGCCGGCCGATTCCAGTTCGTTGCGCTGCATCCGCACGGAGAAGCACAAACTCGTTCACTACAACAACAGCGAACAGGGCGAGTTTTATTGTTTGGAAGAAGACCCGCGTGAGGTGTTCAACCGGTTTGGTGATCCGGCGGTGGCCGAGGCGCAGCGCGATTTGACGGAGCGGTTGACGCGGTATCACCTTTCGTATCGGCCGCACACGCGGCATTTGGGGGGGTGGTGAGTTTGGGGGGAGGATGCGATTTTTTCCCAATCGTGAGGAGCGCTAAACCGCAAGCGTGTGGGGTGAGTTTTCTTTTTGGAGTTTGACATGCAACGAAATGGAAAATGGTGGGTGGGGTTGATTTTCACCTTTGTGTTTTTGGCCATGCCCGGTTTGCGGGTGGCGTTGGCCGACGATGGCCAGGGCGGGGCCGTGGCCGTGGTGGAAGACCCCGCAGAGGTTTTTCGCGTCAAGCCGGGCAACGTGGGGTGGATGAAACTCACCGGTGAATTGCGCAACGGCCCTCCGCCGTTTGCCTGGGCCGGTTCATCCTCCACCGCGCCGTCCTTGCGTGAGGTGGTGGGGCAACTGGACTTCATCGCGGCTTCGCCCAAGCTCAAGGGCGTGGTGATTTATCTCGATCAGCCGGAGTTGAATCGGGCTCACATTTTTGAGCTTTCCGCCGCCATGCAACGCATCCGCGACGCGGGCAAGAAGGTGCTGGTGTATTCCGAAACCTACGAGCCTTCCAGCTACATGTTGGCCTGTGCCGCGGATCGCATTCTCTTGCAGCACGATGGGCTTGTGATGCTCACGGGCATCGGCGTCGAGGAGATGTATCTCGCCGGGCTGTTGGAGAAGTTGGGCCTCAAGGCCGACTTCGTGCAGGTGGGCAAGTTCAAAGGCGCTGATGAGCAGTTGACCCGTCGCGGCCCCAGCGCCGAGTGGAGTAAGACGATGGACAACCTGCTCGACAGCTTGTACGAGCAGATGCTTGATCGCATCGCCACAGCCCGCAACATGAAGCGCCAAGCGGTGGTGCAGGCCATCGCCGATTGTTGGACCATGCGCAATGAAGATTACGTCAAAGCGAGGCTGGTCGATGAACTGGTCAACCGCGATTTGGTGGAGACGACCGAGGCGATTTTCGGCAAGGCCTTCACTTACGACGAGGACATGGGCCAACAGCCCGCGCTGTTGCAGTCGCAGAATCCCTTGATGCTCTTGCAACAGTTGATGAGCGACAGCAGGCCCACGATCAATCGTCCGACCTTGGCGGTGATTCACGCCGAGGGACCCATCGGCAGCGGGCGCAGCACGGTTTCGGGGAGGGGCGGGACTTCCGGGGGGGGCAACGTGGGGCTGTTCGGTGGGCCGAGCATCGGCAGCGAAACGATGGTCGAGATTCTCGATGAGATGCGCGACAACGATTTGGTCAAAGGCGTGGTCATCCGCATCGACTCGCCCGGCGGTTCCGCCATCGCCAGTGAAATGATCTGGCAGTCGGTTCACGATCTGGACATGAAGAAGCCGGTGTTCATCAGCGTGGGCACGATGGCCGCCAGCGGGGGTTATTACATCGCCTGCGGTGGCCGGGAGATTTACGCCGCGCCGGGCAGCATCGTTGGCTCCATCGGCGTCGTGGGCGGCAAGATCGTCATGGGCGATCTTTACAAGAAGCTGGGCATCGAGATTTATCGCCGCAATCGCGGGCCGATGGCCGACATCTTCAACAGCGTCGAGCCATTTACGCGTGAGCAGCGGCAGGCGCTGGTCGCGGCCTTTGAGCACACCTACGAGCAGTTCCTGGATCGCGTCAAACGTGGCCGGGGCAACCGTGTGGGCGATGATCTTTCCGAGGTGGCGCAGGGCCGCGTGTTCACCGGTTTGCAGGCCAAGGAAAACGGCCTGGTGGACACCATCGGTGGGCTGGAAGTGGCGTTGCGTGACCTCGCGGCCGAGTGCAAACTCGAAGCGGGCGGCTACGACGTGATCGATCTGCCCGAACCGATGACGCTGCCGGAATACATCGAAAGCATCCTCGGCGCTCAGGCGTCCGCGCCAGGGGGGCTGGGCAGCGTGGCGTTGAATGGCGAGCAGGCCGCGACGCTGGCGACGGCGCGGGCGGTGCTTGGGCCGCGGCTGTGGAAGCAGGCGACGGGCGTGCTGGGCGGGCTGATGCAACTGCGAAGCGAGCGCGTGCTGGCGCTGTGGCCGGTGGTGCTGGATGTACGGTGAGGGGGGATAGTCTTGAGTCTTGAGTCTTGAGTCTTGAGTCTTGAGTCTTGAGTCTTGAGTCTTGAGTCTTGAGGAAGAAAATGGATTGAAGCCTGGGTGGAAAGTCATGGGTTCTTGTCTGAACCCTCAATACTCAAGACTCATCCCTCAAGACTCTCTCCGCAGTGACAAGCATCATGAATGAAACGACCATGAAGATCGCGGTGATACTTCCGGCCGCGGGATTGGGCAAGCGGTTTGCCGCGCTGAGTGCGCCATCCTCGCCGGATGGCGGAGGTGCAGGCGGCGCGTCAAAGATCGAACTCGACCTCGCGGGCCGCCCCGTGTTCCTGCGGGCACTCGAACTGTTTTACGGCCGACCCGAAGTGACGCGGATCATCCTGGCGGTCAACCCTGATTCACGCGAGGAGTTTCTCTTCCGTTGGGGTGACAGGCTGCGGCTCCACGGCGTGGAAGTCGTCGCCGGCGGTCGCAAGGAACGCTGGGAAACGGTGCTCAAGGCGATGGAAGCGGTGCCGACGGATTGCACGCACATCGCCATTCACGACGCGGCCCGGCCACTGGGCAGCGCCAAGCTCATCGACCGCGTCTTCGCCGCCGCCGCTCAACATGACGCGGTGATTCCCGCTGTGCCCGTCAGCGCCACCTTGAAACGCACCGTCGCCGTCGAAGCCCCACCCGAACCCGCCGACCCGCTGGACGCCATCTTGGGTTCAACCGGGGGAACTTCCGGGGATACTTCCGGGGGTGAGGGCATTGCCTGTCGCCGGGTGACGGCCACGGTGGATCGCACGGATTTGATGGAGGTGCAAACGCCGCAGGTTTTCCAGGCTGATCTGTTACGCCGCGCTTACGCCCGCATCAGTTCCGGGGCCGTGCAAGGCGCGGGCATCACCGATGACGCCGGCTTGGTCGAAGCGTTGGGCCAAGCCGTGATGGTCGTCGATGGCGAAGTGACGAACCTGAAAATCACCCGTCCCGACGACATGGAACTGGCCCAAGCCATCATCGCTTGGCGGCGAGGCAAGGAAAGCGCCACCCAAGCCGCCAAGCGCTTGTTCGTCGATGAGGATGAATGACACACCGGGGCGGGGGGGGCGGCGCAGGGCGCGCTCCGCCATCCACCAGGTGGTCATGGTCGGAGGCCCGGAGAGTAAACTTTCTGTGATCCATTCGAGGACATCGTTTAACGCGATGACGATGCGTGTTGCGAGTCAGTCACATTCAGCGCTTCTGCCTGCACGATG
>JBBRGB010000284.1:0-3780 GCA_038241095.1 Phycisphaerales bacterium
AAGCGTCCGACACACCGTCGCTGGATCGATCGACGCGACCACTTCCAGCTCCACCAGCCGGTCGGCCATCAGTTGCATGGTCCAGCGTGACCGGCCTTGCGGGGCCGGCGAACACGCGATGGCCACCAGTTGCGCCTCCTGCTTGCCGTCGAGCTTGCGGTACTGCCGACCGGTGGGCTTCTTGCGGTGGAGCGTGGCGTCCAAGCCCCGGGCCGCGAACTGCTGACGCACCACGCTCACCGTTTTGGGGTGGATGTCCAATGCCTCGGCGACCCGATCATCGGGCCAGGCGTCCGGGCCGTCGGCGTCGGCCTTGAGCAGGATGTGCGCCCGCCGCCGCATCGCCCCGGGGTGGGTGCCGGTATGCACGATCCGCCGCAACGCTTCACGCTGTCCGGCGGTGAGCCGGATCACGACCTTGTCTTTTTGAGCCATGAGTAATCTTCCTTGATCGTAAATCAAGGATATCGACTATCGGCATGGAATAGCTGCAATGAAGCACTAGGACTGTTGCAACAACTCGACCCAGACCGCTTTGACGACACGGCCCGATGGACAGACATCGTCAGCGATATCCGTCTTTACAATACCCACGAGGTGGAGCAATAAAGCGCAGGTGGCGCGGCTGTGGACGCGAGGGTTCCCGCGGCCGATCCCACGGAAGCCGCGTCAGAGCACACGGCATCTGTGGGCTTGGGAAGTTCTTCACCTGAAGACTTAAAGTTATTGATCCACTTCGTTGCACCACAGGGACCAATAGAGCGGGCCGGTATCTTGGCCGAAGTAGGGGTTGATGATCGGGCCCATGTAGTGTTCTTCGAGCGGCACTTCGAGAGCCAGGCGGTGCGCGTCACCGACTTGGAAGGAAGCGACGTCGCCGCCGATCTCCTTGACCCGTTGATCGGCCGCGGCGTAACGGGGCACGGGCGGGTTGTAGTGGCCGACGTAAATGAACTTGCCGGGCACTTGGCCGCGATGGATGGTGAGCACCTCGTACTTGAGGATGCCGGTGTAAACGTACACATCGCGTTTGGCGATGGCCTCGGCGGGGACTTCCACGAGCCGCGCGGTGACTTCGATGGAACCGAGTTTGGTGACGTGTTCATCCGCGCCATCGCGGGGAGCGCCGCAACCTTGCAAGGCCAGACACAGCAGGATAACGCCCGTCAACGCGATGATCGTTGTCAGTAGCGATCTCATCTTTACCATGCTGGCGTGAAAAGATGTCATGGCACATCCGTCTCCTTGGCCGCTTGGTCGTTCGCCGCGTCATGCTTGGTCGCGTCATCCTTCGCCGTTTCACCGCCCGGCGTTTCACTGGCCGTCCAGCAGGGTTCCCAGCCGATGGGCAGCGTCAACACCGGGCCGGCCTTGGCTTGTGGGTGCTGTTTGCGCAACGCCTCGCCGTCGCCGCCGATCAACGGCGCATCGGTCAATCGCATCAAGGCCATCGGTGCGCCGCTATTGCCGGGGTCGCCGTCCTCGTTGATGTTGCCGGTGAACAGCGCGTACTTACCATCGGGCGAGACGCGACCGCCGTAAATATGTCGGCCATCCTCGGCATAGAGCAACCGCGGATTTCGCCCTTGCGGGTCGGCCATCCAAAGTTGCGTCCACTGCCCCGGCCGCTTGGAAAAAATGAGGTGCCGGCCATCGGGAAACCAGTCGGGCGTGCAGCAATCCTGGCTGCTGATGGCGCGGGGCTTGCCGCTGGCGATGTCCATCGCCGCCACGCTCCAAGCCGTGCCAAAACCGTTGGAAACACCCGACAGCGTCTTGCCATCGGGCGACCAGGTCATCTGCTGAAAAAACCCCTCGCGTGGCTGTTTGCCCGCGACCTTCTTCGTCTCCAGATCGACAAAGCTGATGCCCTTGATGTCCAGGCAAGCGATGCGCTGGCCATCGGGACTCCAACTGGCCCAGGGGTATTCGCCGGGCTGGCCGAAGGGTTGGGGGTCGGTGCCGTCGCTCTTGGCGAACATCAGTCGGCCTTGGGCGCCGTAGTTGTTGCCGTCGATCATCTCGTCGCGTTTGAGCTGGCGGTAGAGCAACCGCTTGCCATTGGGCGAAAAGAGCGGGTAGGCCTCGTTGGCGTCGGGGGTGTTGGTGATGTTGCGCAAGGCCGAGCCGTCGGGCCGCATGACAAAGAGGTCCCAGTCGCCCTTTTCCGACCGCGCCGCGAAAGCCACCCAGCCCATATCCCGCACCTCGCCGGCCAAGGTGGCGACGGCTTTGTCCTCACCGGCAGGTTTCTCCATCGCCACCTCCGCGGCCTTCGCCAACGGCACCATCAGCATCGTCACCGCAAGCATCACCACCAGCAAGGCGGCAAGCCGTGCGCCGAATGACTTCGACCGGGGGCTTACGCCCCGCGGCTCTGACAGGCGACGGTGTGATTTACAGATGATCTTCCGCATGTCCATCATTTCCGCTCAATGCCGATCTGGAGTTCCAAGACGTTGTTGGGGGAGTCGGGGCCCTCCCAGAAGAGATAAACTTCGCGGCTATCACCGGTGGGTTGAGCGCCGCGTTGCATGGCCTGGCCGGAGAACTTGCCCCAGGCTTCGCCCAAGTGGGTGATGTCGCCGGTGTAGTAGGTGGAGAGGCACTGGTAACCCGGCAGTTTGGCGACCTTGTACTCGCCCACGTCCTTGGCGTCGGCGGTCACGGGCATGCCCATCGTCAGGTCGAAGGGTTGTTCCATGTCGCCGGTGGAGCCGCGGTAGATGAAGATTGCGGGGCCTTCAAACCCGACGCCCGCGGCCTTGGCCGTCTTGCCCATAGGGCCGAACTTCGCCGCCACTGTCTCTTGGACTTTGGGAATGGTGGTGGTGGCGGTGACGCTCATGAAGATGGGCAGTTCGCGCACCGATTTTTCGATGACTTCGGAGAGATACCAAGGGTGATCGACCTTGGATTCCGCCGCCGTGGGTTGGATGAGGGTTGCCGCGATGAGGAACATGACCGCAGCCGTGGCCAGGAGAGTTCGCATGGAGGGATCCTTTGGTTAAGGGTGTGCCATCATTTTACCCGCCCCAATGGCCTGGTGTCCATCGGTTTGGATCGTTGACAACGCATGGGGTCGGATTGGCCTTTTTAGAAAAATCAGATGAAACTTGCGTGCAAGGGGGACATGGCTATACTGTCGGACTTCGCCAAAGCGCTGATTTCGCGGCGACCGGACGCGGGATCGACTTGGGCGTACAACGGTTTGGTCAGGCCTCCCTAGCTCAACTGGCAGAGCAGCTGACTCTTAATCAGCGGGTTGAAGGTTCGAGTCCTTCGGGAGGCATTGTTTGGAGTTCGACGGGCTGTAGCGCAGCTTGGTTAGCGCGCTTGACTGGGGGTCAAGAGGTCGAGGGTTCGAATCCCTCCAGCCCGATAGCACAAGGCCCGCCAGAGTTTAACTGGCGGGCCTTGTTGTTTTCACCGGTGGCCGTTGCTTTGAGTGGGCCAACCGGGGTGCGTCGAGAACGTGATTATTCTTGGGCCACGCGAGGCAGGTTCACGGTGAGCGTGTGCGAGCCGGCGGTCAATTCCACTTCCACATGGCCCTGCCTCAGCCTGGCCACGCCTGGTTCCACACGGCTCTTGACCGTTTGACCGTTGACCCGCAGGGAGTCGCCCGTCACTCCGGGTAGCCGCGCCAAGGCGGTGGCGGTGGGGGGGATGGTGACTTGCCAGGTGAGTTGATCGCCTTTGCGTTGCCAATGGCTGGCGATGCGGCCGCGCACGGAGTCGTACTGGGCCTTGGCGTAAGTGAGGCCGGGCAGAATCCGG
>JBBRGB010000285.1:0-3773 GCA_038241095.1 Phycisphaerales bacterium
CAAAGCTCGTGGGCCACGCGGTGAATGAAGATAGCGTCGAGGCCGGGGTAGCAGAAGATGGTTTCATCGCTGCTGACGGCCGCGGGGTCGCCTTCAAACGCGGCTTGCACATCCAGCGCCAGCATTCGCCGCAGTTCGGGCAACTTTTGCATGCAGGTGCGGGTGATTTCCGTGGCCCGTTGATCGCAATGCAGGCAACGGTCGCCCCGGCCATCGCCAGAGATGCGATTCTCCTCGTAGCGCAGGGCTTCACGGATTTGCTCGTAAAGACTGTCACGCAATTGCGTCAGCAGTTGGCCGACGTGGGAGCGGACGTTGGCGCTGCTGAGGCGTTGTTCATCGAAGAAGCCGGGGAACATCAGGCGGCGAAGCAGTTCCAGGATGGCAATGGTCTTGCCACGGTTGGGCAAGAACATGGAGTCGAGGTGCTGCGTGCGTTGATCGCCGAGGTAGCTGGCGACAACCTCATCGACGAGTTGGTCGAGATGCTCGTCGCGGGGCGACTCGGGCTGAGATTGTGAAGCGGCATCGCTCATGGGTACATGGTACGCGCTGGCGGGCGGAAAAAGGGGACATCCACAATTTTCACTTCATGGTCGTTGGAGTCACCCCAGCACAAAGGAAATTGTGGATGTCCCCTTTTTCACCCCCCCCTCACCGCTCCACGGCGGCCAGCGCCTCGTCGATGGTGAACCGATCCTCATACAGCGCCCGGCCGACGATGATGCCTTGCAAGGGCAGTTGCCGCAGTTGTCGCAAATGCTCCAACGTGCCGACGCCGCCGGAGGCCACGACGGGGACATGGGTGGCGTTGGCGATCATGCGGGTGGCTTCGACATTGGGGCCGGTGAGCGTGCCATCGGTGGCGATGTCGGTGTAAACGATGGCCGCCAAGGGCCAGTCGCTGACCCGCTGGGCGACTTCCAAGGCGGTGAGTTCGGTTTCCTTTTCCCAGCCTGAAACGGCGAGTCGCCCGGCCTTGGCGTCGAGGCCCAGCACGATGCGGCCGTTGTAGGTCGGGTTGCCGAAGAGGCTCTCAAACCAGCGCCAGTTTTCCAGCGCGGCCGTGCCCAGGATCACGCGCTCAACCCCGGCGTTGAGCAAGCGGTCGATGCTGGCGGTGGTTCGCACCCCCCCGCCGACCTCGACTTTCAGCCCGGCGTGGCGGGCGATGTCGGCGATCACCTCAAGCTGTGTCAGCTTGCCGTGCCGCGCGCCGTCGAGATCCACCACATGCAGCCACGTGGCCCCAGCGGCGGCGAAAAGTTTGGCCTGAGGAAGCGGGTCCTGGTCGTAGGTCGTCTGCTGGTCGTAAACGCCCTTGTGCAAACGCACGACTCGACCTTCACGCAAGTCAATGGCGGGGAACAGGTGCATGGGGAACGATCCTTGATAAGGTCTTGAGGGATGAGTCTTGAGTCTTGAGTGGAAAGGCTTGAGGCGTGAGGCCCGAAGCAATCAAAAACTTTGGGTTCTTATTGCTTGGTCTGAATCTCAAGACTCAGGACTCAAGACTCAAGACTTTCCCGCCCCCCACGCCACCACCCGCGAGTCATCGCGCTGCCGGGCGTGCAGTTGCGCGTTTTCCACGTAGCGCGGCGGAATGTCCAGCAGGTATTGACGCTCACGGTCGCTCACCGGCCGAACTATTTTCGCCGGCACGCCCATCGCCACCATGCCATCGGGAACCTCCATCCCCTCCGGCACCAGCGCCCCCGCGGCGATCAAACAGCCCCGCCCCAGTTTCGTGTGCCCCAGCACCTTGGCACCCATGCCGATGAGCGAACCATCGCCGATGCGTTCACCGTGGCAGATGGCGCTGTGGCCGATGGTCACGCGAGCGCCGATGATGTTGGGAAAACCCTTGTCGCAGTGGATGACCGCTTGGTCCTGCACGTTGGTGCCTTCGCCCAGACTGATCGGGGCCACATCCCCGCGGATCGCCACGCCGTACCAGATGTTGACCCCTTGGGCCAAGGTCACCTCACCCACCACGCGGGCGGTGTCGGCGATGAAAATGCCATCGTATTCGTGAATGCTCATGGCGTGGGGTTTCCAGGATGCAGGGAAAATCCATGCGGGCAACGTCGTGCCGCCACGGACCGCGACGGGGACGTCGCGGCTAATAGGCAATCCGTCATCAACTCACCTTCGACCCCGCAGGCACCGGCTTGCCCGGCGTCAGCGTCACCACGTCCACCACGCTTTGGCCCTCCACGCCCTCCACCACGCCCAAGGCGCTGGCGGCCAGCAACATGCCGTTGGACACCTCCCCGCGAATCTTGCGCGGCTCAAGGTTCACAATCACCACGATCTGCTTGCCCACCAAAGTCGCCGGGTCGTAATACTGTTTGATGCCCGCGCAAATCTGCCGCGTTTCCCCCCCCGTTTCCCCCCCAGTCTCCGCCCCCGGACCGCCCCCCAAATCCACCTGCAACTTCACCAACCGATCCGCGTTGGGATGCGGCTCGGCGGCGATGATCGTCCCCACGCGCAAATCCAACTTGGCGAAATCGTCATACGTGATCGTCGGTTTGGTTTCCATGCTTTGCCCTTGCGTTGGTGTGTGTCACTTTCGAGCCACGCATCATAACGCGCCCGGCGGGCATCGTGCCGAAAGAGTCCGGAGAGAAAAATGAGGGTTTGGTATAATCGCCCCCCCGCAACGCATCCGAGTCGCCGCCGATTAAGGTGGCGACCCGGCCCCGCAAGAATTGGAGTTTTCCCGATGAAAGTTCTGGTCACTGGTGCCGCCGGTCGTACCGGCTCGGTCGTCGTTCGCCATCTCGTCGAACAGGGTTTCGACGTGGTGGCCACGGACTGTTTCTACCGCGATGATCTGCCCGTGAAGCTCCGTGTCAGCAACCTGCTGGACCCCTTGGCCGGCTATTCGCTGCTGGAAGGTGTGGAGGGCGTGGTGCATCTGGCCAACCACCCCAATGCCCATGTGGGGGAGCCGAAAAAAATTTACGCCGAAAACGTGACCATGAACATGAACGTCTTCGGTGCCGCCGCGGAGATGGGCGGTAAGCGCATCGTCTTTTCCAGCAGCATCCAGAGCGTCATCGGCAAGCGACAGGCCGACGACGCCGGCAACTTTCCGCCGAGTCAGCTCAAGTACCTGCCCTTGGACGGCCAAAGCCCGGCCAACCCCGGCAACCACTACGCCTTAAGCAAGGTCGCCAGCGAGCAGATGCTGGCCTACTTCGTCGCCCAAGGCAGGCTCGACGCCGTGGCCATCCGCTTTCCCTTCCTGATCTCCGAACGTTTCGCCCACAGGATTCACCGCTCCGACAAGGTTCACATCAATCCCGATGAAGGGTTCAGCTACCTCTACACCATCGACGCCGCGAGCTTGGTGGCCGCGACGCTGCGGACCGACCTGCCCGGTTTCCGCACCTATTTCCCCTGTGGCTCCGGCACCACCAGCACCCGCCCCATCGCCCAACTCATCAACGATTTTTATCAGGGCGTGCCCCTGCGCAAGCCGGTGGAGGAGCTGACCTCGCTGGTGGACATCACCACCATCACCGCGCAAACCGGCTGGCGTCCTCTCACGGAAATGCCGATGGAGCGCGCAAAAGAAAACCCCGCGCTATAACAAAACACCCCACGCCCCCCCACCACGCTTGCGGTTTAGCGCAGCATCCGCATTCTTAACCCTCAAGACTCAAGACTCAAGTCTCAAGACTACATCCCCTCCCCCGCCCCCGCAAACGCAAGCCTTACATACATTCCACTAGAATAATGCTTAACAGGCGTATCCAAAAACT
>JBBRGB010000286.1:0-3765 GCA_038241095.1 Phycisphaerales bacterium
GATGAAGAACGAGGCACCTATGACTGTCGGCGTTTTGTTCCCGAAGTCCGGGCACACTGGCCGGGGCTGTGCGCCTTTATGTTCTGGGGGGATGGTTTCGCCCCGCACACCCACCAGCACGCCGAGGCTTTGATGAACGACCCCCACGTGGTCAACCGCGTGGAACTTGACCGAATGATGGACTCCATCGCCGCGGACGCCACAACAACCTGTGCCGCCGCATTACCCGCGTAAGCTCTTGTAGCTTTCCCACACCCCGCCGATTCAACACAGCCTTTTTCAAAAAGGATTGATTGTGAGTTACGCTCTCCGTGGTTTCTCCACGCTGGCCTTGATTCTCATCTGCCTGTTGACGATGCCCGCCGCGTCGGTCTGGGCCCAGGATCTCATGTTGCCCAACCCGGAGATGACGCTGGGGCAAGCCTCCCCGGCGAAGTGGGAAAAGGTTTGGCAGGGCAATGCCGCGCCACCCGCGCCTCAGGCCGTTTTGAGCCGCGATACCGGGCGTTTTGTCTCCAAGCCCGCGAGCCTTCGATTGGATGTGCCCGCCGGCGCGGGACCCGCCAACACCCGCCTGCGTATCACGCCCCACGATGAGGTCAAGGAAGCGGGCACGTTCAAAATCGCTGGCCAGATGCGCTTCGAGGGCAAAGGCATTGCGATCATCGCCATCGAAGGGTTGGACGCCAAGTGGAAACGGGTGTTTACGCAAAATGTCACGACGCTCGACAAGCCGACGGCGGATGGCAAGTGGTTGCCGTTGGAGGCGGAGATCACCTACCCAGCGGGGCTTCGCAGGCTGGTGATTGTCGTGGGCATGGTTCAAGGCGACGGTAGCGTCTGGCTCGATGACCTCAAACTCACGGGCAAAGGCGTGGTGGAGCCGGAGGCCGAGAAGCCGTTTGTCTTTGACAGTTCGTATGAAACCACCAAGACCTTGAAGGAGACCAAGTGGGCTGAAAGCACTTGGCGGGCGGCGACGGGAGCGATCACGCTGGATGATTCCCAGACGCCGACGGTGGTCGCGGTGGAGGTGAAATCCAAGGGCGAGGCGGTGTTGATGTGGCCGATGACGGTCGAGGCCGGCAAGGTTTATCGCGTGGAGATCGTGGGCCGGGGCGTGGGGCAGATCGAAGGCCTGGGCATGTATCTGCGACGGCAGTCAGCGCCCTACACCGGCCACGGATCGGACAGTTGGCCCCCCAGCCGGGAATGGACGACCTACACCACGCAGATTCGCCCCGCCGTCGGCGACGATCAGACCTTGCTGTTTCTGACCTTCAGTGGTGTGGGCCGCTTTGAAATCCGCAGCGTGAGGATCACGCGGCATGAGAGCTTTGAAGTACCCAAGCCCCAAGGCCCGCCCCGCGGCGAGATGCTCTTTAACCGCGACTTCGCCCTAAACGGCGCTGGCTGGGTCTATAACAATCCCGCTTGGGGCCACAACAAACGCAAGTTCTTTGAGGCGGAGTCAAAGCCCGGTTTCGTCCGCGACGACAAGGAGGCCTCCGCCCGATTCGTCGCCCCGGCGGGCATCATGGGCTTCCTTGACCCCCTCAAGCCGTTTCGCTTTTACTTCGGACGCACCTACATCCTGACGGTCAAGGGTGACGCTGGCGAGGGCGATTTATACGCTTGGCTGGCGCGGGGTGGACAGAACTTCAAGATCGCCGAGAAAAAACCACTCGCCTTCAAGGACGGCGCGGCGCGGGTGGTTTTCAACATGAACCCGCCTCAATCCGGCGCACTGCCCAACGATGGGCTGACCTATTTCCTGCGGCTCGAACACATGGGCAAAGCTCCCCTCCAGATCACCGAGGTCAGCTTCGTCGAAACCAGTGAAAGCGACGCCCCCCAGCCCCCGGCCCCCCCGGCCCCCCCGGTTGCCTCGGAGAAGCAAACGCTCGCCGAAGCCGCCATCGAACTTACCGACTTGGTGGACCCGTTCGGCTCGCACACCTTGGTGGGCACGCCGATGGGCGTTGAGTTGCTGGCCCGCAACGTGGATGCCTCCGCCGCGTTGACCCTCTGCGTCACCAATGCCTGGGGACGGGAAATCAGCCGCACGCCACTGGCACTCAAAGCTGGCACTGACGGCCTGGCCCACGCCACCACCTCGCTCGACCTGCCCGTGGGTTGGTATGAGTTGACGATCAGCGGCCCCGATGCGCTCGAAACGTTGCCACGTCAGATCGCGGTCTTGCCCCGTGAAGTCAAGGATGCCAAGCCCGGTTTTCTTGGTGGGCACATTCAGGATGACGATCCCCGCCGCATCGCCCAAGCGCGGCGCATCGGCTTCCATGCCGCGCGCTGCTTCGGCTTTGGCTGGCCTGGCATCGAGCCTAAAGAGGGGGAGTTCACGAATCCACTGGCCCACGCCGAGGAATACCTCGACGCCGGGGTCGAGCCGATGATCATCCTCAACGGCTCACCGCGGTGGATCGCCGATGCGCCGCAAAAGATGCTGGAAAACCCGTCACCCTGGGCGGGCTGGTCTAGTTATCCCCCGCGTCGGATTGAAGCCTGGAGTCAATACTGCCAGCGAATGACCGAGTCGCTCAAGGGCCGGGTCCACCACTACGAGATATGGAACGAGCCCAACGCCCACTTTTTGAAGCAGCCGCCTGACAGTAAGAAAACGCATCCGCAGATGTACGTTGAACTGGTCCAAGCCGCGGCCAAGGCCATCCGCCAAACCGACCCCGACGCCAAAATCGTGGCGGGTGTCACCGCCGGCCTGGACCGCGACTTCATGCGGGAGTGCTTCCGCTTGGGCATGCTCGAACACTGCGACATCATCAGCTATCACGCCTACGGCCAGGCGCAGACCGGACGTCGCGGCCCCGGCCAATACCAGGGCGACATCAACTGGCTGCGTCAGCAAATGAAAGCACACGGTCGGCAACTCCCCATCTGGGACAGCGAATCTGGCTTCGCCATCGGGCAGGGACGCGGCGGTCTCAACGATGCCATCAGCGCCCTGCAGAGCATCATCAGCAGCCAAGTGGCGGGTATCCAACGTCAGTACATCTACAACGTGGACCCGCGTGAGTTTCCCAATCACAGCAACTTCCAGATGACCCTGGGCTTTGGCGACGCACCGCTTGTTTCCCAGCCGATGCTGGCGGTTTACGACCGCCTCCTCAACGGCGCGACCTTTGCCAATAGCCTCGGCCAAGAAGAGAAAGGCGTTCATGTCTATGAGTTCAAACGCGCCGATGGCCAAAGCGTTTTTGTCGGTTGGATCAGCGATGGCAAACCGCTGGCCTGGCCCTCGGAAATACCCGCGACGCACATTGTGCTGGATGCCTTCGGGCAGCCCGTCAAGGCAACATCCCAAGAGCAACCCGGGTTGGATACCGATCTTCGCTACGCCTGCCCGCCTGAGGTGGTCAAGATGATTTCAGCGGAATGACCCCAACCCATATTTGGTTTGCCGTGCGGCCCCGTCGCGTGTGGGGGAGTGATTAATTCTTGGCCACGGGTGGCAGGTTCGCGGTGAGGGTGTGCTTGCCGGGGCCGAGTTGCACTTCGGCGTAGTCTGGAACGCCGCCGTGGGCCACTTCAAGGCGGGATGCGACTTTTTCGCCGTTGACGCGCAGGGAGTCGCCCGTGTTCCCGGGCAGCCGCGCCAAGGCGGTGGCGGTGGGGGGGATGGTGACTTGCCAGGTGAGTTGATCGCCTTTGCGTTGCCAATGGCTGGCGATGCGGCCGCGCACGGAGTCGTACTGGGCCTTGGCGTAAGTGAGGCCGGGCAGAATCCGG
>JBBRGB010000287.1:0-3725 GCA_038241095.1 Phycisphaerales bacterium
CAATGGCGAGATTGTCGAACAACGCATCGTCATAGCGCCAGATCGAGGCCGACGGGTATCACTGCCACGCACGGGTTCACACCTGCGTCTCACGCAAGCGCATCGCGTTCCCGGCCCGCGGCAATTCATCGCCCGCGCCGACGGTTGCCTCATCGAGTCCACCTTCAACCTCAGCCCCGCATGGAATCCGCAACGCGAAAACCTACTCGATGAGGCTTACGACAAAAGCCTCAACCCCGCCTTTGCCCAAGTCGCCAATGTGTTTCGCTTGTGGCAACTCGATGCGGTTTCGTGGCCTGACGCGGCCCTGCGCGGTGGCATCGACACCCGTCGCTTCGGGCCTTGTCTGACGCTCGATGAAGAAGGCCGACGTCTGGAGCCGATTGTGCAAACCAGTTTCGACGGTGGCGCGACTTGGCATCCCGCGACCGGCGCGGTCACCTTGGGCCATGATCGTCCAACGCTGTGCTTCGATGACGCGAGTCTGGCTTGGGCATGGATCGCCGCTTGCCGCGCGGGCTTGGCGTGGGTTCGCGTCACCGCCACGCTGCGCCAGGTCATGCCCGTGCAGCGTTCGCACTGGCGCGGCAATCCTTTCGCCGCCACCTTGCCGCCCCGCGTGCTCAACACTTCGCGCCTCTTTGCCTTCGCCCGTATCGATCCGCAAAGCATTCACCATCAAGCCGTGCGCCGCCGTGAATTGGCGGCGAACGAAGTCGATGACACCGCGGCCATGACCGCCTGGCTGGCGCGGAAGGCGCGTGGCAGTGATGACGCGGTGGGTGACAGTGAGGAAATCAAGCTGACGCTTCCACGAGCGGTGACGGGCATTGGGTTCAACATCGGCGACCGGTTGGACTTCGGCGCTTCGCGTCACAGCGACGACGCAATCCTGCTTCCCGTGATTCACCGCATTAATTGCGACTTCGACACCGACACCGTGCAAGTCATCGCGGGTTGAAGTCACTACCCCATCCCACAGAAGAAACCGCTCAAAGCCGCTGTTTCATCTGTGGGCTTGCAAACACCCCATCACCTTGTCACCCCCTCACCTTGTCACCCTTCACCCCCTCTCCCCAAAGGAACCCAATGCCCATTGAAAACCTTGAATCCCTCACGCAGTTCGGCGTTGCGGGCCTGATGGGCGCGTTGTGGCTTTGGGAGCGGCTCTACTCGCGGAAGCGGGAGAGCCAACTCACCGAAGCCCATCAGCGCCTCGTCAGCGACCGCCAGCACTTGCAGGTGCTGGTGAAACTCGTGCAGCAGAACACCGCCGCGGTCGAGCGTTTCGATCGCACCCAGTCCCATTTGATCGCTCTACTTGAAAGGGTTCGCCATGATCTGCCTCAGCAAGCTGCGTGATTGTTTTGTCGGGATGTTTCGCGTGTTGAGTTTTGTTGTGTTGGTGGCGTTGGCGCTGATATTGAGCGCCTGCGCTTCGCCGCCTTCGGTGACGCCGTTGTTGACGGTGGTGAATCAGGCCTTGGCCGATGAGGTCGCCGCATTGGTCGTGGATGGCCAACGTGATGGCGCGCGGGTTAACGAGCTGCGTGACAACCTGGCCGATGCCTTTGCCCGCGATTTGCAGGAGACGCCGGAGCTTTCGCCGCGGTGGGTTACGGAGGCGAGTGAGGGTTATGCCCTGGCGCGGGAAGCGCTGTTGCGGCATGAGTTGACGCTGGCCGAGGAACGGCAGCGGCGAACGGAGAATCTTCGCGTGGCCCGGCAGGCTCAAGATCGGGCGCTGGAGTTGCTTCAACAACAGGACAAGTTGTTGACCGACACCCTGCGCCTTGACCTCTGGCATCTGGCGGGACAAGGCGAGGTCAAACCCTAAAAGCACTTGTCCCCACTTCCCATGTCAACACCCCGCTTCGCTGCGTGGCTAAACGTAATTTCTTTGTCACCTTGTCACCCCCTCACCTTGTCACCTTGTCTCTTTTCCACCCTCACACCCAAAGGATTCCAATGTCCACGACCACCACTCCGCCCACCTCCACCACCACCTTGGCCAACAACCTGCGTGATCTCGTCGCCGCCCGCGTGGGGCTGCGCTGGGACGAGTTTGCCAAGCGTCACCCGCACCTGGCCGGGGTGATGGATCGGGCCACGCTCATCGAGACCACGGTGTCACGTCTGCGTGATGACCCGGCCTTCATTGCCGCCATGCGACAGGCGAATCTCGATGAGTCGCAACTCGCCGCCGCGGCCCGTCTGCTCGAACAGGCCGAACGCTGGATCACCCGGGCGCTGCTGCTGTGAATCCCCGCGCCATGCTCCCCGGCCCCCGGCCCCCGCCCCCCGAAACCACGCTTGCGGTTTAGCGTCGCCACCGGGTGGGGTCCGGTGTCCGGGGCGGCATGGCACACCCCGCGCGGGGCAAGCAGTTGCCGCCGGTGTCAGGCCGATCTATTCTTCCATCATGCGATCAACCCTTCTTCACATCGTTCGTCCCGCGCTTCTCATCACGCTTCTCTTGCTGGTCGTCGGCTGCTCTTGGCTGCCGTGGAAGGGTGACGCGGGCAAGGACGGTGTGATCAAGGACGACGGCTCGGTCTGGCAACCCGGCCCCGTCGCCATGCGTTTCTACGCCGCCACCCGCTTGGCGCAACACGACACCGGGCCGGTCATCGAGGCCCGCGTCGAGTTTGTCGATGCCTTGGGCGACACCACCAAGGGCGTCGGCCGCTTCCACTTCGAGCTTTCACCCATCGAGCATCAGGGCCAGACCGACATCGGGCAACGACTTTACACCTGGGACACCGAGGCCCTGACCTTGACTCAGCAGCGCGAGCATTTCGACGCCATCACGGGAACGTATTACTTCCGCCTGTCGCTGGATGCAGCCTCGGCGGTGGGGCAGAAACTGCGATTGGCGGCGACGTTTGCGCCGGTGGAAGGCCCGCGGCTGGAAGCGGAGATGACGCTGGGGGAGTGAGGGGATGAGGGGGTGACAAGGTGACACGGTGAGGGGGTGAGGGAAGCACTTCGTGTCGCGGCGCTAAACCGCAAGCGTGGATTCAAGTCTCAAGCCTCAAGCCTTCTTTCTCAAGACTCAAGACTTTCCGCACTTGGGCGATCAGCGCCCGGGCCGCGTTCTCATCCCTGGCCTCGGCGATCAAGCGCATGATCGGCTCGGTGTTGCTGGTTCGCACGTGTACCCAGCGGTCGGGCCAGTCCAGCCGCACACCATCGCGCACATCGGCCTTGGCATCGGGGAAGCCGGCGGGCAACGTCTCCGCCAACGTCCCGGCCACATCCTTGTTGCCCGGCCCAAGCGTGACCTTGTCCTTGATGATGGCGTAGGCTGGAATCTCCGCGACGATTGCGCTCAAGGGCGTGCGGCGCGAGGCCAGCAGGTCGAGCATCAAGGCCATGCCCGCCAGACTGTCGCGCACCATGACGCAGGGGGGGAAGATCACTCCGCCGTTGCCCTCGCCGCCGATGAGGCTGTTGTGAGCGCGCATGGCATCGGCGACGTTGGCCTCGCCCACGGGTGTTCGCAGCACGGTGGCGTCGAAGCGTGCGGCGATGTCGTCGATCATGCGGGAGGTCGATAGGTTGGCCGCCAGGGTCGCGCCCTTGGCTTTGGCTCCCGCCTTGCCCAACACATGCAGGGCCGCCAAGGCCAAGGTGTATTCCTCGCCGATGTAGCGGCCGGCTTCATCGACAATCGCCAAGCGATCCGCATCGGGGTCTTGGGCAAAGCCGATGTCCGCCCCGTG
>JBBRGB010000288.1:0-3717 GCA_038241095.1 Phycisphaerales bacterium
ATCATCCCGCCATGTCCGATTCCACCGCATCCGATGCAGGTTCCCCTCACGCCGCGTCAAACGTCATCGAGTCGGGCCAACCCGCGCCGGATTTCACCCTGCCCGACCAGCGGGGCAAGACGCACCGCCTAGCCGACTACCGCGGCAAGTGGGTCGTGCTCTACTTCTACCCCAAGGACGCCACGCCCGGCTGCACCACCGAGGCCTGCCAGTTCCGCGACAGTCAGCGCGACTTCACCGAGCGCAACGCCATCGTGCTGGGCGTCAGCCCCGATGACGGTGATTCCCACCGCAAGTTCGCCGAGAAACAACACCTGCCCTTTGCCCTGCTGGCCGACACACAGCGCGAGGTGTGCGAGGCCTATGGCGTCTGGCGGGAAAAGATCAACTACGGCAAGAAGTACATGGGGCTGGTGCGAACGACCTACCTCATCGACCCGCAAGGCTTGGTCAAACGCCGCTGGGATCGCGTGAAAGTCGAGGGCCACGACCAGCGCATTCTGCAATTACTCGATGAGTGTCAAACCGTGGGGCGATGATCTTCTATTGACCTTTTTTAACGCTGATGAACGCAGATTAACGCGGATGAACGCGGATGAAAAAGGCTTCCATTCAATCGTATTCAAATCATTTGGGCGGCGATCCAGACCTGATGCGTCCGCATCAATATCCGCGTCCATCGGCGTTTATCGGCGTTTATCCGCGTTAAAAAAGAGCACCCCACGGCCAACCGCCTTTACCCTGATCGAACTCTTGGTCGTCATCAGCATCATCGCGCTACTCATCGGGATTCTGTTGCCCGCCTTGGGGGCCGCCAAACGCCGCGCCGGGGGCGAGGTCGATGGCCAGAATCAACCCGCCAGCTTGGCGAAAAAGCGTCACGATGGCGTGGCGAACTACATCTTCGCCGACGCCCACGCTGCGGGTCACGACTTCGCCGACACTTGGGTCCAGCCCGCCGGGCAGGGGCGGGATGTGGACTGGTACGATCCGAAGTTCATGAAGTGAGAAAACGGAAGGAATACACTGTCTGACTCATAGCCGCAGCGTCCTCGCCGCGCGTTGATTTGCTACAGACGCCGACGCGCAACGGGGACGTTGCGGCTGAGAGTCAATGCCCTTGTTCATTGCACGATTCAGAATCACCCTCCCGTGCGATGATCTGTTCGAGTTGTGCAATCAAGAGCGGCAGGTCTTTATTAACAATTGTCCAGAGAAGATCGAAGTTGATCGTGTCGTAGCCATGAATCAAACGATTACGCAAATCGGCGATGTCTCGCCAGGGTACATCCGGGTATTGATCGCGTAACACTTCCGGCACACGGCGTGCCGCTTCGCCGATCACTTCCATGAGGCGCACCATCGCCAAGTTGAGCAAGCGATCACGATCGAGTTCGGCACGATGTCGATCTTTGAGCAGGTCGCGTGCCTCGCGGGCATGATCGAGCATGTGGCCGATGCTCACGATGGGTTCATGCCGCGTCATAGAGCACCTCGGCTTCCCGCTGAACTTCCTGGCGGAAATATGGACTCAAATCGCCAAGGGTGTTGAGGTCCACGCGGCGGCCCAGCAATTCGCCCAACTCTCGCTGCATGGCGAAGAAGCTCAGGCCCGGCATGTGGCCGGGCTCAAACTCAACGAGCACATCCACATCGCTTTCCAGATGAAAGTCGTCACGCAGCACGGAACCGAACAGCGCCAGCCGACAAATGTGATGCCGACGGCAGAAGTCTTCGATCAGCGAACGGGGAATGGTCAGTTGTGGGGTATTCATCGGTGACTAACCACAGCGTATTCAAGTTGCATGACCAGAGAACGATCGCTTACGCCCCCGCCTTGGCCGCGTCGTCGACGGGGCGAGTTTCAGGGGCGGGTTCGCCGCGTTGCCAGAGGTCGTGGACGTGGAAGGCTTCCACGGGGGCGGGGTGGTCGGTGCGGTAGTGCGTGCCGCGGCTTTCCCTGCGCCATTGCGCCGCTCGCACCATCAGCGCGCCGACGAGCAGTAGGTTCTGCGTTTCCCAGCCCGGCCGTTCATCAAAAATCTTGTCCAGTGTGTACCGCGCCCAGAAGTCGAACATTTCCTGCACTTCTTCTAGGCGGTGGCCGTCGCGCTCGATGCCCACATGCCGCCACATCACGCTGCGAAGACTCGACCGCACGTCGGCCAAGTCAAGCTCGCTGCGATCCGAGAGGCGGATGTCCGAGACGACCTTGGCGGGCTGGCGGGCGTTGCCGGCGGCGGTTTCCTGGCAGGCTTCGCCGGCGATGGCACCGAAGACCAGCCCCTCCAACAGGCTGTTGCTCGCCAAGCGGTTAGCGCCGTGCAGGCCGGTGCAGGCCACCTCGCCGCAGGCGTAAAGCCCGTGCAGGTTGGTCCGCGCCCGGTCATCGGTTCTCACTCCGCCGACCATGTAGTGGGCCGAGGGATGGATGGGGATCAGGTCCACCGCCGGGTCGATGTCGAAGTTTTTGAGCAGCTTGTAGATGGCGGGGAACCGCTGGCCGAAGCGCTCGCCGAGCTTGCGGGCGTCGAGGTAAACGTGGCTGAAGTTGGTCTTGCTGATCTGCTGCAGGATGGCGCGGGTGACGATGTCGCGCGGCGCGAGTTCCGCCAGTTCGTGATACTCCGGCATGAAGCGATGTTCGTTGCGATCCACCAGCCAAGCGCCTTCACCGCGCACAGCCTCGGTGATCAGCGAGCGACTGGCACCGGCGATATACAGCGTTGTCGGGTGGAACTGCATGAATGCCATGTCCGCCAGCGTCGCCCCGGCGCGATACGCCATCGCCAAGCCGTCGCCGGTGGCCACCGCGGGATTGGTCGATTCGCGGAAGACCTGCCCGGCCCCACCAGTCGCCAAGATTACCGCCCCGGCCCAGATGACCTGCAAGCCATGCTTGGGATGGTGCGTGATCGCCCCGATGCAGCGCGGCGGCACGCCTTCGAGCGTGATGAGATCAAGCACGAAGCACTGCTCGAAAAGGCGGATGCGTTCATTGCCGCGGGCGACACGATCCAAGGTCACAACCAGTTCCTTGCCCGTGGCGTCGCCATCGGCATGGAGGATGCGGGCCATGCCGTGGCCACCCTCGCGTCCTAGCGCCAGTTGATCCGGGGCCGCGATACGACGGTCGAAGTTCATGCCCCAGGCCAGCAACTCCTCCATGCGCTTGGGGCCGTCCTCGATGACTTGCCGCACCACGGGTTCATCGCACAGGCCCGCCCCGGCGGTGAGGGTGTCTTGGACATGGGCGTCGAATGAATCCTGGGGGGTCATGGCCGCGGCCACCCCGCCTTGGGCCCAGTAGGTGTTGGACGCCTTTATGTCGCCCTTGAGCGTCACGATCACATCGGAATGTTCTGCGGCTCCGATTGCCGCGCGTAGGCCCGCCACCCCGCCCCCGATGACCAGCACATCCGTGAAGATCTGCGGCAAGAGCGTGGCGCGAAAGGGAATTAGATAGCGACGTTGGTCAAAGACCGCATCCATGAGGCGAATTGTAGCGTTTTCAGACCCGCGACCTTTGCCCGCGACGCAGCACCATGCCCAGCGACAGCCCACCCAAGAGCAAAGCCGCCGCCGGCTCGGGCAAATCAAACGGCGTGAATGGGAACCGTCGGCTGCAATCGCAAGGTCACGAAATAACCTTGATCCGTGTTCCACGACGCCGAGTCCGGCACCGCCGCGCTCCAATCGGGCACATCCACGGTGATC
>JBBRGB010000289.1:0-3677 GCA_038241095.1 Phycisphaerales bacterium
CAAAGGCAGGTCGATGACGGCACGGGTCGTGTCACCTTCCCACGTTTCGCCAAACGGCTTGACTGAGCCGTCGGAAGTGTCGCAGACCTCCAAGTTCCATCGGCCGGGGATGCGCAGGCTCGCGGCATTGAGGTCGTGCAGACGATCACTGCGGCAAAGGAAGAGGATGCGTCCGCCATCGGCCTCCTGTCGCATCTGGTACATCACGCCTCGCGTCAGGGTTCCATCGCCGTTGCGCAGTTCGACATCGCGCCATGGCGCCAAGGCTTGGAGCAGCGGTTGGGGCTGCATGGGGCAAAGCGTGGTTCTGCCCGCGAGAACTTCGGCGTTGTCGCAAGGCACCGCATCGACCATGCTCGGCGGCTGACCCAACCAGATGATCGTGCCGCCCATTACGGAGAAAAGCGTCAGCAGGTCCAGCGTCGATTGACGAATGGTCAGCATGGGTGGCACGACCACCACTTCGTAAGTCATTTCTTCGACGTGGAGTTTGCCTTCGCGGATGCCTTGGGATTGCAGGGGCAAGAGCGCTTCGGAGAGCAGGTCCACATCGATGAGCCCTTCGAGGAGCCAATCGAGCGCCTGGTCGATGCCGTGGTCCAATTCGGCGTTGACCTCGGCCCATTTTTGCCGCGGGCCTTGGGCGACCCAGCAGCTTTCGATGGGGTGGATCATGGCGACCCGGCAACGAGGCTTGCCCGTCTCCAGCGCCACCGCCAAGCGGGCGAAGTGATCCTCCACCGCCTTGTACTCGGGCCACCAAGGTGAATGCAGTCCGATGGAGGCCGGGTAATCGCGTTTGGCCTCGCCGGCCATGCTGTACCAAGTCAGATGATGCACGCGGACACTGATGCCCAGCGCCGCCTGCCAGTTGCCTTGCCGCAGGTGGCCGGCGAAGGGGAAGTCCCAGTTGGTCACGCCGTAGAGTTCGCTCAGCACACCTTGGCGACCCCGTTGGCGTGCGATGGATTGCGCCTGTTTGGCGGTGAGCAATTCGCGCCAGTCGCAGAGCATGTCGATGCCGGGGATCTGGAAGTGGTAGAGGCTGCGCATGACCTCGCCGACCCAGGTGGTCTGGCCGCTGAGGCTGCGTTCCTCCATCATGTGGCCGGTCAGTGCGATGCCGTGTTGGCCGCACCACTGGCCGATTTGTCCCGCGTAGGCGTCGGAGAAGCGCTGCGTGTGATGGTTGTGAAAGCGCCAGCGGACGCGGGCCGAGGTGCCATCGGCGCGATCGTAAAGCACCGCTGGCACCACGTCGAGTAAATCCTCGCCGTAGGCCTCGGCGTAACTCTCCGGCAGGTCATCCGTCCACGAGACGCGCAGGTCGGTCGCGTCGCTCGGATTCGTCGGCCGCTCCATCACGCGAAACAGCGGCTCATCCGTGAAGATGGCCGGCACATCCTTGCCCAGGCGGTCGCCGAGCACCTCGGCGTAACGCTCATGCGTCACTTCGATGAACCGTTGCACGGCCTTGGGGTTGAGCGTGTCGAGATACTGCTGATTGTTGAACCACGAAAACGAGGGCGCTAATTCCAGGTAACCGTAGAGCGGCACCTCGCCGGGGTTGGCGGAGTCGCCTTGGGCCATGCGGCGGCTTTCGAGCAATTCGCCAGCGTCATTGAAGCGCAGGCTCCAGGCTGTGACGAAGGTGCGTTGCGACTGCGCCGGCGGCGGGCCGTGGTGCGTGGGACTCATGCGCACTTCATCGGGTTGGCAGCGCTTGCGGGTCAGCAGCAGATTGCGCACCACGAAGCTTTTGTCTTTGGTCACCAAGCCGCCGGCGAACCCCGAAGGCCAGCGGTCTTCATCGTAGAGCCAAGTCAACATGCCCAGGCGTTTGGCCTCGTCGGCGCAGTCGCGTACTAGGCTCATGAACTCGTCGCCGAGATAGGGCGTCGTCAGGCCGGTGCGGGAGTGGAGGTGGGCCCCACCCATGCCCATCTTTTTGAAGACATCGAGTTGCTCGAAGAGTCGGGATCGTTCGAGCGTACCGTTCCAACTCCAGAACGGCGCGCCGCGATAGGCTGCGCCGGGCGCGTTGAAACTCGTCGCGTCGAGCGTGGGATGCGTCGGGCGAAAGCTTGGCGAGGGGCAACTGTCGGTCGGTTGCTTCTTGATGGGTTGAGTCATGATGATCCGCTCTTGAATGGTCGAGACTTCACGCAAGACTTTACAGCATTGACGTTGAGCGTTCTTGCGGGTTGGATGGGGAATCCGGGGTATCCAGCAGGAGTTGCAGGAAACTGACATCCAGCCATCGGTTGAACTTGAAGCCCGCTTGCCGCAACTCGCCGGCGCGGGTGAAGCCCAAGCGCTGGTGCAGGGCGATGCTCGCGGCGTTGGCGCTGTCGATGACGCCGATCATGGTGTGATAGTCCTGGCTCCGGGCGCGTTGGATAATCGCTTCGAGCAACCTTCTCCCTAGGCCGGAACCACGAAACGCTGCGGCCACGTACACGCTGTGCTCCACGGTGAACTTGTAGCCGGGAAAGACGCGGAACTGGCCGTAGCTGGCGAAGCCCATCAGCGTCCCATCCTGGTCAAGCGCTCCCAGCACGGGATACGCTCCTTGCCGCTTGGTTTCAAACCACGCCGCCATGACCACCATGCTTCGGGGCTGATACTCGTAGAGGGCGGTGGAGTTGGCGATCACCTCATTGAAAATCGCCAGAATCGCCTGGGCGTGGCTGGTGTCGCAGTCGATGAGGTTCATGGTCGGTCGGTTCCGCGTGGCCGGCGCATTGTCGGAGAAAAAGGGGACATCCACAATTTCCACTTCATTGTCGTTGGAATCTTCCCCGCGCCAAGGAAATTGTGGATGTCCCCTTTTTCACATCACAACGCTTGCGGGACGTAATCCGTGGCCACGCGCTGGCGCACATCACGCAGGCGTTGGGCGTCCTGGTGTCGGCCGGTGTTTTCCAAGCGTTCAAGCACTTGCGCGATGGCGGGTTCCGCCTTGGGCGGTTGGTCCACCGCCAGTCGCATGGGGTCGGGCAGGCCCGTGGCTTGCACTTGGGCACGCTCCCACTCCAAGAGTTGCCGTTCCATCGCTTCGACCCGCCCCGGCTCACGCGGGGCGACATCATGCTCCTCATGCGGGTCGGCTTGCGTGTCAAAGAGCATCCGCGGTGGGTAGAGATGCCAGCCCGGATCGTAGGTGCGGATAAACAGCCACCGCCCATCGAACACCGCCCGCTGTCGGGTGTGCAAGCCGTGCGTCCAGATCACCGTGTCGTCGCGTGTCGGCCCTTCGCCACGCAGCACCGATAGAAAGCTGCGCCCGGGCCAGTCCTTGGGAATCGTCAGACTCAAGGCGTCGGTGATGGTCGGCGGCAAATCGGTGTTGAGCAATAGATCATTCCGCGATGTACCGGCTGCCTTGTCCGTGACGCCCGGCCAACGCACGATCAGCGGAATGTTGTGTACCGCCCGGCTACAACTGCCGTGCTCGGCGTACTGGCCCAGTTCGCCAAACGCCTCGCCGTGATCCGCCGAGATAATGATGGCCGTCTCTTCCCACACGCCTTGAACCCGGATTTCCTAGATGACTTTGCTATTTTGGTAGAACCAATCTGCGTTTGATGTCGTATTTCATGGTGTTTCCGGTATTCAATCCCCACCATGGAAGGGCCACCCAATGGGTGAATCACGCAAGGACGCGTTGCGGGTCG
>JBBRGB010000290.1:0-3669 GCA_038241095.1 Phycisphaerales bacterium
CCGTGGCAACTTGGCTAGGCTGCTGCGCTGTGAAGCGGAGCAGGTGAATCTCAAGGGCAAGACGCACGAGAAGGTGGACGCCATCGGCGAAGGCCGGGCCATTGCCTGTCATGTGGTGGCGCTGCTGGTTCGCGGCGCGAAATGATGGGGCCGGGCGCTTGCGAAAAAGGGGACATCCACAATTTCCTTGTCACCGGGATGATTCGGACGGCAATGAAGTGGAAATTGTGGATGTCCCCTTTTTCGTCCACGGGCGCTGGGCGTCAACCCATCATTTCCCCGCGTCCCACTTGCCTACGTGGCGATGTTTTTCACCGATCGCCGGGTCCCATGAAGGGTGATCCTTGCGCATGGGCAGGTTGCGGAACTCGCTGCGGCAGCGGTAACAGACCAAGCATCGCCCAGCGAAGAAGAAGATGATCGCATCGACGAGGATGAGCACCACCAGCACCACGATGGCGGCAGTCATCTGGTGGAAACCGAAGAGCACCATTGACAGCACCGCCGCCAGCACCACTAGGGTGAAGCCGGTGACTTGGGGGAAGTCGCGTTTGGAGAAGAGGTCGCCACAACCGCACACCGGGCAGCGGCGCAGGTGGCCGTGGTCGTCGAAGGCCGAGGACCATTCGAGATAGACCTCGCGGGTGTCACCTTCCAGGGCCTCACGGGGCTTGACGATGGCCGGCGGATTCTTGGGGTCCACCTCGGCGGTGAAGAGCCGCTTGCGTTGCAGGTTTCGCAGGTCGATTCTCACCACCCCATCTTAACTCCACCCAAACGTTTCACACCGCAAGAGCCGCGCACGCAGTAAGCGGGTGTTGGAAGACCCCCCCCCCACCGCATCATGGTCGCGGCTTGATGTGGCGTTGTTGGTAATCGTTCGCTTACTTCGTGCGCGGCTCTTTGGCTTGTTATCCTTCACAAACATCAATCACCACGGAAAATCCCCTCATGCCCCTGCCCAACGCCCACTATTTCCTGCCCCACTGGATTCAACCCAGCGATAAAACCCTGACCTGCGACCTCTGCGTGTACGGCGGCACGGCCTCCGGTGTCATCGCCGCCGTCACCGCCGCGGGCAAGGGCAAGAGCGCCATCATCCTCAACCCCGCCAACCACTTGGGCGGCATGACCACCGGTGGCCTGGGGTGGACCGACTCGGGCAAAAAGGATGTCATCGGCGGCGCGTCCCGACAGTTCTACCGCGACCTGGGCAAGCACTACGGCAAGGAGGAAGAGTGGCTTTTTGAACCCAAAATCGCGCAACAGGTCATCGACGGTTACGTCCGCGACGCCAACGTGCCCGTGCATCACCGCTGTTTCATCGCCACGGCGAACATGAGCGGCGACGGCCAGCGCATCCAAAGCGTCCGCATGGTCGGCGGACTTGTGGTCAAGGCCCGCATGTTCATCGACGCCACCTACGAAGGCGACCTCTTGGCCTTGGCTGGCGTACGCTATCACGTCGGGCGCGAGGCCAACAGTGTTTACGGCGAGACCATCAACGGCGTGCAGACCCACCCCAAGCACCAGTTCAGCCACCCCGTCGATCCGTACATCAAGCCTGGCGACCCGAGCAGTGGCACGCTGCCTTGGATCAACCAACGCGACGCCGGCCCCAACGGCGCGGGCGACCATCGCATCCAAGCCTACAACTTCCGCATCTGCATGACCGATGACCCGACCTTGCGCATCGCTTGGCAAAAACCCGAAGACTACGACCCGCTCAATTACGAGTTGACCCGCCGCTGGTTCAACGCCGAGAAGGACGCCTACAACGATCAGCTTCCCAACTACGAAGGCCGACCCGAAGGCCTCATCCGCAAGTTCGATGTGCTGCAACGCACGCCGGGCGGATTCGCCAAGACCGACACCAACAATCACGGGGCCGTCTCCAGCGACTTCATCGGTGCCAATTACGCCTGGCCCGAAGCGAGCTATTCACAGCGGGAAGTGATCTTTCAATCGCACCTGAATTGGCAGATGGGCTACTACTGGACCATGGCCAACGACCCGGCCATCCCGCAACGCTACCGCGAGGTGTACGCCCGCTTTGGCTTGAGCCGCGATGAGTTCGGCGACACCGGCGGATGGTCGCACCAGCTTTACGTCCGCGAGGCGCGACGCATGATCGGCGACTACGTCTTGAACGAACACGACACCCAGCATCACCGCCAGGCGGATGACCCCGTGGGCATGGGTTCGTATGCCATGGACAGTCACAACGCGCAACGGTTCGTGCGTGATGGCCGGGTGTTGAACGAAGGCGATGTGCAGTTGTCCCCCGCCGGGCCGTATTGCATTTCGTATCGTTCAATCGTGCCGGCCAAGGGGCAATGTGAAAACCTGCTGGTGCCGGTGTGCATCTCAGCCTCGCACATCGCCTACGGCTCGGCACGGATGGAACCGGTGTTCATGGCACTGGGCCAAAGCGCGGCCTTAGCGGCGTGCCTGGCGATTGACGGCGGCGTGGCGACGCAAGCGGTGAACTACACGAAACTGCGCGGCGAGTTGGACAAGGCCCGACAGGTGGTGGAGATTTGATGATGGTTCGGATTATTTGCGCCGAAACTCGGGCGGGGTGCCACACGGCATCCTCTCTCGGTTGCCGTATGCGAATTATGGAAGACCGCCGTGTTTCCTCAGACACACAGCACCCTGTCGGGATGCTGTCTGGCACCCCGCGTTGTCACTTGTCACTCAAGCGATAATCAAGCGCAAAAGAAAACCCGGCGGCTTGTTGGGCCGCCGGGTCGCATCAGTGGTCGGAAGCCGCGTTGCCGCGTTCTTCCTGTTGTAGCGCCGGAGTTACCGGCCGAGCAACTGCAACACTGACTGGGGCTGGCTATTGGCGATAGCCAGAACATTCGTTGCCGCGTTGACCAAGATTTGCGACCGGGTCATGTTGGCGGTCTCACCGGCGAAGTCGGTGTCGCGGATGGAGCTTTCGGCGGCGCTGGTGTTTTCCAAAGCCACACCCAGGGAGCGAATCGTCGCGCCTACGGTGTTTTTCTGGAAAGCGCCCAGCCGACCGCGAAGACTCGAAACCTTGTCGATGGCGCTGTTGATGATCTTCTGCGCCGTGCCCAGGTTGCCGTCCACCATATTGCTGGTGCGGCCCGAAGCCAGGGCGTCAAGATTGCCCACCGCCACGTTGCCCAAGTTCCGCACCGCGACGTTGCCCACGCCGATGCTCACTTGGTTGAGGATGTCCACGCTGGGGCCGAGGTTGAACTTCGCCCCGCCGCCGGTGATGGTGAAGGCGTTGATGGTGCTCAAGGCCTGTGCCCCGACGGTGGTCAGATCGATCGATAGATCCAGGAAGTCGGTGTTGATGCGGGCGACCTTGCCACGGGAAGTGGCGGCGATGCCGTTGATGATCGCGCCCACGTCTTGGCCGGCGTCACGGATGGGGTTGGTGATGGCCGAAAGCAGCGTGCCGCCGAGGACCTGGCTGGCGTTTTCGTTGTTGGCCACGAGGTTGAAGACCGTGCCCACCTGGCCACCGGCGTTGGTGAGCTTGAAGCTCACGAACTGGTCGGCGCCGAACTCGGTGCTCTTGAAGGCCAAGCCCGTGCCGCTGGCCTTGGCGCTGACGCCGGTGATGTCCTTGAAGGTGTTGATGCTCGTGGCCACGTCCGCCAGGGTGGTTCCCGAAGCGAAGGTGAA
>JBBRGB010000291.1:0-3658 GCA_038241095.1 Phycisphaerales bacterium
CGTCCTTCAAACCCCAGGCGTCGGTGACATCGCTAAACGAGCCGTCGTCGTTTTGCTTCAAGGCCTTGACGCCGACGCGGGAGGCGATGAGCAGGTCGGTGAGTCCACCGCCATCCAGATCGTGGGCCGCGAGTCCCCGCACTTCATCGGGCTGGAAGGTCGCCAAGTCACGGGGCTGGTCGAACACCACCATGGCCCGGGTGGGAAAGTAGTAGCGGTCGTGCGCCAGGTCATCCATCATCTCGGCGAGGCGTTGGACGTGGCCGTTCCACGCGCCCCAGAGGCCGAAGCCCGCGCCGCTGTCAGGCCCCAAATCGCCCGGCTCCCAGTTCCACGCGCCGTCGCCGGTGACTTTGCCTTTCTGCCAGTTGCTGCGGGTGCCGAAGTAGAAGATCAATTCATTGGGATTGGCCCGCCTGCCCTGGCCTGAACCGACAAGGGCGACGACTGGGTCGCCCGACTTCCAGTTGGCCAGCAAAGCGGCGCGGGATTCGTCACTGACGGAGAGCAATATCTCCTTGGACTCGCCGGAGCCTTTGAAAACCTTGTCCACCGACAGGGTCGCACTGCGGCCATCCGCCGCCACGCTCTTGACGCACAAACTCATCACCGTGGTGAAGCGAGCGTACAGGTAGTTGGGTTGTAACGAGGGATTGATCAACGCCAAGGCTGGCGTGGCCGTCAACGCGACGATCACGGCGAACATCAGAAACCGAAAGCGATTCAGACGCGACATTGTGAATCCTTCATTGTGTGTCGCCATGTGACAACGCGCTGGCCGGGACTTCGACGGCCTCGGTGGCAACGGGGGTTCCGGGGGTTCCGGGAGTTTTCCATTCCAGTCGGCACTCGGTCGAACCCCACCACGCTCGGCGATGGCGCAGTTCCAAGGCGTGAGGCCCCTTGGCCAAGGCGATGGTGGCCGTGGCGATCTTGCCGCGATTGTCGATGACCATGAGACGGTAACCGTCAAGAAAAAGCTCCGCCTGTGGCGCGGTGTCGATGGAAAGGGACAACTCGTAAACCCCATCGGCCGGGGCGTGGATGAAGCCGACCAAATCCACCGCTCGGTTGCCATCGGCACCGTTGGCGTCCGACGGTTTGGCGCTGACAGTTGCCACCACGCCCCGCGTCGGCGGGCTGCCTTCCTGCTTGCCTTCCAACCGACCCTGCGAGCCGTCCTCCTTGGCACGCCATGCGCCGGCAATGAAACTCAATCCCTCCCTGTCCGGTCCGCCGGGAGCGTTGACGGCTGGCAGGGGAACATCCCGGCTCAGACAATCCACCCGGAAGATGCCGCCCTGCGGACGACCCTCCACAAAGGCCCGCGCCAGCACCGTGGTGGTCTTTTCGATCTGCACCGGCCCGTTGGCGGCCATGCTTCGCGCCGTCGGCTCGGTGCCATCGGTGGTGTAACAGACCTTGACATTCTTCAACGGAGAAAGCAGCTCCAGCATCAGCGGTTGACCTTGCGGTATCGCCACCGTGGGCCAGCCGTCGGGCGAAACGATGTTGTCATACCAATCGCAGGTCGCGATGAGTTGCTCGACAGGCCCCTGGTTGCCATCGCGCCATTGGATGTCCTTCCAGTCGGCGACCTGCGCGGCACTCACGCCTTTGATGCCCCCAAGCCGCAGGTCGTCGAAAGCGACAAGCTCCAGTTGCAGGCTTTCGGGGAAATCCAAGGTGATCGTTCGCGGCATGTGTGGCGCACCGGCCATGGCGCGTTGCCAGTCGGGGTATTCGCGGTGGTCGGGTTTGGGCGGTTGATCGCGCAGAACGCTCAAGTCGATGCCGTGCCACGCCAGCACCAATCGTGCGTCGCTGCCCTCGGCGCGATGCACGAGGATGCGGCCATCGCCCTTGACCCGCAGGCCCAGCCGCTCACGGTAATTCCTCAACGAATCGACCTCGCCGACATAGTCCTTGGCGCTCAAGCCCACGACCGCGTCGCGGCGAATCGGCCGCTGAGGTGAGCCGGCCTGCAACACGCCTTCGACAAAGACGTCGGTGTTGAAGGTCTGATCGATGTTTTTTGCGATGGCCCCGCCGCTCTGAAGTTGCAGCACGCCTTCGCCATGCACCACGAGCGACGCCCGCCGACCAGTGCCCACGGCACTCAACGGGCCGACGATGAACGTACCGGCGTCGATGTGAAACTGATCCTGCGTGCTCCAGTTACCCACGGCCTCAAGACTGCCACCGGCCTTCTGCACATGGATGTACTGCGAGATTTCCTGGAGCAGGGGCGCTTGTTCTTCGCTCCACTCGGCGGGGCGAACGAACCCCAGACCGGGGCGGTAGGCTGGCACGTTGTCATTGCGGGCAAAGGCGTGGCCCTCACCCAGAAATCGCCCGCCGTGGCGCTCGTAGATGCTCCCACCTTTTTTAACCCACCAGTTGCCTTTTGGCCCGCAGCCAAAGACGCTGACCCTGGCGTTGTTGCCCACGGTGAGATGCCGGCAACGCAGATCACGCTGCTCACGGTTGCCCTGCGAGCAAAGCACGAAGTAGGGTTTGGCTCCATCGGGGAAAACGACATCGGCGTCGTAGTCAGGCGGGTCCTCGGCGGGCTTGCCGTTCTCCAGCCAGTTGGCCGGGTCCATGATGTCCACCTGCCCGCCGGTCCTCTCATCAGGGTCGCGGCGATTCCAGATCAATAGCCTGGCCGGCTCCCACTTCTCGCCCATGTAGGCCGGCGGGCCATCCATTTGCAGCTCTTTGGGCCAGACCGCCGCATCCTCGTAATGCGGATCATGGGCCGTGGCCTTGGCGTAACCGGGGGCTTTGGTCGTGGCCTGCCACATCTTGAGCACGGGATGGTCATACGGAGCCGCCATCGGCTTGGACGCCGCCTGGGCACCCAAGGCCATGCCAGGCCACAGAACGCTCAGCACCATGAAAAACAGCCCAAGCCGCGCATGTCGTTTGCTCATGTATTGAATCATGTCAATGGCATCCTTTGGTGACTTCGTGACTTCTTGTTCAAAGCGTTTGTGTTCCACCTCAGCGTGACAAGGTGGAATAGAGCGGCAAAATGACCCAGTCCTTGTCAGTCAACTCCTTGCGGGTGATTTCACGGGTCTGCCCAGCACGGGTTTCACAAATGATGATGGGGTACTTGCCGCCCTCGTAGAAGGCGAGATCCTGAATGGAAATCGAGCATTGTGCGTTGTCGATGAGGACTTCAGGCGTTGGGCCTTTGACGCCCTGGGCCGGGTAGAACAGTCCGCCCAGCACTTCGCTTTTGCCACCGTTGCGGGTTTCCAGCACGGTGGCGCCGAACTCCGTCTTGTATCCCAGCACCCAGAAGGTTCCTCCGTCGTTGGTGACCATCGCCTCGGGTGGGGCGATTTCGATGTTCAACTGCCAGGCGTGAACACTTTGGCCCTTGGCGATTTTCAAGCGGTCGCCGGTCACGACGTTTTCGATGAGCACCTTGGCGCGGGGGTGTTCTAGCCGGGGATTGCCCGCAATCAGGTGCGCCAGGAGCACCGGCTGATCGGTCTTGATGACCAACGTGCCCGGGTCATTAAAGCGCTCAAAGACCACGGGGTGCGTGTTGACGAAGTGGAACGTCTCTTTGTCCTTGGAGAGCCAACTGTTGAAGCCGATGATTCGCCGCACGTTGCCCCGCACCACCACCGGGCCATCGACG
>JBBRGB010000292.1:0-3635 GCA_038241095.1 Phycisphaerales bacterium
GGGTGAAGGGGTACCACCGGGGGGGGAAGGGGGTGGGTTTACCGGTATGTTTATGGACGTATTGGACGTTTCTACTGGCCAAGATTGGCCGATACCGGTTTTGGCAAATTGGTCTTTACCGGTTGCGGAAGATGGGTCCATACCGGTGCCCGAAAACTGATCTATACCGGTTTGGGAAAGTTGGCCTTTACCGGTCGTGGAAGATTCAAGTTTTTCCAACTTGGCGATGGTCGCCTGGGCGTCGCGGAGGAGCTTCTCGAGGTGGATGCTTTTGGCGTCGAGTTGGCTGGCGGTTTGTTGGGTGAATTGTTCGATGCGGGCCATGAGTTCTTCGAGGTCGCCGCGCAGGCCGCGTTGCTGGCGGTTTCGTTCGAGATGTTCCTGTGGGCTGAGGCCCGGGCCGGTCTCCCGGCGGCGTTTTCGCACGCGGGAGATGAAATAGAACGTGATAAGCAACAGCCCGCCGATCAATAATCCATCGGTAAACAGGCTGTTTTGTGCCAGGCTGGCGAAGTTGGCGGGCAGTGGTGTCATGGCTGGCGGTATGATCGTTTGCCCCATGATGACCCCGCACCATCCCTTCGTCAAAACGCTGGCCCACGGTCTGCGGCAGCGCTGCGGCGTGCCGGCGGGTGCGAAGCTGCTTTTGGCCGTCAGCGGCGGGGCCGATTCGGTGGCTCTTTTGCGGGCTTTTCACGCTTTGGCACCGCGACGACGCTGGCGGCTGGGGCTGACGGTGGGGCATGTGCAACACCACCTGCGCGATGAACCCCCGGTATCCGGCGGGAGCGAAGATGCCGCTTTTACTGCGGATTTAGCGGATAAATTGGGGATTCCCTTTGTTCAGGCCGACCTCGACGGCGAGGCGTTGAGGCGGGCTTCCAACCTCGAAGCCGCGGCCCGCGAGGCCCGTTACCAAGCCCTAACGCACATGGCGCGGAGGCTGGAAATCCCCTTCATCGTCACCGCCCATCATGCCGATGACCAGCTCGAAACCCTGCTCATGCGGCTCATCCGCGGCAGTGGCCCGCGCGGCATGGCGGGCATGGCCTGGCGACGGAGAATGCTTGTAAATGCCGTGGAAATCACACTAATTCGCCCGATGCTGGGGGTGGATCGCCCGGCGGTGGAAACGTTTTTGTGCGAAGTCGGGCAGCCTTGGCGCGAGGACTGCACCAACGCGGATTTGACGCGGCTGCGGGCGCGATTGCGGGCGCAAGTGCTGCCCGTGTTGCGCGAGCTAAGGCCGGACGCGGCGAGCAAGGCGGTTTCCTTTGGTCAACGCATGACGGAAGTGCGGGCGGTGATTGACTTTGCGGTGGATGGCGCGTGGCCGCTGTTGCGCGATGATGCCCACGGCGGGGAGTCGGCGGCGGTGTTGGATCGGGGCCAAGCGAGGAAGCTGCCGCGGCTGGTGTTGATGGAATTGCTGCGGAAATGGGCGGAAAATGCCGGTGCAGGGCGGGATGATTTGGGTCAGCGTGCCTTGGGGCCGGTGGTCAAGGCGATTGGCGACGACCGGGGGGGGAGTCGTGAATTCGCGTTAAATCAAGGGGTTTTCGTGATGGTGACGCGGGATGACGTTCGACTGCGACGGGGACGTCGCAGCTAAAAGTCAGCGTTGTGCAACACGGGAAAATGTCAGCGTTGAAAAAGGGGACATCCACAATTTCTTGGGCGCTTGGGTCATCCGAGCGTCAGTGACGTGGAAATTGTGGATGTCCCCTTTTTCGCGGCTTTTTTGCTGTTACCCGACGCGGCTGGTGAGGCTGCTCATGGCGGTTTGTTGGGCAGCGCCCAGGTCGTCACCGACGCCGTTGCCCATCTGCTTCATCAGTAACCGCCAGGTGTCGCGTTCGTAGGTCAGCAGGTCGATGGCCTCGGCCAGCGGCTTGGGGTCGCGCAAGGTCGTGGCATCAACCAGCTTACGATAGATGAAGTTGTAGAGCGCTCCGAGCTTTTCGCAGAGTTCCGGGGCGATGGTGTGCTTCAAGCTCGTGGAGAGTTCCAGCACGATTTTCTGGGCACGCATCAGGGCGTTGAAGCTGGTTTCAAAGTCCTTTTTTTCAAGGGCGGGCAGGGCCTGCTGGCAGAATCGAAGCGCGCCGTCGTAGAGCATCAGCCGCAGTTCCTGGGGACTGGCGGTGAGGATTTTGGTGCGCAGATAAGGGTTTGGAGCGTTGGCGTTCATGGCATGGCACAAGCACGGCGGCCCCGGAAAACCCGCAGCCTAGGCTCTGTATCGGCCGAGTTACGAAGCAGGCTTGAGGCTTGGCCTGCCTTGTCGGAGCCGACGGGCGTAAGCCCGCGGACGATGGAGCATGGACGTATTGGCGCACAGTGACGTTCGTCCGGGGGCTTACACCCCACGGCTCTGACGGAAAATCACCCGTGTTTTTCCACTTCCGCGCTGCAATAAACCGGCCCCTTGCCGCGTTCTACCCGGTACACTTCACGCTCTGGGCGCGAGGGGTTCCAACGTTTCCCGGAGACCTCCCATGACTCTGCCCGTTTCGAGCCGTCGCAAGCGGCGATTCCCGCACTGTTTACAACCCGTCGCAACCCTGTCGCTGGCGCTATGCCTGCTGGCTGGCTTGGTCGTTCCCGTCCATGCGGAGGAACGCATCACCATTTGGGGCACGCCGCCCAAGGAAAAGCCGCATTTCACCAAGGCCGCCGAGGGTTTCCCCCCCCTGCCGTTGCCGGTGGTTCCCCAGCGTCGCAGCGAGAAAAAGCGGCCCCCCGCGGCCCCCAAACTCATCGCCAACCTGAGCGATTTCTCCTTCAAAGGCTGGCAGGGTTCGCCCGGTTCCGTGGACACTCTTTTGTCCAACGCCAAGCGTGACTTGGACATCTGGTACGGCTGGGAGCACCTTTCCATCGCTCAAATCCAGCGGAAACACGAGGCGGGGGTCGATCACCGAACGCCGATTCTCTACCTCTGCGCCTACTACCCGCTGGAGCTTTCCGAGCCGCAGCGACAGGCCTTGGCCAGCTACGTTTTGTCAGGCGGAACGCTGCTGATTAACTGCTGCGGGCAGGATGCCGCCTACGCCTCGGCCAAGGCGGAGTTGGGCAAGATGTTCCCCAATTACCTGCTGCGTCGGCTGCCCATCGAACACCCGCTTTACCACAGTTATTTCGACATGCAAACGGTTCACTACCCCGCGCCGGCGGCGGGCGCGGTGTTTGACGAAGCCCCCGCCGCCCAGGGCGAGCCACGCATCCAAGCCATTGAACTTGGCACCCGCGCCGCGGTGATTTTGAGTTACGAAGATTTGGCCTGCGGGTGGAACCAGTGGAACAATCCGACGGTCAAGCGCGTGAGTCCCGCCGACTCGACGAAACTGGGGGTCAACATCGTCACGTACGTCACCGCTGAGCAGCGGTTGGCGAAGTTTTTATCCGAGACCCGCGAGGTGGCCGGGCCGACGGTTCGGCCACGACAGCAGTTGGCGATTGTGCAACTGATGCACCAGGGCAACTGGAACCCCAACCCTTCGGGTTTGCCGCTGTTGTTAAAGGAAATCGCGGGCAATACGTCGATAGCCGTGAAGTTTGAGGCCACGTCGCTGCCCGTGCGCGACACCACGCTTTTTGATCATCCCTTGCTCTACATGACGGGCACCTACGAC
>JBBRGB010000293.1:0-3579 GCA_038241095.1 Phycisphaerales bacterium
GGGGGTGATTCCGGGGGGAAATCCGGGGGCAAATCTGGGGACGGGGGCGGGGGTGATTGGGCACAGTGTGGTGGCGCGGCTGTTCGCCACGCGGCAGCTTGACGCGGCGGTTCGACCCATGCGCATCGAGACCATCATCAACGTGGTGAGCGACAAACTGGCGGTGGTGAAGGATCGGCTACTGCGTGGCAACCGTCAGAAGGACGCGGTGTTGGCGCGGGGCTTGGTGGTGTACTTGGCGCGGAGCCTGACGCCGATGAGCTATCCCGAAATCGCCGTGGCCTTGGGTCGGGGCAGCCACTCGACGGTCATCACCGCCCATCAGCGGATCAACAAACAGTTGCAAGCGGGGGAATCGGTGACGGTGCCGGGCGACGATCCGGTGATGACGCGGCAACTATCGCTGGCGCAACTAATCGCGGACTTGAACCGCTCGTTGCGCCGGGGATGAGCGGGGCGGGCGGACGTGATTGATCCGAGGATAAAACCCCGCTGCCGGGTGCCACACAGCATCCCGCTTCTGGTGCTGTGTGTCCGGCGAAAACCGACCAGTCAAGGTCAAAGATTCGCATTTCAGGCGACAAAACCTTTTGAAATCGCACCCGAAGGGTCAATCGCACACAGCACCCGAGACGGGCTGCTGCGTGGCACCGGGCGGTGCGCTTCGCTCACCCGGCGGTGCGCTTCGCTCATAATTACGGCTTTGATTTTTTCACCTTGACCTTGCCCGCGTTGGCCTTGATCGCTTGCGCCAGGCGGGTTTTGCCCAGGGCGTGTTCCAGCAACTCATCGACGTTGGCAACGAAGATGAACTTCAACGCCTTGCGCACGCGGGGGTCCACGTCCTCCAGGTCGGACTTGTTCTTGGCCGGGAGGATGACGGTTTTGATGCCGGCGCGGGAGGCGGCCAAGGTTTTTTCCTTGACCCCGCCGATGGGCAGCACCAAACCGCGGAGGGTGATTTCGCCGGTCATGGCGATTTTTTGTTTCAACGGCAGGCCCAGCATCAGGGAGGTGATGGCGGTGAACATGCCCGTGCCCGCCGACGGGCCGTCCTTGGGCACCGCGCCGGCCGGGACGTGAATGTGCAAGTCCAATTCCGCCAAGCGTTGCACATCGAAGTTAAACTGTTTGGCCTTGCTCTTAAACAGCGACAGGGCCGCGCTGGCGGATTCCTTCATCACGTCGCCGATCTGCCCGGTGAGCGTGATGTTGCCCTTGCCGGGGTACATCGCGGCCTCGATGAAAAGCACCTCGCCGCCGTAGGGCGTGTACGCCAGGCCCACGATGACGCCCGGCTCGGTGATGCGGGTGTCGAGTTCGCGGGTGAACTTCTCCGGCCCCAGCAGCTCATGCACCACCGCCGGGCTGACGGTGCGGCTCTTGATCTTCCCCGCCGCCACGTCCGCGGCGATGCCACGGCACACCGCCCCGATCTGCCGCTCCAACTCGCGCACCCCGGCCTCGCGGGTGTAGTCGTCAATCACCTTCGTCAACGCCGGCATCTGCCACTTGACCTTGCTCGCCGTCAGGCCGTTTTCCTTCAACTGTCGCGGCAACAAATAGCGCTTGGCGATCTGCAACTTGTCGTGATCCGTGTAGCCCGGCACGTCGATGATTTCCATGCGATCCTGCAACGCCTGCGGGATGCCGTCGCGGTAGTTGGCCGTGGCGATGAAGAGCACCTGCGAAAGGTCAAAGGGCACATCGAGGTAGCGATCGACAAAGGCGTTGTTCTGCCGTGGGTCGAGTACTTCGAGCAGCGCGCTGGCGGGGTCGCCACGAAAGTCGCTGCCGAGCTTGTCCACTTCGTCGAGCATCATCACGGGGTTGTTGGTCGCGGCCCGGCGAAGCTCCTGAATGATGCGGCCGGGCATGGCGCCGATGTAAGTGCGGCGATGCCCGCGGATTTCCGCCTCATCGCGGATGCCACCAAAGCTCATGCGCACAAACTGCCGGCCCAAGGCATCCGCCACCGATTGCCCCAGACTCGTCTTGCCCACGCCCGGCGGTCCCAGCAGACAAAGGATCGGTCCGCGACCGGCGGGGTTAAGCTTGCGCACCGCGAGGTATTCGATCAGCCGCCGCTTGACCTTGTCCAAGTCGAAGTGGTCGCGGTCGAGAATGCCACGGGCACGCTTGAGGTCGAGTTGATCCTCGCTGGCCTTGCTCCAAGGCAGTTCCGCCAGCAGTTCCAGATAGCCCAGAATCATGGAGTATTCGGGGCTGGCCGGGGGAATGGCCTCGAGCCGGCCAAGCTCGCGCTGGGCCTCGGCCATCACCTTTTCAGGCGGCTTGGCGGCTTCGAGTTTCTTGCGCAGCTCGGTCACCGTCTGCGTGGTGCCATCGTCGCCGTCGCCCAACTCTTTCTGAATAGCTTTGAGCTGTTCGCGCAGAAAATACTTGCGCTGGCCCTCGCTGATGGTCGATTGCACATCCTGCTGAATCTTCTGTTGCAGCCGGGCTATTTCGAGTTGCGCCGAGACATGCTCATGCACCCGCCGCACCCGCTTGGCGACATCAAGCTCTTCGAGCAGATCCTGTTTCTGTTGCACATCCAGGCTCAGATTCGCCGCCAGAAAGTCCGCCAGGTTGCCCGGCTCCTCGATGTTCATCAGCACCATCTGCGCCTGTTCGGGCGTGTTGGGCGTGATCTCAATCAAGTCATTGGCCTGCACCCGCAACTGCTTGGCGGCCGCGGCATAGGCCTTGCCCGTCGTCTTCACATCGTCAAGCTTCTCCACCTCGGCGCGGAAAAACGGCTTACCCTGAACCATCTTCTTTAACCGCACCCGTTGCAACCCATGCACGATGATCGACACCGTGTCATCGGGTTGACGAATCAGCTTCAACACCATCGCCGCGGCCCCGGTCTCGTAAAGCTGCGCCTCCGTCGGGTCCTCAACTTCCTCATCCCGCTGCGTGAACAACGCGATGACCTTGCTCTGCGGCAACGATTCCTCCAGCAACTTCTTGCTCGCCGCCCGACCCACGCCCAGCGGCATCACCGTGCCCGGAAACACCACCGTGCCCCGAATCGGCAACACCGGCAAAATCTCCGGCACACGCACCCGGCCTTCATCATCCGTGTCACCCTTGGGCTTGCCGTTGTCCTTGTTGTCCGAAGTGCCCGCCGACTCCGGGGAACCCGGCGGCATCGACGACGCTGGCGACGATGGCGCGGAATCCTTGTCACTACCCGGATGCCTGGCTTCTTCCACCTCAAGAACGTTGGCCAATTCCACCAGCGCCCGGTCCTTGGCCTGCGCCAAAGCGCGGGCACGAATCTTGCGCGTGGCGGTCATCTTTTTCTTCTTGTTCATCACCGATAATTCCCTTCATTGCCCCCCGGAATCCCCGGAACCCCCGGAATCCCCGGAACCCCCGGAAGTCCCTCATCTTCCTCACCTTTTCACCCCCTCACCTTTTCACCCCCTCATCCCCGGAAGTCCCTCGCCCCCGCTCCTTACCCCGGCGAACGCAGCGGCAACCGAATCCACAACAACCCCTCCACATACTCCGTCGCCACCCGTGGCAAATCGATGTTCGTCGGCAAATTAATCACCCGCGCAAAAGGCC
>JBBRGB010000294.1:0-3537 GCA_038241095.1 Phycisphaerales bacterium
ATCGCGCCGCCCGCAACAAGAGGTCGTAATCCTGGGCGTTGGTCCAACGCGGATCAAAGGGCAGGCCATGCTTCTCCTTGGCCGCGGCTTCTTCGATGACCGACCGCCGCATCAACACACTGGAAAGATCACCAGGTCTTCGCGCAGCAAGGTGGCCACGCAGCGACCCACGCAGGGGTTGTTGGGCCGCTGCGTCTCGCCGTCGGCGAGGTGGCCCGCTTCATCGACGTAGCGGTAAGCGGTGTGAACCACGCCCACTTTTGGCTGTGCGTCGAGGATGGCGACTTGGCCGGCCAGCTTGCCGGGCGTCCAGAAATCGTCACTGTCCAAGAACGCCACCAAAGGCGCGGTGGTGGCGGCAATGGCGGTGTTGCGTGCGGTGACCACGCCCTGTTTTTCCAAGCGCGTGTAACGGATGACAACCTCTGAATCCGTCTCGGCACCGTGGCATTGCAGGTACGGTGCCACGACGCTGGCGGTGTCATCGGTCGAACCGTCATCGACGATGGCGACCTCGATGCGGCCCGCCAGCGCGGGTTGTTGAGTGAGGATGGAATCCAGGGCCTCGCCGATCAACCGCGCACGGTTGAACGTCGGCACAACGACCGCGACGGCGAAGGGGGATGTGTGGTTGATCGTGGGCATGTCGTGCGACAAACTCTTAACCGCGGATGAACGCGGATGAACGCGAATAAAGGCAAATCATGATTTATTGCCTTGCGTGATGACCCTGCTGATCTTCGTGGTTCAATTGCATTGAATGCTTTTATCCATTTCTTTCATCCGCGTTCATCGGCGTTCATCCGCGGTTTCGTTTTCATGGCGTGGACCAGCTTGGAGAGATTAAACACGGTTTGGAACTCACCCGCGAAGGCTCGTGCGGAATGGCCGGTGAGCAGTCCGCCCAGCCAGCGGCCCACGCCTTGAAACACGCCCGTCATCGCCGCGCGGTAGAGCCAGCGGGGCACCCGACCGCTGTTCCCCGCATCCGCGCCGTCATGCAAGCCGGATCGCGCCTGATGCACGCTGGCGTACCCCTGACGCCAGGCGAATTGCCGGGCGTAACGTTTGGTCAAGCGCTCCGGGGGCACGGGGTGAAAGACCACGGCCTCGGCAACGTACCAGCCCTTGCCACCCATCGCGGCGATGGAACGCACCATCAGGCTGTCTTCCATGCCCATGCGAATCCCGCCGCGATGCCCGACGGTCACATCGAACCCGCCCGCCTTGACCACGGCCTGGACCCGCAAGGCGAGATTGGCGGTGTAGAACGGCGGATCGCTGGCGGCGTCCCAAGCCCGCGAGGTTTCGCCTTGCCGATACTGCACAATCGTGTCGCCCAGCATGGGGCACAACCGCGGGTCAAACCAGCGCGGCGGTTTCGTCCCCCGCGGCCAAACCGGCTCCACCCGCCCACCCCAAAAGTCACAGCCCGGCTGCCCATCAATCGCGTCAGCCATGCGCGAGAGCCACAGCGGATCAAACGTCACATCGTCATCGGTGAAGAGCACAATGGGCGTGCTCGCCGCCTGCGCCTCGCGCACGGCTCGATTCCTGGCGTGGCTCGTCCCCGTCTTTTCCTCGCTCACGTAACGCACCGGCAACCGAGCGCCGAACCCCTCCACCATCTCCCGCACCGCCTCCTGCCCCGCGTTGTCCACAACCACAACATCCCAGGATTTACTCTCTGAGTGCGAAGCGCAAGCGCACAACGACTCCAATGCCGCCCGCAGCGGTTCGAGGCGTTGATAGGTGCAAATGGCAATCGTCAGCTCAGGCATGGGGGTGAATTATTCAACACGAAGACACGAAGACACGAAGGAGACGAAAACATTGAAGAATCACTTTGCCTCACGTTTCCTGCCTTCCTTCGTGGTTCTTCGTGTCTTCGTGTCTTCGTGTTTGCGGTTTGCTGACGCGATCCTTCAGCCGGATCAGCGCATTGGGCCAGCGGGCTTTGCGTCGCCAGCGGTTGATTGTTTCATTCTCCAAGCCCTGCTCCCCGGCATAGCGCAGCAACTGGCGGAACTCATCGAGCTTCCTGCGCCAGTAGAGGCTTTCAAGTTTCAGCGCCACATGCTCCGCCAAGGCGGCATCAATCGTCGCCTTCCCAATCTCCTTTTCCATTTCGGGATGGGCGGCGAAGAACTTTCTCACCGCCCGATGGTGGAAGGGAATCTGATCGATCTGGCTGGCGCTCATCTGCTTGGCGTGCATGCGGTAGTGCAGCAGGCGTTGGGGCACGAAGGCGAAGGTGCCAATGGCCGAGAGTCGGAAGTAGAGGTCGATGTCGCAGGCCTGGCGGAAGGTCGGGTCGTAGCCGGCGATCTCTTGCAAGGCGCTGGCGCGAACCATGATCGAGGGATGGGCGATGCTCGCCGGTTCCAGGAGGGCGCGGGTACACCAGCCCGTACGCCGGGCCGCGGCGGTCATGTCCCAAGGTTGCGTCGTGCCATCGGGCAGGTGGCGGACAAAGCCGGTGTGCAGCAGCACGCAATGGTCCCCCGCCTCTTTGGCGACGGCGAATTGCAGCGCCAGTTTGTCAGGCTCCCACCAGTCATCGTTGTCGAGTTGGGCGATCCACTTCGCCCCGGCTGCGAGGGCGGCCTGGATGCCGGCGTTGCGGGCCGCGGGTTCACCGGCGTTGGCCTGTTGAATCAACTCGATGCGCAGCGCGGGGTGACTGGCGGCGAAGTCGCGCACGGCGTCGGCACTGGCGTCGCTTGAGCCGTCGTCCACGACGAACAGCGCCAAGGGTGGCAACGTCTGGGCGGCCACGCTTTGCAACGCCTGCTGGATGTAGGGCAGGCCGTTAAAGCATGGCATAACCACGGCGATGTGGGAGGCGACATCGTTCACAGAAGAGATTATCGGCCGATTGGCGTGTGGATGAAAATACAAACTGGCGCGATGGGACGATGAAATACCCAACCCCACGGATCAAACCGTCCCACAAGCCCACGGATGAGCCGCGGCTTTGTGCGGCTCTTCCGTGGGATGACCACCGGATGACATTGTCGCTCATCCCACGGAAGAATCGCCCCGAGCCGCGATTCATCCGTGGGCTTGGGATTTTTTCAATCGCGCGCGGGGGAGAGACGCGATTTCCCATGACGCCCGACACGGGTTTGGACGATAATCGCCTTGATGCGGCTATCCATCGCCCTGGCCACGTGGAATCGCGCTTCGCTCCTGCGACAGGTGCTCGCCGGGGTGGCGACGCTGCGCGTGCCGACGGGGGTTGAGGTGCTGGCCTTGGTCTGCGACAACAACAGCGACGATGACACGCCGGGCGTCATTGATGGTGCGATTGCCAACTTGGGAAAAATGAATCCCGCTTCCGCGCTCTTCATGCGGCACTTGTGTGAACCCAAGCAGGGCAAGAGCCACGCTCTGAATCGCATGGTGGCCGAGGCGCGGGCTTGGGGTGCGGAATGGGTGTTGTTTTTGGATGACGATGTGCTGGTGGAGCCGGGGTTGTTGGAGGGGTATTTGGCGGGCGTTGCGCGGCATCCGGGTGGGGTTTGTTTTGGGGGG
>JBBRGB010000295.1:0-3533 GCA_038241095.1 Phycisphaerales bacterium
CCCGTGCCTTCACCAAGTCCCAGAACGTTGGCTGACGCCCTTTCCTCAAGCCCCCCCCGTGTCTCGCCATGCCCCCCCAACCCCGGATCAGACCTTCATGGTTGCAAAAACGGCACTCAACTCAGCGGCGATCCGGGAGTCCCAATCAACCTGATGGTCATGCCCGTCGATGGCATCACCTGCCGGAGGATCCTGTTGACGCAGTTGACGCAGAAGTGCGTTGACCTCACGACGGGCGGCGATTTGGTTGGCCGAGCGTTCACCGTGTTTGACAGCATTTTGGCTGGCTCTGGCCTTACCCTTCGGTGTCGTCGGCCCGGTGCTCCGCTTCCACGGCTTGGTCGTGCCCGCCCAAGTCCGAAGCGACTCCAGGCCCTGGGCGCTGAGGCGGTAGGAGCGCGGCTGGGGACAATCCCTGTTCGTTTGACGACTATTTTTCTGGCTCATCCGACTAATGCGTAGGTAGTTTTGTGCAGGGCGTATATCTTGAGTTTGAAGAACTCCTGATCTCGGAAGCCGTAGGCTTGGCGTTGCAGGACGCGGATTTTGGTGTTGGTGCCCTCCAGGGGGCCGGTGGAGATGGCAAAGTCGTACCAGTTGAGCAGGCCGGCGCGGTGGAGTTGCAGGGTGTTGGCGAACTTCTGGAGCATCCGCACCCCCGAGGCCAAGGCACGGGCCACCCAGTCGTCCAGGAAGCGCCCCGCAGCCGCCTTGTCGGGCTGTTCCCAGAGTTGCCGCAAAGCCGCTGCACGGGCCGTTGGAGCCAGACCGGTTTGGTGCCGATGGGCAGAGCGCGGAAGCGGCGGGTGACCACCCCTGCCCGCGTGACCGATCGGCTGCCGCACTGGCCGCAACACAAGGTGTCGGGGTTGTGCCCGATGCGAAAGACAATGGCACCGTCGATGATGTCGGTGGCTTGAAGGCTGTGGCCGCGCAGGCCCCATGCGTGGTACAACAGGCCGGTGGACATACTGCGGTTTCCCTTCTGAAGTTTCGTCACTCCAGAGGAGACAGGCATGTCCACACTTTTTCAAGTCCTACCTGCGCAAGAGCCGGAAGAGCCAAAACAAAAAGAAATTTGCCCAAACTGGCCATGTGTATTGACAGGCAGAGAAACGCAGTGTAAACTACGTGCGTAGTCAAGTGTGGTCTCGGACGCTGTGGATAGCGTATGCCGGGGGATTGGTGAGGCCGTTCTGGCCGCGTTGAGGCTGTGTTGAAATCCGTGTGGGCCAATCTGGATCGACTATGGCAGTGAGCCTCAAATCTTCGCCGAATGCCCGGGTCAGTGCCCAAGACATTGCCGATCGCTTGGGCGTTGCCCGCCCGACGGTGAGCACGGTCCTCTCCGGGGCCAGCAGCAACACGCGTGTCAGCCAGGCGTTGCGGGACAGAGTGCGGAACGTCGCGCTGGAGATGGGTTATCGTCCCAACGCGGCGGCCAAGGCGATAGCGCGCGGCAAATTCGGCGGCGCGGGGCTGATCACCAGCGTGGAACGCATGCGCAGCAACCTCCCGCCTGATCTGCTCTGGGGCATCACCCACGCCCTGGAAAGCATGGGCATGCACCTGGTGCTGGCGGCGTTGCCCGACGAGCAACTCACCGATGGCGGCAACCTGCCGCGCATGCTCAGCGAATGGATGATCGACGGTCTGCTGATCAACTACAACAAGCAGATCCCTCCGGCGATGGGGGCGGTGATCCAGCGTCACGCCATTCCCTCGGTGTGGCTCAACGTCAAGCAAGACTGGGACAGCGTGTATCCCGATGATCAACAGGCCAGTCGGTTGGCAACGCGGCTGCTTCTGGACGCGGGCCATCGCCGCATCGCTTACACGGGCAACCTCCACCCCACGGGTGTTGGCCTCCTGCACTACAGCGAGGTGGACCGCCATGCCGGCTATGAGCAGGCGATGAACGAGGCGGGCCTGACACCAGATGTCATCGAGCGTGACCGATTCGGCCGTCAGCCCTCGGCGGGCCGAGAATACTGGCTGGAGCGGCTGGCGGGCGCCGATCATCCCACGGCAGTGGTCGCCTACGGCCGGCCCACGCTTGACGCGGTGGTACTGGCTGCCGAACGGTTGGGAATGGATATTCCCGGGCAGCTTTCGCTGGTGACCTTCGGCGATTGGCCACAGTCTCTGGGGCGGAGGATCGACACCATTCTGATTCCCCAGGAAGCGATGGGGCGGGCCGCGGTGGACATGTTGTTCGAGAAGGTGCGACGCCCGCAGGCCGCCATTGCGTCTGTGTCGTTACCTGCATCGCACTTTGCTGGTCAAACCATAGAGCCGCCCCGCTTGTAGCGCGGCGAGCATTGTTTTCGAGAGAGAAAATCGAGTCACTTTACACCCCTATCGGAGGTCCCAATGTCGAGAGCCAAACTTCACGTAACCCTTCTTGCCACAGGTCTGTGCGCCGTGGCCACCGTGGCTGGCAAGGCGCAAGGTGCCAGCAGCGTGTGGATTACCAACGCCACCAGCCCGTGGCACACGACGACCAACTGGTCGGGCGGCATCGTCGCCAACGGCGGCGGAAGCACGGCGGACTTCAACACCGTCAACATCAGCACCACCCGAACCGTAGCGATCGATGGTTCACAGGACTGGGTGAATACCGTGGGCGGGGGTGGCGGTACGGTGACAGGGCCCGCTATCGGCAACTTGATCTTCGGTGATACCAACGCGGACAACCGCAGTTGGACCATCGGCACCAGCAACAGCGGCACGTTGACGCTGGCTGGCGCCGGCACGCCCGTGATCACCGTCAATGACCTGGGCACTGGTGTTGTCACGATGACCGCGCCTCTGCTGGGTAATCAGGGCTTCACCAAGGATGGCGTGGGAGTGCTCGTTCTTAACGCCAACAACCTGTTCTCCGGCAACATCACCATTTCAGGAGGCACGCTTCGTGCGTCATCCGATGCGCGCTTGGGCGATTTGGCCAACGACCTGAACCTGACCAACAATGCCGTGTTCAATAACACGAGTGCCTTCACGCTCACTTCCGGTCGCACCATTGACATCGGCGCTGGTGGCGGCACGATCCAGACAAACGCCAGCTTGACGCTGGCCGCAGCCAACCAGTTGACCGGGTCTGCCACCTTGACCAAGACCGGCACGGGCACACTCGATCTGCAGATGCTCAACAGCTTCAGCGGCGCGGTGAACGTCAATCAAGGCGTGCTGCGGTTGGGCGACTCCAACTCGCTGACATCGATGGGCCTCATCTCCGTCGGAGCGGGTGCGAAACTGACGCTGGCGTTCAACACGGCTTTGACATCGAGCGACGTGGTCTTCAGCGACGGTGCGTTGCTGAGGGCTGAACTGGGAACGGTGACAATCAGTGAGAATTACGCCACGGTGTTCGGCGGGCTCGAGGTCAGCGGAACCGGCAGCAAGATCACGGGCACCGGCATCATCAAGCTTGGAAACAATGCGACGATCTCTTCGAGCTCCAAGCAGAACCCCCAAATCGTCGAAAATAACATTTCCATGGTTTATACGGGTGTGGGGAACGGCACGCTGAA
>JBBRGB010000296.1:0-3525 GCA_038241095.1 Phycisphaerales bacterium
GCCGGGGGTGCCCAGGCTCTTGTTGCGGTCGAACTCCAACTGGTAGCCGTACTCCACGAGTTTGGCCTTGTCGCCCGAGGCGTGGGCCGGCACGGTCAGGTCCCAGCGCAGGATGTTCTTGGGCTTTTCCAAGCGGACGTAAAGGGCGTCTTCGCTGAGCGGATCGCTCATCTTGCCGGTGGTCACGCGGACCTCGTTGGTCACGCCGGCGTAGGGCATGCGATCCTTGAGCCGCACGGGCACGGCTTGATCCTTGAAGTTCTCCACCGTCAAGCGATAGGTGGCGCTCATGACCTGGTTGCCACCTTGCGTGCTTTGGTCACGATTCACCAATTCACGCGCCGTACGCAGTTGCGGGTCGGCACCAAAGCCGATGACAAAGGTCTGACCGCGAGCGACCGTGGGCAGTTCCATGCGGCCCACGAACCGGCCATCGAGAAACACGCTGACCTGCCCGCCCAGAAGATCGCGCTGAGTGGTGTTGACCAACTCGGCCTCGCGGTACACATGGGCCGCCAAAACCGGCGTGGCGACGAAGTAGAACTTGCTTTCAACCTGCGTGCGGATGATTCGCACCATCTGCTGATCGGCCCGGCTCGCCAGCGACACGGCGTTGGCCAGCTCGTAGCTCAGACTCGGCCCGGTGCTCTCCTCGCCGCTTTGCCGCAGGGTTTGCAGGGTGTCCTTGGCGACGGTGAGTTCAAGAAGCTGCATGTCGTTGCCGAACTTGTTGATGTCCCAGTTGGCGCGGTTGAAATCACCGAGGTCGATGGCGTTGGCGTTTTCAGTCTGTGCCAAGCGCTGTCCACCCTTGAGCATTTTGTATTGGCGCAGTTCGGCATCGCCCTTGCCACCGGCTCCACCGGATGGTGCGTTTTGCCCCGGTTGCGGCTGCGAAAGCGTGACGTGAAACGCCGAAAGCCCGGGCACCGCGGCGCTCAAGGCCGGCGTGGCCGTCGAAAGCGAAAGCTTCACGTTGTTCCAATCCTCGCCGCTCATCTGCTGGATCACCGCGTCGTATTCCAGCACCACGGCATTGGCCTTGGTGTCGCCGCGGAAGTTGTAGGCTGGCGACCAGCCGCAGGAGTTGACCAGGTACGACAGGCGAATGGTCTGCGCCCCGGCCCCGGCCTTTTCCACAAACAGCACCGCTTCATGCGTCACCTTGGTCGAACCCTGCGCCAACTCCATCCGCTGGCGACGCAGCAGGTTAATCTGCTCGGTCAACTCGCGCTCCTCGATGCGAAGCTTCTGGCCTTCTTCGACGAGTTGGGCACGCTTGGTCAGGGTGTATTCGCTCACGGCCTTGAGCGTCTCGGCGTTGAGCACGCCATGCGCCATTTCGATCTTGGAGGTGGGCACGACGAAGCCTTCGAGGCCATCAATATAGGAAGCGCTCTTGACCAGCAGTCCCTTGCGCTCGTTGTTGATCACCAAGCGGTCGGCGAGTTCCTGCAACTGGGCGTCGAGCTTGCGCACCTGCTCAAGCGGTTCCTGTCCCACGGCCCGCTGCCGATAACGCACCGCACGCACTTCCACACCAGCGGAACCCTCTGCGAATAGCGACTCGCCCGCCACCCGCGTCGGCAGATCGCCCACGACCAGTTCACGCGGCCCGGCTCCACCGTCGAGTTTGATCTCCCGCGTCACCTGTGCCTGGCCACGATAGAGCGTCACCTCAGTGATGACACCACTGACGACTTCGGCCCCCGCCCCCGGAGCCACCCCCGCCCCCGGAGCTGGCGCGGCGGTGGCAACGGTGGTCCACAAAAGCGTGAAAGCGCCAAGAATCACGGCCAGGAAGCGTGCGGGGCAAGTCAACATGATGTCGATCTCCGAAAAAGAGTTTTGGTCAGCGTATCAGGATTGGACGCGGGAGAGGGGGGCAATGTTCCCGAATGGACAAACGCGAAGCGCTAAACCCCAAGGGTGTCATCAGGCCGGGACATTCTCCATCTCGACGATGGTGCGTTCCAGGCCCAGTTGCCACTCCGGCTTCAACGGCTCAACCCGCGCGGCGTATTCTTCCAAGCGATCCTTAACCAACCCCCGTTCAACCAGTTGCCGCTCGGAGGTCGCGCCTTGGTCGCCGGTTTTCGCCAGTTGCTCATCCAGCGCCGCCCGCAGCCGCGTCAGGATCGCCGCATGGGTCGGACTGTCCGCCAGGTTGTGAACCATGCACGGGTCGGCCACCACGTCGTACAACTCCTCCGCCGGCTTGCGGCGACTCATCCACTGTTTCTGCGCATCGCTCAATCGGCCTTCGGCTTCCCACTGCCGCAGCACGACCGTGGTGGGCATGTGCTCCATGTAATGATTGCGCTGGGCATACGGCAGTTGCGGGAAATAGTTGCGAATGTAGTGCCAGTGCCGATCCCGCGCCACCCGCACGCGGTCAAACGCCTCATCCATGCGATCGCGCCCGGCGAAGGCCACCATCCGCTCCGGCCCACGCGCTTCGCCGAGTTGCGCCACGCCTTGGAACCGCTGGGGAATCGCCACCTCGGTCAGCGAAAGAATCGTGGGGGCAATGTCCACCCAGTTGATCACATCCTGTCGCAGGCCCGGCTCGAAACGGCCCGGCATGTGCGGGGCCGCGACGATCAAGGGCAAGTGCAGCCCGGCTTCATAACACCAACGCTTCTCCCGCGCCAGGCCACGGCCGTGATCCGTCATGTAAATCACAATCGTGTTGTCGGCATAGGGCGACTGCGCCAAGGCTTCGAGAACCTTGCCGATCTGGGCGTCCTGCATCGACAGGGCATCGTAATACCAGGCGATGCTCTGGCGGGTTTGCGGCTCATCGGGCAGGTACGGCGGGACATAAGCCTTGGCCGGATCGTGACGATGCTCGGCTGGCAAGGTGTCGGCCAATTCCATGCGTTCCTTGCTGCCGCCGAGGTCGCCATTGGGGCGCGGGCCGTGCCACATGGTGCTTTCGTGCGTCACGCTAAAATTGCGGAAGAGAAAAAAGGGCTTGTCGGGCAGCTTGCCCTCACGCAGTTCTTCAACCCAATCGGAAGTGGCATCGGCGAAGTCGGCGGGCGGCTCGAAGTTGAAGTCGGTCTTGGTGTGCCAGTTGACGTAATAGCCGGCGTCGCGCAGTTCGTGGGTGAAGAGCTTGGGCGGTTGCAGCAGCGTCGAACGCATGTGGTGCGAGCCGAGCGACCATGCGTATTGGCCGGTGATGATGCTGGAGCGTGACGGGGCACTGACAGGCGCGGTGGAAATGGCATTGGTGAAGCGCAGGCCCGAGGCGGCCAAGCGGTCGAGATTGGGCGTGCGGGCGTAACTGTCGCCGTAGCAGCCCAGGTGCAGGCCCGTGTCCTCACCGACGAGCATGATGATGTTGGGTCGCTTGGAAGATGCGTTGCTGGCCGGGGGCGATGCTTGGGTCATAAGACCTTCGAGTCTAGCAAGGGCGCGGGGGGTCGCAACTCTTCAATGACTACAATTTCGATCTTTGATGACCACGCCCATGACCCCACGCAAGAAGAAAGTGCTCGTCGCCATGTCAGGCGGCGT
>JBBRGB010000297.1:0-3506 GCA_038241095.1 Phycisphaerales bacterium
TGCCGCCGCCGCCCTGGGTATCTCGCCTCGGCTGCTGTGGACGCTTACGGCGAGAGGCGACGGCCCGCCGGTGGTGCGGATCGGTCGAGCCGTGCTCTACCCCGCCGACGGCCTGCGCCAGTGGTTGCGCGATGAAAGCCAAGGGGGTGCTGCGTGACCGCGATGCCCACCACCGGCGAAAAAATCAAGCATGATGCCCTTGCCCCGCTTGACGTGTCAGTCACCGTATGGCGGCTGGTGGATCGCGCCGCGGCGTCGCACGGGCTGGCCAGTCACTCCCCACCGTAGCCGCCGCCCGGAGCTGTCCGATTACGGTGAGCTGTTTTGATCCATCCCTCCCGAGAAAAAAAACTCCCCGCTGACACGCGGGGCAAAACAACAGGAAACTAACCATGCACCATGATACCCACTACGTCGGCGAACCACGCCGGAAACTACTGGAAATTCTAAACGGACAGAAGGAATCGCTGCGTTCGGCCTGGGCCAGCACCGCCGCCGCGACGGACTTCGCGCCTTTGCCGGCGGGCCGCTACATCGTTCGCGTTGCGAGCGGTGAACTCACCACGGCCAAGAGCGGCACCCCCTGTTTCAAACTCACGTTTCGGGTTCTGGAAGGCGAACACGCGGGCCGGCTGATCTGGCATGACCTATGGCTTACCCCCGCCGCCCTGCCAATGACCAAACGCGACTTGGGCAAGCTGGGCGTCAAGTCGCTGGAACAACTCGAAGCGCCCCTGCCCCCCGGCATTCGCTGCGACGTGAAACTGACGCTCCGCAAGGGTGATGACGGCGGCGAATACACCCACGTCCGATCCTTCGATGTGCTGGGCATCGACAAGATCGAGGATGACGTTTTCGCCCCGGTGGACGATGCCGCCAAGGGGGTGACGCCATGAACGACGCCAACTTCGGCTATCGCATAGTGGGGCCGTGTACCGGGGAGCGTCGGCTGGTGGACTGGCACGTGGCCTTCACCGCTTACGCCGCCTGCGACGAGCGGGCAAGGTGCGATTCGGAAGCGTACCTGTCGGCCTTTACCTTCGGAGTTGATTTCCGCGATCACCTGAAGGCCACGGGTTCGACCAAGGGCTACGTCGGGCCGTGCGGGGCTTCGTGGTTGTGGTGGGACATCGACCGGCCAGAGGACCTGGAAACTGCCAGGATCGATTCTGCCCGCCTTGCCGTGACACTCCGCGAGCGCTACGTCGTGAGCGACGATGACCTCTTGGTGTTTTATTCGGGGTTCAAGGGCTTTCACCTGGGCTTGCCCGTGTCGCTGTGGCATCCGTCGCCCGGGGTGGGCTTTCATCGCATCGCACGGCGATTTTGCGAAGCTGTGGCCGAGGCCGCCGAGGTGGCTATTGACACCGGCATTTACGATGCGGTACGGGCGTTTCGAGCGCCCAACAGTCGGCACCCCCGAACGGGCCTGCACAAGCGTTGCCTCCCCGTCGATGCCTTGATGCACCTGGACGCCGCCGCCATTGTCAAACTTGCTAATACACCCGAAGCGTTTGAGGTGCCGAGGCCCACCGCCGACGGGTGCGAATTGAAAATCATCAATGATTGGGAGGCCGCGACGGCATACGTTCACGGGCAAGAGCAAGCCAAGTCACGCCGCTTGGAAGGCGTGGCCACGGGCGCGACCCCGCTGGCATTGAACCGGATGACGCTGGCGTTCATTCGTGATGGGGCCAAGCCTGGCGACCGGCACAGGCTGCTTTATTCCGCGGCCCGCAACCTTGGCGATTTACGCTGCCCGACTGCGCTGGCCGTGGCGCTCTTGACCGAAGCCGCGCTTGATTCGGGTTTGTCGCCATCGGATGTTCGCCGCCAGATCGATTGCGGATTGAACGACTCCATGCCCGCCTTGGCTGGGAAGGGCGGTGACGCATGAGCAAGGGCCATTACATCGCCGCCACCGATGCCCTTGACCGTTGGCGTAACGAAGTGTTAACGGGCAAGGCCCCCGTGCTGTATCCGCTGGGGGCGGGCGACTTGGGCCGCATCGAAGTCGGGCCGGGGCTGGTCACGCTGATCGGAGGAGCGCCGGGAGCCGGCAAGACCGCCTTCACCATGCAATGCCTGGTCGATGCCCTGCGCCTGACGCCGACGCTTCGGGGGTTGGTCTGCAACATCGAGATGTCGGCGGGCGTGCTGCTGGATCGCCAGTTGGCACGGCTGTCGGGGGTGGACTTGACGACCATTCGTCACCGTCACATCGGGCCGAAACACGCCGACCGCATCGAGCAAGGCATCAACACCCTTGAGACCATCGCGGATCGGCTTTGCTTCCTGCGGCCACCGTTTGACCTGGGCAACATCGCCGCCGCCGCCGATGACTTCGGTGCCACGTTGCTGGTGCTGGACTACATCCAGCGCATCGCGCCGCCGGGCGAACATGACAACCGCCGCAACTCCGTGGACGCGACCATGAACCACCTGCGGCAATTCGCCGATGCCGATGTCGCGGTGGTGGTGGTGTCGGCGGTGTCGCGGGCCAAGGACGGCAAAGGCCGAAGCTCCTACGCGGGCGAGGGCTTGAACTTGGCGAGCTTCCGCGAATCTTCGGAGCTTGAGTTTGGGGCCGATGACGCCTTCATTCTTCACCCCGATGAGGACGATGCCGAGGGCGACTTGATGAAACTCAGGCACCTGAAAAGCCGCCACGGTGAATGCCTTGACTTGTCAATGCGTTTCGACCGTCGTCGGCAAGCCTTCAAGGTTGAAAACGATTCGACCTGTAGGGACAAAACCGAATTGGAAACCAAAGGCAAGCTCAATTCGACGCTTGCCACGCTGTGGAACAAGATGCCGGCGGCAAGGGAAGGGGGCGACCATGAGTGATGCCCCGATCATCCCGCCCAACGTGGTGGGCCTGCCCCCGATGGACGACGACCGTCCGCCACGACTTGATGTGGCAAGACCCCCGAAGAGCAAACGCCAACGCCGCCACACCGCCGACCGCTTCGGTACGTTGAATGCGTTTTTGGACATGACCGCCGGCGGGTTGACGCGGGCCGAGCTTTTGACCTGGTTGATTCTCTATCGGGACACCAAGCCCGACGGTACCACGCGGACGGCTCAAGCCGATATTGGGCGGCGGAGCGGAATCACGTCCAGGTCGGTTCGGTATGCCCTCAAGCAACTCAAGGCGTCCGGGCTTGTGCGGATTGCCTGGCAAGGCGGCCTTCGCAAAGGAGCATCGGCGTACGCCGTGGAAGCATTGCCCAAAGACCCGCTCCCAAAGACCAAATCACGACAATCACAAGGAGGAAAAAGCGAACCACCGCCATAGGAAGCGTGCTTCCTGCAGCCAGAGGAAAAAACGTGTCACTTACTGCGGAAGCGTGCTTCCTATATCCCATAAAGGACCATAAGGCGTACCCGCCCTTAATGGGCGGTACGCAAGAAAGAGAAACCCCGGCCCTTGACTGATGACATATAACACGATAGGATGATGCCATGAGCGATTTAATCAAAGACCTGCAAGACGCCATCCGAGC
>JBBRGB010000298.1:0-3496 GCA_038241095.1 Phycisphaerales bacterium
TGCCCCGGCCAGCGCCCCCGCCGCGGCGTTCAGCGACTCGGCCAGCCAAGCTTCGACGCCATGTTGCTCAACATGCCGGAAAAGCGTTTTCCAGGTCACGCGCTTCTGGCGTTGATGGCGGGCGAAACTCTGCCGCAGTCCGCGACGGGACAGGAGCGTTTCCAGGCAACCCTTGGCTCCGCAGCCGCAGGGCCGGCGATTGCCCGCCACCGGCGCGTGGCCGATTTCACCGCTCATGGGCAGCGTGGATTGGTACAACCGTCCGTCGATCACCGCCGCAGCCCCGACGCCAGCGCCGAAATCCACCAGCAAAAAATCCCGTTGCCCCGGCTCGGCCGCAACATGCCCCATCGCCAAGGCGCGGATCTCCTGCACGGCACAGAGCGGCACCGGCCACAATTCACCGAGTAGCGCGGGGAAATCCGCCCCTTCCGTCCAGTGTAGGTTCGGTGACAGCAACACCCGCCCCGCTGCTTCATCCACCACCCCCGGAAGGGACAGGGCAACACACCACGGCTCACTGATCGCTAACGACCGGGCTGCTTGCCGCAATGCGGTCTGCCACTCTTTGGCTTGGGCGGGGGTGCGGAAGGTGGTGGCCCAGCCCTCATCACGCGGCCCGGCCACGGGCAAGATCGCCAGTCGGGTGTGACGCACACCCAATTGAATGACCAACAATCGTCGCACCGCGCGATTGAGCCGCACCAGTTTGGCCGGCCTGCCCGGCGCGGCGTCGGGCGAGTCGTCCACCGCGACCTCTTCGAGCCACCCCGCCGCCGCCATACCGGCGACGACCTTGCCCACCGTGGGCACGCTCAAGCCCGTGGCCCGCGCCAGTTCGGATCGTGGAACCCCGGCATCCGACGAGGCCGCATGGGCGGGCCCCGGCAAACGTGAATCCAGAAGTCGGCGCATCAAAGCCCGTTCATTGATCCGACGAGGATTGGCGGGTGATCCATTCATATATTTAATTAACTTACTTAACTAAATAGACTCTGTCAAGGGTTGTCACGCCTTTTGCCCCGGAACGTTTGGGGCGATAGATTCATTCCATGATTCATCGCATCCTCCCCGCGTGGTTTTGTCTTTTTGCGTCCTTGTTGGTCAGTTTCCCCGTCATCGTGAATGCGGCGGAAGAAACCCCGGCCCCCGCGCCGCCGCCCATCGCCACCCCAGCCGACGCCACGCCCGCTGAAACGCCCCCTTGGTCCGGGCCGTTCTTTTTCATCGTCATGGCCGATCCGCAGTTTGGCATGTATGACAAGGACAAGACCTTCACCTACGAGACGGACCACTTTGAAAAGGCGATTGCCGCCGCCAATCGGCTCAAGCCCGCCCTGCTGGTCATTGCCGGCGACCTGATCAACAAGACCGGTGACACCGCGCAAACCAACGAGTTCCTCCGTATCGTCGGCCAACTCGACAAGTCGATTCCATTGGCGCTCTTGGCGGGCAACCATGACGTGGCCAACGTCCCCACCCCCGAAACTTTGGCCCATTACCGCAAGACGTTTGGCAAGGATCAATACGCCTTGGACCTGCGCGGCTGCCATTTCCTGACGCTCAACAGCACCATCATCCACCGCCCGGAACGGGTGGCCCAGGAAGCCGGCGATCAACTGCAATGGGTCAAAGACGATCTCGAAGCCACGCGAAAACGCGAGACGCAACCGGCCCATGTCTTTGTGCTGCTGCATCATCCCTTGTTTCGCAAGGATGCCCAGGAAAAGGATGAATACGGCAACATCCCCCTGGCGTCACGCTCGGTTTACCTCAACCTCTTCGAAGATGCCGGCGTCACGGCGGTCTTTGCCGGCCACCACCATGACAACGCGCTGGCCAAAACCGGGAAGATGGAAATGGTCACCACGGGTCCTGTGGGCAAGCCACTGGGCAAGGCCCCCTCTGGTTTCCGCATCGTCAAGGTCTATCGTGATCGCATCGAGCACGAATACGTCGCATTGGATGCGGTGCCTGAAAAGGTGGAACTCAAGGACGAAGCCGCGGCTTCAAACTGATTCCGTGGTGTAGCGATGGACGCGGACATGCGGCGACCAGTATTCCTCGGGCAGTCCCGCCTTGGCTTTGAGGTGCGCCATGAAGAGCCTCGCGTCTGGCCGGGGCAGGGCTTCCCAGACTTGGGGCAGGAAGGTGGCGCGGCGATTGCCGAATTGCGGATCCGCAACGCGGAGGATCACACCATCCCGCCCCGGTCGCAGTTGCCGCAGCAGGTCGGCTTCATCGGCAAAGTGCATTTCGCTGGCGGGACTGAGGATGGAGATGTGCAGGCTCATGGCCGCGATGTCTTGGCGGGTCATGGGTTCGAAGCGGGGGTCTTCAAAAGCCGCGGCTTGGGCGTGTTGGGCCACGTCCACCACCAATGGATGTTTCGCTTCCAGCGTGCCGATGCAGCCATGCAGGGCATCGTGGACGTGGATGGTGACGAAAGTGGCGCGGATGAGTTGGAGCTTGGGTGAATAGTCTGAGGGGTTGATCGCCAAGGATTGACGATGTTCGTGAAAGTGGACGATCGCCCGCCGGGCCACATCGCGCAGGGTCTGTCGCTCATCCCCACTTAAGAGAGTGGCGTCAGTCGCGGCTTGCACGTGGCCTGTCGCATCTTCGGGATTAGGGTGTGAAGATCCAAGCGCCATAGCCAACCACCTGATCCTTTGGTCCCGCGGTGTCGCCACTGGTTCGCAAATCGAGCGTCGTGGCCCGCAACTTGTGTTCCACTGCCACGCGCAGCAGGCCTTGGATCGCCAGGCGTCCGCAGGCCTGTTCTTCGTCGATGTCGTCCTCTCGCAGTTGCTCGATGGCGCGGGCCGTGGCGCGATCGAGTCGGCGGGCGGCGGCGTGGTCCTGATAGTGCGACAGATCGCTGCTAATGACGATAAGCGTTTCCGGCCCGCCCCACACGCGCTTTAAGACGGCGGCGACTTCATCGGCCGTGGTGTCGCCAAAGACCAACGGCAGCAAGTCAAAGCTCACCACCGTTTCGACAAGAAACGGCAGATGCACTTCCAAGCTGTGCTCGTGGGCGTGAGCGGCTTCCAACACGCTGACGGCCGGCTCATCGCGCACCAGTTTGTCGATGGCTTGCCGCGCGAGGGGCACGTCCCCAAGCGGGGTGGCAAACGCGATGGCATCACTGGTGGCCAAGCCGGCAAAACCGATGCGATGTGACGGCCCCAGCAGCACCACACGGGTGATCTTTTCGCGTTGCGGTTGCAGACGGGCGTAAGCCGCCGCGGCAATCGGGCCGGAGTAAACGTAACCCGCGTGCGGCGCGATGAGGGCCTTTACCGGCGCAGCCTCGGTCGCAGTCTCATGGGCGGTCAAGCGTGTCGCCTCCGCCAGCATCCCCCGCACGGCCCGGCGCAGTTCATCGGCATCACCCGGATAGAACCGCCCCGCCACCGTCGCCAGCCTGATGCTCATGATCTGTTCCCCGTTCATACCCGATCATAGCCGCGGTGTTCTCAGGTCAAGTTCA
>JBBRGB010000299.1:0-3486 GCA_038241095.1 Phycisphaerales bacterium
CCCCTTTAGCGATCTCGAAGGGGTCGGCCCCAGCAAGGCCCATATTCTGGCCAATGTGTTTGTGGGCGGGACCAACTCCAAGCCCAACGCCGGTTGCGTTCACCTCGACAAGTCGATGGCCCCCGGCACCCGCGTTTACCTTAAGGACAACGCGATCGAAGGCGACTTCACGCTGGTGAGCAAACGGCCTTGGAGCGATGCTCTCATCACGGACGAGCCGGTGTTCGAGGGTTCGAGCCTGACCATCGATCCCACTGACAAGGTACGCAAGGAAGTGCCCGCCGGTGCCGGGGCGATCTGGCCCAAACGTGACTCGGTGGATCAACGCGCCGCGACGCAACTGGCAGAAAAGACGGGGAAAATCATCGATTCGCAAAAGGACGTCGGCGGTTGGCCCCACTATGATCCCGGCACCGCGCCCTTGGACACCGACGCCGACGGCATGCCCGACGAGTGGGAGAAACAGCACGGTCTCGACCTCGCCACCGACGATGCCAACGCCGACGCCGACGGTGACGGTTACACCAACATCGAGGAATGGATCAACGCCAGCGATCCCCACGCTGCGTCTCGATGAAATGTTATGATGTTTTGCTCCGATTAATCTCCAACAACGTTTTTTATAAGGGACAAGAACATGGCCAAGAAGACCATTGCGGATGTGGATGTCAAGGGCAAGCGCGTACTGGCACGGGTGGATTTCAACGTGCCGCTGGATGGCGGGACGATCAGCGATGATCGCCGCATTCGCATGGCGGTGCCGACGATCAAGAACGCTTTGGATCGCGGCGGGTGCGTGATTCTCATGAGCCACCTGGGTCGTCCCGGCGGCAAAGGCCCGGAGCCGGAGTTCACCTTGAAGCCCTGCGCCGACCGCTTGGGCGAGCTGCTGGGCAAGCCGGTGAAGTTCGCCGGTGACACCGTGGGCGACGATGCCACCGCGAAGGTCAAAGGCCTGCAACCCGGCGAGGTGCTGTTGTTGGAAAACGTCCGTTTCAACAAGGACGAAAAGAAGGGCACCGGCGATTACCCCGCCAAGCTTGCGGCTTTCGGTGATGTGTATGTCAACGACGCTTTTGGCACCTGCCATCGCACGGAGGGTTCGATGTACGCCGTGCCCAAGGCCATGAAGGAGGCCGGCAAGCCCGCGGTGGTGGGCTTTTTGGTGGACAAGGAAATCAAGTATCTGACGGATGCCGTGGCCAAGCCGCAGCGGCCGTTCGTGGCGATTCTGGGCGGTGCCAAGGTCAGCGACAAGATTCCGGTCATCGAGAATCTGCTGAACTTGGTGGACACCATCGTCATCGGTGGGGCGATGGCCTACACGTTCTTGAAGGCCAAGGGCCAGAACGTCGGCAACAGTCGTGTCGAAGCCGAGATGATCGACACCGCCAAGAAGTTCCTTGATGCCGCGGGCAAGGGGGGCAAGGCTTCGATCATGCTGCCGACCGATCACATGTGCGCCAAGGAGTTCAAGGCCGAGGGCGACAAGAAGGTCTGCGACGGTGGCATCGATGACGGCTGGATGGGGCTGGATATCGGTCCCAAGACCATCGTGGCTTATCGCAACACCATCAGCAATGCCAAGACGGTGGTGTGGAACGGCCCGATGGGCGTCTTTGAAATGGAGCCGTTCGCCAAGGGCACACGCGGCGTGGCGGAAGCCTTGGTCGAAGCGACGGGCAAGGGCGCCACGACCATCATCGGCGGAGGCGACAGCGCCGCGGCCATCGAGGAGTTCGGCTTGGCCGACAAGGTCAGCCACGTCTCGACCGGCGGCGGTGCGAGCCTGGAAATGCTCGAAGGCAAAAAGTTCGAGAGCGTCGAACTGCTCGACGAGAAATAACCCGCTTTGGGAAGGGCAATCATGGCCGAGGTTCATCAACGCGCCGACACCACTTGGTTCCGCAAGGCCGGGTGGGGCGTGTTTCACCACTTCCTGGCCTCACCGGCCAGCAGCGCCGAGGCGGGCACCAGTGTCGAAGAATGGAATCGCCGGGTGGACGCCTTCGACGTGGAACGCCTGGCGGGGCAGTTGGCGGAAGTGGGCGCGGGGTACTACTGCATCACCCTGGGCCAGAACTCCGGCCACTACTGCGTGCCCAACGCCACCTACGACGCCCTGGTGGGCCACGCGCCAAGCAAGCTGTCCCGACGCGACTTGGTGATGGACCTGTCCGAAGCCCTGTCACGGCGCGATATCCACCTCATGCTCTACACCACCGGCGGCGCGCCGGAGAACGACCACCAAGCCGTGGCTCGATTGGAATGGCGGCGGGGCAATTACCGCCTCGCGACTTTTCAGACCCATTGGAACGCCATTCACCGCGAATGGTCGAAGCGTTATGGCACACGGGTCAGTGGATGGTGGATCGATGGCTGCTATTTCAATGACGCCATGTACCGTCACTTGGAGGAGCCGAACTTCGCCAGCTTCGCCGGGGCTTTGCGCAATGGAAATCCGCAGGCAATTCTGGCGTTCAATCCGGGCGTCATCACCCCGGTGATTCGCGCCAGCGAGTTTGATGATTACACGGCCGGGGAGTTGGATCGTCACTTGCCGGTGTCCATTCACACCCCCGAACCACCGCCGATTTTGAGTCCCATCGGGCAGGCAATCAACGGTGCGACGTATCACCAGTTGGGCTTCCTGGGCCATTGGTGGGGGCAAGGGCCACCGCGCTTCCCCGATGACTTGGTGGCGGGTTACAGCCGGTATGTGTTGGAGCAAGGTGGCGTGATGACTTGGGACGTGCCCGTGGAGAGCGACGGAGGCATCCCGGTGGATTTCATGCGGCAACTGCGGCGCGTGGGTCAGAGCCGGGCGACGTGAGGCCTTGCGCGGATTCTGGCGGGATTTCACATACGGCTTGCGGCCAACTGATAACGGTGAGGCACGCGGCGACGTTCGATCGGGACGGCGCGTGGGGTCTTGCGCCGGCAGGATTGCCGCACCGCCAGCACCATCAGGTTGACGGCGAAGATCAGGAAGCCCGCCGCCAACAGCGCCACCAGTGGTTCGGTGACATCCGCGCGACGCCCGTTGAAAAGCCGCAACATTTCCAGCGCGCCCGCCAAGCTGGCCAACGCCAGCACGGTGAGGCCCATACCGCGACGGTTGCGCCAAGAGACCACCAGCAGTGACAGCAGCATCGCCAGCAGGAGGTAAACGACAAACGAGGCCCCGAGCCGTTCCAGCGCGCGGCCGTAGGGCGTGTCGAATTGCAGGTAGAACGGCAGCCAGTTGACGGGCTTGCCGTTGGCGAGCTTGCCGTGGTTGAACTGCAACGCGAACCATCCCAAGGCCAGCAGTAGATTGGTTGCGGCGATGGCCAAACTCAGTCCAGGATTGGCGCGTTGACGTCGTAGCCAGAGCCGGGCGTGGTGGAGAAAGAACGCCAGTCGGCAATAGAGGGCAAAGAGGCCTCGCTTGGTGACATCAAGCACCCGCACCGCCAGCACTGCCCCGACCGCGGCCCCAAGGGT
>JBBRGB010000300.1:0-3468 GCA_038241095.1 Phycisphaerales bacterium
TTCGCCCTTGCGGATCATGTCGTAAGCCTCCGCCAGCGCGATGGGCCGGGGCGTGATGCGTTCGCTTTCATCGAGGCTTTGGCCCACCAGTCGCAGGTCGGTGGCGACAAAGGCGTACATGCGTTCGGTGCAGATGCCGGGGCTGGTGTAGAAGTCGGTGAGTTTGCCAATCGCCCCGGCACGGTAGCCGGTCTCTTCCTCGACCTCACGAGCGGCGCAAAGTTCCGGGGCCTCGTCAGGCTCCAAGGTGCCGGCGGGCAATTCCCACAAAGTTTGCCCCACCGCGAAACGCTCGTTGCGAATCAGCACCACCGTCTTGTCATCCAACAGCGGCAGCACCACCACCGCGCCGGGATGCACCACCACCTCGCGGCGATGCGTCTTTCCATCGCGCCCGGGCAAGTCCACGGCGTGAACGTCAAAACGAACACCCGCAAACACACGCTGTGAACTTTTCAGGGAAGGTGGCAACATCAACACATTGTAATTACCGGGGGATACCGGGGGTTGCCGGGAGATGATTCAGCGGCGGGCGACGTAAACGCCCGACCATTCGTTGGAAGCCTTCTGGCGTTCCTCCACCCGCTGGATCATGCGGGCGATGGCCGTCATCCGCGGGTTGATTTCCAGGGCCTTGCGGTAACAGCGGGTGGCCCGGTCATACTGCCCGAGTTGCGTATGGCAATGCCCCATGCCGGCCACGGCACAGAAGTGCGATGGGATCAGGTTCAACGTGCGCTTGCAGCAGGCGATCGACTCCTGCCAGTGCCCCATGAAATATTGTGCGATCGCGCACTGGTTCCACGCCTCGCCGAAGCGACCGTCGATTTGCAACGTTTGCTCGAAGGCCTCGACCGCCTCGGCGTGATGCTCATCGGCCAAGAGACTCATGCCCCGCTTAAACGGCTCGGCGGCGGCGGGCTGACACAAGCGAAACCAGATCGACAACATCGCGTGCTCGGCCATCTCATTGACCTGCCCATCGGCATCGTGAAGCGTCCGCGCCAGACACGAAATCACCCGCCCATCCCCCACCAAGCCCAGTGTGATCGCGGTCACCCGGCGAACGTTGGCATCGCCATGCCCCAAGAGTGGGCAAAGGTCTTTGGGCGTCCAACGCAGAGTCACGACCCGCGCCACTTCGTTGACATCCCCCGAAGCGATGGCCGGCATCGCCACGTGCATGAATTGGGTTGCCTCGGCTTCTGTGCTGATCATCGTTTCCAATTCCGGGGACAGTGCCTGCATGAGCCGACGTTCTATGTGAATCAAAAAGTTCTCCCGGAAACTTCGCGGGATTCTAGACCGCACCCGCCCACTTAACCATGACATCGACGAAAAAAAGTGATGCCATAAGGCGTTTGCCAAGTATTGCTTGTCGAACGTGGCGGTCAAGGAAGCGTCAGCACCAGCCCCAGGCGAAGCTCATTGGGGCCGGCGAGTTTGTCCTTGTTGGCCTCAAGGATGCGGGGCCACTGACTGCCATCGCCAAAGTGTTGCTGGGCAATGCCCCAGAGGGTGTCGCCTTGCTTGACGGTGTAACGAGTGCCGCTTTGATTTTCCACGGGTTGAGGTGGTGGCGGGTTGTCCACGACGACGGGCGGAGGGAAATCCCGCGGCAAGGGTACGGGTACAAACGCGGGGGCTTCGGGTGGCGTAATCGGCGAATCCGCTGGGGCACGAATGACCAACTCCCGCGAAAGGGCATCGTCGTCATCAGGCCCATCGTCCGGGGCGGTGCGTTGGGGCACGGTCGGCAACAGCAGGGCCAAGTCACCCTGCCGGGCCTGGTCATCCGCCGCGGCGGGCGAGGGAATCGCCAGCGTGTCGGTTGAGGGTTCATCCACCCGGAAGATGTAATACCCCGCCACCAGCAAGGTCAGCGCCAAGGCGGGAATCAACACCACTTGCAACGCTCGTGACACGCTTGGACACTCCAGGGTTGACGCGCCAACAATTCGCGTCACCTCCCAACACTATCGGACGATCACCCTCAAAGTCCATCATCCCGCAATTCCGATTTTTAGTCGCGGCGTCCCCGCCGCGCGTCCGAAGATCGATGTATCGATGTCACATTGGGGCAAATGGGCGATATATGTCATTGGCTCCACCCACAAACTCACCCTAAGATGTGAGTTGATCCCCGGAAGCGATTTCTCGCGTCGGGGCATGACCGGGGCTTCAACCTCCATATAAGAGTCCACCGTGTCACAAGAAAAACGTTTTTGCCGCAATCTGGGCTGGCTGACGGCCGCTGAGCAGTTGGCCTTGGCCGACAAGCGGGTGGCCATCGCGGGCATGGGTGGCGTCGGGGGGCGACACTTGGAAATGCTCACCCGCCTGGGCGTGGGCCGCTTCACCATCTCCGACTTGGACACCTTCGAGTACGCCAACATCAACCGCCAGACCGGGGCCGCGGAGTCCACCATCGGCCTGCCCAAGATCGAAGTCATGGCCGCCCTAGCTTTGGACATCAATCCTGAAGTAAAAATCAACGCCGAGTTCGACCAAGGCATCAGTGTCGACAATGTCGAGGCGTTTCTAGACGGGGCCGATGTTTATCTCGACGGCTTGGACTTTTTCGTCATGCCGCAGCGTCGGGCGGTTTTCGCCGCCTGTGCCCGCATGGGGATTCCCGCGGTGACGGCCGCGCCTCTGGGGATGGCCGTGGGGCTGCTGACCTTCATGCCCGGCGAGATGACCTTCGAGGAATATTTCCGCCTTGACGGTCAACCGGAGTTGGAACAGTATCACCGTTTTCTTGTGGGCCTGGCACCGGCGGGGCTGCACGCGGGCTACCTTCGTGATCCAACGACCATCGACCTAGAAAAACAGATCGGTCCCAGCACGCCGATGGGTGCGGTCCTCTGCGCCGGGGTGGCCTGCACCCAGGTCCTCAAACTGCTGCTGGGTCGGGATGATCCCAAACCACTGGCCGCGCCGTGGGGTCTGCAATTCGACGCTTACAGTTGCCGGGCGGTGCGAACCTGTTGGCAACCGTGGAAACTCCAGAAGCCATCCGAGCCGCTCCACGTGGGCGTCGAAGCCGCGACGATTGAATCATGAGTCAAGACAGACGCGCCATTCATGGAATCTCCGCCGGGTGCCACACAGCATCCCGGCAGGGTGCTGTGTGTCGATTCACCCTTGTAGTCCTTGGTTGTGAAGTTCCGTTCCGACACACAGCACCCGAAGCGGGTTGCTGTGTGGCACCCAATCGAGTCTGTACGATTCGTCCATTTATCCGTTGATTCCGTTATGAACAATCCCGCGAGACACTCAGAGACAACCCCCATGCGCCAAGTGCTCGACCTGGCGCGATGGGCTCCCAGCGGGGACAACACCCAGCCTTGGCGCTTCGAGATTGTCGATGACCATCACGCGGTGGTGCATGGCTTCGACACCCGCGACCATGTGGTGTACGACCTGCAAGGCCACGCCAGCCAGATCGCCATCGGCGCGTTGTTG
>JBBRGB010000301.1:0-3445 GCA_038241095.1 Phycisphaerales bacterium
CTGTTTAAGGGTGCGTTCGAGTTGGGCGGGGTCGAAGTTGTCCTGGCCCATGAGGGTGAGGATGGTGGGCGTTTTGGCGGTGTTGATGACCGCGGCGGTGCGACCGGGCGAGGCGACGCGGTAGGGATGTTTGGGGTCGATGGCGCGGGTGGCTTCGAGCATGTCCACGCCCAAGAGCAGGTCGGCCTTGCCGTAGGGGATCAGGGGCGTGGTTTGGATGTCGCCGCCCCCGGACGCGCCATTGCCGGGTGCATTGCCGGGGGTGCCGGGGGCGTTGTTTTCATCGTCGCCCGTCGTGCCGTTGGTGGCAGTGGCGGAGCCAGCCGTGGGATGGGTGCGGGTGTAAACAAGCTGCGAGAAGACCCCGCCGTTGCGAATGGCCAGACCTTTTTTGTCCAGGAACTGGACGTGGTAGCCCATTTCGTGGCCGGCGGTGGTGAGGATGGCGGTACACAGGCCGATGCCCATGCCGCCGACGCCCGCCAAATAGCAGCGCCAGATGTCCTGATCGGCGTGGATCGGTTTGGGCGGGTCGGGGATGTTGTTGAGATCGACATGCTCATCGCCCCAGCGCGGAGCGCGTTTGCGCAGGACGGTGACTTCCTCAAAGCTGGGGCACGCGGCAATGCGTTCGCAAGCGCCATCGTTCACGCACCAGGAGAAGTCGGTCTGAATCTTGGAGCCGTAGTCGGTATCGACGATGGTGAGGCCGGGGCAGCCGGTCTGGTTGGTGCATTCCAGGCAGTATTCGCAGACCTCGGTGGCGACGTTCATGTAGGTCTTTTTGGATAGGAAGCCAAGCTCTTTAAGTTCGGCGCGATCCTTAGCGCGGGCCCGGCGATGGAAGGTGATGCCACATTCTTTGTCGGCGATGACAATCTTCACCCCGTCGGCCAGGAGCGTCTGTTCCAGCAGCTTGCGGTAGCGTTCGCGGTCGGCGGGATTGATGCGAACGATGCGCACATCCTTGACCAGCGTTTTGGGAATCATGCCGGTGACGATTTTTTCGATGTCCTGAGCGCTGACGGGGTTGCCCCGCAGGTCGTACTCCAGGCCGGGGTGGGTCTGGTGGCCCGTCATGGCGGTGGTCTTGTTTTCCAGGATGATGTAGGTGATGTCCTGGCCGGTCTGGATGGAGTGGGAGATGGCGATTTGGCCGGAGTGGAAAAACGTGCCGTCGCCCATGAAGACCAGTTGCTTGTTGTCGATGAAGGGATCGACGCCGCTGCCCGTGCCGCCGCCCAGCCCCATGCCGCTGTAGTTGTGCATCAGGGGCTTGTTTGGCTCGAACATGAGCATGGTGTAGCAGCCCGTGTCGCCGTGGCAGACGAGATCGACGGGCGTGCGTTTGTGGCGGGCGAGCATGTACTGCGGGTCGCGCAGGTCGTGGCGCAGTTCCAAGAGGACGCTGGATGAATCGCGGTGCGGGCAACCGGGGCAGAAGGCCGGGGTGCGGGTGGGAATGCGGACATCGAAGGTTGCCGTTTCCTGGATGCGGGCCAACTCGGCGGTGAGCCGGCCGTTGGTCAACTCCACGGGCAGCGTGGGGTGGCTGCGAAACAGGGGCACGAGGCGTTCGATCAAGATCGAAGGATTCAGCCCGCGGGTGGCGGGGATGCCGGGCAGGGGCTTGGGGAATTGCTTGCCGAAGATTTCGACATTGAGTTGGCCGGCTTGGCGCAAGGGCGAGAGAATTTCCAGCACTTGTCGCTCGACGAAGCCCCGGCGTTCCTCGATGACGAAGAGTTGGCGACACTGGCGGGCGAAGTCGGTGACGATGCCCTCATCGACGGGGTAGTACATGCCCAGCTTGAGGATGGGGATGCGGCCGGTGAGGCCCAGTTCGCTTAGCGCGTGGGCCAGGTAGGCGTAAGCGTGGCCTGCGGCGATGAAGCCCATGGGGACGACTTCGTCCTTTTGCGGCTTGTTGACGATGCGGTTGACGCCCAGCTTGCGGGCCTCGATTTTCAGGGCTGCGAAACGGGCGTCCAAGGCGATTTCACGCTGCCAGGTGCGGGGTGGCAAAAGAACGGTGCTGTCGAGCGACGGCTCGATGTCGCGTTCGTAGGTCAGGGACTTTTTGAAGCGCTCGTTGAAGGTGGGGTAGCTGTTGGGCCGACACTCGACGCTGCCACCCCCGTCGGCCAGGTTGGTGGTCATGCTGTAACCGATGTAGATGCCACCGGCCCGGCCGAGCTTGAAGGCGAGGTTGATCCAGTCCTTGACCTCCTGCGGACTCGCCGGCTCAATGATGGGCATGCGCACATGCTCGGCCAGATAGCGCGAGTCGGCGGGGACCTGGGTCGAATCGCACCACGGGTCTTCCCCGCAGATCACCACGCCACCCGATGCCCCGTCGCCGCTTTCGTCTCCCTTGCGGGTTCCGGCCAGGACGCCCAGGGCCAAGGCGTCGGAGGCGACGTGCAGGCCCACGCTTTTGAAGGCAGTGATGGCACGGCAGCCAGCCATTTGCGCCCCGTTGACCATGGCCACGGAGAGGGCCTCGTTGTTGGCGAGTTTGGCGACCATGCCCTTGTCGTTGAGCAGCGGGCCGATGGCCTCCATGGCGTCGAAGAAACCGGCGATGGGTGAGCCGGGGTAGCCGGTCAGGAGATGGACACCACCTTCGGTTTCGAGTGCGCCTTTGAGCAGCAACTCGTTGCCGGTGAATATCTCCTGCCCCGCGTCTTTAATGAAGCGTGGGTCAATTTTCATGATGGGCAAACGTCTTAGGATTGATCGCGGCGTCAAAGCGCAAGCCAACGGCCGCGAGGGGTGAGTAGGGGGGAGTGCGAAAATCGGGCGGAGTCGGCGGAAGAATCCGGGGGGATGGGAACATCCATGTTCTCCGTGAGTTGTCGTGGGAACATTATAGGGCACACCCCCGGCGGCACAATAGGCAATTTCCAGTCATCCCCCTTCCACCGTCAAAAACCCCAAGCTTCCGTTGCTGGGTTCTGACTCATAGCCGTGGCGTCCTCACCACGCGTCTTGGGATCACCCTGTTTTTCGTCCCGCGTGTCTGACGGAAACATTTGTCAAGGCGATTCTTGCGCCACTTCCAGCGCCATAAGAACCTGGCTGACCGTGTACGCCTCGCTGGCGAATATCTGCTTGCCATCCCGATCCAGCACCACCAACCAGGGGATGGTGATGCGCCCGGTCTCCAGCAAGAGGGCGGTGCCTTCCTCGACCCTCTGCCCGGAGAGATCGACCTTAATGGGCGTCACGTTCGTATCCGACAAGGCCCGTACCACCCGCGGATTGCGCAAGACCGTTTCCTCCAAGCCTTTGCAGTTGAGGCACCACTCGGCGGTGAACTCCAGCAGTACGATTTGCCGGCGGGCGGTGGCGTCGGCCAAGGCGGCGGGGGAGTAATAAACCCAGGGGATTTCGGATGGCGCGGTGAAACGCCAGCCTCCGTAAGTGGCGGTGGTCAGCAGCA
>JBBRGB010000302.1:0-3443 GCA_038241095.1 Phycisphaerales bacterium
TCCAGTCCGCCCCGGATGCCCACCCGCTCATATGACCGTGGTTGCGACCCAACTTCGGGTCGTGCCGCGGCCAAATTTCATAATGACAACCGGCCCTGACACCACGTTGTCAGAGGGGGGGTGTAGCTTGCTGTTAACGAAAGGAGCCTCATCATGACCGTTGCCATTGCCGCCCGTACCCGCCAGGTCAATCCCGACAAGTCCCAGGGCAAGCCCGCCCTGACGGTCTTCCCGATTTTGGGCCCGTCAGCCACGGAACCCGCCTATCGGTTGCTGGAAGGCGAGGTGTTATCCGCCGTGAAGGTCACGGAGGTAAGCGAGTCGGGCAGCGTGCCCGAACTCCGTGTTGAAAACACGCTGGATATCGCCGTGTTCCTGATGGATGGACAGGAGTTGGTGGGTGCCAAGCAGAACCGCATTCTTAACACGGATGTGCTGGTGCCACCCAATTCGAAGCTGACCATCCCCGTGAGTTGCGTCGAATCGGGTCGCTGGAGGTCCGTCAGCGCCAACTTCACACCGGGCAAGGCCGCCAACCATGCGGTGCGGGCCGGCAAGTCGGAGCGGGTGAAGTTTTCGCTGCGGCGCTCGGGCCGACACGATGCCGACCAGGGAGCCGTATGGGCAGAGGTTGACCGGACCATGGCTGCTGGGGGCATGGCCAGCCCGACTGCGGCCCTTCACGACGGCTACAAGCAGCGTCAGCGGGATCTCGATGCCTTCCGCTCCTCGCTGAGATTGCCTGACTCGACGGTGGGCCTGGCAATGTTCCACGGCAACCGGTTCCTGGGCCTGGACCTCTTTGACCGGCACAGCACGCTGGTCTACTTCTGGCAGAGCCTGCTGGAAAGCTACGCCATCGACTGGCTCATGGCCCCCGAAACCCTCGGAAGCGCCGAACTCCGCAGAAGCGCCGGAAACTCCCCCGCCGACCAAGACCAGCCCACACGAAAGATGGTGGCTGACATTCTGGAGCGGGCGGCGGTAGGCCAGTGGGAAAGCTTTGCATCCCCGGGCTTGGGCCGGGATTACCGGCTGCAGGACACCAACCTGACGGGTTCATCGCTGCTGTGGGAAGAGAAGGTGCTGCTGCACCTCCAACTCTTCCCCCACCCTGAAGGGCAACGGCAGGATCAGCCCGGTCGTCGCCCACGCATCCACCGCCCCTTTGGTCTGCCCCGCGGCGATGATCCGCCGCCGATTTACTAACTCGACAAGGATTGGTGGGCATGGATGGACCTGTGGCTGCCAGCACGACGCTGGCATGACATCACACGGCTTACCCACTCAAGCCCGGCACCGCCGCCGACAGTACCCGGTTGACCTTGAAAGAGCTTGGTTCATAGGGGGTTACGGCGGGTCAGAAATCCTGTGTATTGCTTGCATCGCTGACATAATGTTGTCAGGGCCTTTCTTTAACATTCATGGAAAGTCAGAGGTGATCCAGTAACCCTCAAGGAGCCTAATCATGCGGACAATCTTTCAGGTTCTCAAGCAATTCCTCAACGCGGGTACCTACAAATGGGAACGCAAGGGCGACCGGGTGCGATTCCCTGTCCATGGTGAAAACGGCACTTGGCTGGCGATGATCGGCTGGAATGAAGATGATCGGTGGGTCCTGGTGCGGTCAGTGATTGGGTTCAATGTGCCACCGGCCAAGCGGCGCTCGGTGGCGGAATTCATCGCCCGGGCCAACTATGGTCGGTTTCTGGGGAACTTTGAGATGGATTTTGCCGACGGTGAGGTGGGGTTCCGGACCAGCTTGGCGGTGCCTGAAGATCCTCTTAGCCCAACGATGTTGACCGACCTGGTGTACGTCAACTTCGCCGCGACGGATCGCTACCTCCCCGGTCTTATGGCCGTCGTCTATGGGGGCCGCTGTGTCCGCAAGGTGATCGAGCAGGTGGAAGGCACGGAAACCGAGCCATTGGAGGAAGCAGGCGTGGAAAGCAACGCGCCACCAGCCACGCGGCCACCGGCTGACGAGCCATGAAACTGCGCATCGATCAGTGGGACCACCCGGCAGGATGACCGTGCCGCTCACCAGCCAAAGACTGAACAATGTGGCCCTGTATCCGATCTGCGCCGTGTGCGGCCAGAGCGTGTAGCCGCTTGCCCCGACGGCCCAAATCGACAACTTCAGCAAATAGCATGAAGAGCGTTGCTAGCGCAAACCGGAGCGGCTCGGGTTCTTCACCGACGAGGCATGGCCAACACCTGACAAGGTGTTATTCTTTAACCCTTGGTGGCTCCCATTTACTTGCGCTCTTCCAATTTCGACTGGCAACAACTTGAAGACCGACTGAACCTCCAACTTGCACCAACCCAAAACAAGGTAGCCAATCATGCTCAAGCAAAGCGTCGTGGTTCCGGTTTTTCACGAGGCCGCCCAACCCAAGGCCGATTTCTGCCGTCGCGTGGCGGACCTGGGCTTTCACGCCATTGAACTCTGGGGGGATGACCAAGCCGAAGCCTGGGCCCAGGCCGCCCACGACGCGGGCATCGTCCTGGCCAGTTTCGTGGGAGGTGGCGACCTGAACAAGCACGAGACACAAGACCAAACCGTAGGCAAGCTCTGCCTCGCCATCGACAAGGCCGCCCGCCTGCGGGTGCCCGGCATCATCGCCCTCGCCGGCGACCGCCTGCCCCGCCAGACCGACCACCAAGGCATGGTCGCCTGCGCCCAAGCCTTGTCCCGCGTGGCCGATCACGCCCAGGAAAAAGGCGTCAACATCAACCTCGAAGTCTTAAACAGCCTCGTGGATCATCCCGGCTATCTCGCCGACCACAGCGACTGGGCCTTTGCCCTCTGCCAGATGGTCAATCGTCCACGGATCAAAGTGTTGTTCGACATCTACCACATGCAGGTCATGGAAGGCAACGTGATCGCCAACCTCCGCCGCGGCATCCCGTGGATCGGCCACATCCACATCGCCGGCGTGCCCGGCCGCCACGATCCCGACGAGACCCAGGAACTCAACTACCCCGCCATCTGTGCCGCCCTCCAAGACGCCGACTACCAAGGCTACATCGGCCACGAGTTCTGGCCCAGGGGCGATAAGTTTCAAGCCCTGGCCAAAGCCTTCCGCATCTGCGGAGGCTAACAGCCTGAGTTCGGTTTAAGCCTGCGGGATAACTGCCTGTGCTTGGGCCCGGGTTGCGAGGTTGAGTGAAGGCTTCTTGGGTTGCCTAGCATAGGCGATCAGGCCTGCGATCAGGTGCGTCAGGAAGTTGACGGGACTGCGGTGGCGGGTGTGTTCGATCTGGCAGACATTCTTGAGTTGATCGTTAATCGTCTCGATGGAGCTATAACCGAATGCTGTGGATGAAGTCGTGATAAAGGCGGCGTACCTTGGGTGTGATTTCACGCACCCCCAACGCCCACGCGGGCAGGAGTACGCCACCATGCATGACCCTACCAGTGAACCGATGCGTTTTCCAAC
>JBBRGB010000303.1:0-3414 GCA_038241095.1 Phycisphaerales bacterium
ATGACGGCTGGCACCGGGTCGGTCAAACCACGGGGCGACACATTGCCACTCCGCTCGCTCAACCAAGCGATCACTTTCGCTTTGATCTCCGGCGTGGCGGGCTTAAGCCCAGCGGGGGGCACCTCCACGACCTTGCCATCAATGGCGAAGATCACGGCAAAGCTCTGTTGATCTGAAAGATCGTTGATGGTTTTCTTGAGTTCTTCAATCACAAAGGGCAGGGTGTCGATGAGCGAGCCGGAGGCGTCGATGATGAAGGCGATTTTGCTGACGTTGCCACTCTCGGTATCGGTAGTGGTCCCCGGGCCGAACATTCCGCCCGGACCGACCTTGCCATCAAAGGGGTTGGCCTTGGCCCCGGCGCTCGCCCCGACCACGCCGATGAGCGGATTTTCAAGCTTCACTTTCTGGTTCGTCAACCGCGAGTTTTCGGTGCTTCTGGTCAGCGAACGCTGGGCGCTTGATTGCTGCCGCACCTTCTGCTGACTCTGCGAAAGCGGTGCGCCGGGTGTTACGCTTGTAACCAAAATGGGCACGATGGGGGCCTCTTGCTGCACCTGCTTGACCGTCGTCCAGACAATGAAGATCGCCAGGATGAGAATGCCCACGTGCAGCAGGACCGAGATGCCCCAAGGCAGCATGGTCGAGAGCACCGCGGAAATTTCCTTGCCCACATCCTCCTTCTCTTCCTCTTCGAGGAGTTGCTCCTCAACCGGCGGTTGAGGCTGGGCGGGTTGAGACGACGGCGCGTCGGCGAAGCGGCTGATATACATGACGCGGTTCCTTGCAAAAGAGGTTGGCAAACCGGTTTATATCATCATAGCGGGGGCCAGCCCACCCCGCCAAGGGGTTGCGACGCTGACGAAGTGTGGAGAAAAAGGGGACATCCACAATTTTCTCGGCGCTGGGGTGATTCCTAAAGATCGTGAAGCAAAAATTGTGGATGTCCCCTTTTTCGGTCGCGTGTTAAACTTTAGACGCTTCAACCCACCACGCAGTTCCACCGGAGCATCCCATGAGCCAATCCCTCCTTGACATTGACATCCTGCCTTTGGATCACCAGGCCCAACAGCGCAACCTCACCCAAACGGGGTTGAAACGCTTTTTTGAGGCGGCGGTCAAGCACGAGGCTTCCGACCTCATTCTCCGCGGCGGGCAAGCCCCCAAGCTGCGCGTCCGCGGGGCCTTGCAATCACTCAAGGTCGATCCGCTCAACGCCCAAGAGTTTGAGAAATGGATCGAGGAATCGCTTTCCGAAGCCCAGTGGCGCTACTACGGCCAGCACGGGTCAATCGACCTAGGCATCGACCTCGATGAATCGCACCGCTTCCGTGTCAACATTTTCCGCACCCGCAGCCGCAGCGCCGTCGCCGCCCGGCGGGTCAGTTCCACCATCCTTAACTTCGAGCAGCTTCACCTGCCCCCGGTGATGACGAAAATCGCCGACATCCAGCAGGGGCTGGTGCTTCTGGCGGGGATCACCGGCAGTGGCAAGAGCACCACCATCGCCTCCATGCTCCAGCACATCAACGAGAATCGCTCCTGCCACATCGTCACCATCGAAGACCCCATTGAATATCTCTTTAGTGATGGCAAGGCTGTCATCAATCAGCGTGAGGTGGGTATCGACGTGCCTTCGTTTTCCATGGCGCTCAAGGCCTTGGTGCGTGAGAACCCGGACGTGGTGCTGATTGGTGAAATGCGTGACAAGGAGACCTTCGAGGCCGCGCTGCAGGCGGCGGAAACGGGGCACCTAGTCTTTGGCACCATTCACGCCTCCAGCGCTTCGCAGGCCTTTGGCCGCATTTACGACCTGTTCACTGCCGAGGAACGCCCGGCGATTCGCAACATGCTGGCGTATCAGATGCAGGCCTTTGTTTATCAGAAGCTCTTGCCCTCCCTCCACCAGGAATTGCAGCGCGTCCCGGCCGTTGAAGTGCTGTTGCAAAGCCCGCCGACGCGGAAGTTCATTCTTGAAGGCCGGGAGCATGACCTGCACGAAGTCATCAAAGAGCAGCGGCAGGCGGGGATGCAGACCTTCACCGACAGCCTGGTGGAACTGGTCAACAGCGAATACGTGCATCCGCGGGTGGCGATGGCCGCGGCCAATTCGCCGGAGGAAATCCGCATGAGGCTGCGCGGCATCGGTTCGGAGTGAGCCTTTGGGGGATGGAAAGAATGAGCCGCGCACGCAGCGGCTGTCTTCTTTGTCAACTGTTTGTTGTGAGTTTGAGTTGTGTCCATGTGATGTTTTCCCTGATAATTGCATTTAGGATTGCGGCGAGTTTTCTCATTGCGGCGACGATGACGACCTTGTTCTTCTTTCCCGCGCCCTTGAGTCTGTCGGCGAAGGCCTTGATGAGCGGATTATGTCTGATGGCGACGAGTGTGGCCATGTAGAGGACGTTTCTGACGGCGGTTCGTCCGCCCCGGATGGCCCGCTGTCCCTTGAACCTTCCGCTGTCTCGGTTGTAGGGTGCCACGCCGATGAGTGCGGCGGCCTGCCTTCGGTCCATGCTTCCGATCTGTCGGAGGTCGGCCAGGATGGTGGCGCTGAGGACGGGTCCGAATCCCGGGACGGACTGGATGATCTGGTCCTTGGGGCTCATGTCATCGTCTGATTCGATGAGTGTTTTGATTTTCCCGTCGAGGTCGGCGATCTGGGTTTTGATGATCTCGAGCACGGCGTCAATGGCCTTTGCGGCGGCGAGGGAGGCGGTCGTGTCCCGTCGGTTCTTCTGCTCGGTTCGGGTTTGGGTGAGCTGTCGTCGGCAGGTGACCAGTGCCTGGAGCTCCACGGCGTTTTGCGATTGTTTTTCGGCGAGTCTGGGCTTGGCCAGGCCGGCGTAGGCGACCAGAACGCGGGCGTCGATGGCGTCGGTCTTGGCGTTGAGTCCCAGCCCCCTGGCCAGGTTCCTGACGTGGCGGGGGTTTGCCAGGGCGGTGGGCAGTCCGGCCTCCAGGAGTGCCGCCAAGGCTTGGCGTTCGTATCCGCCAGTGGCCTCGATGACCACCATGTCGGGCTTGGCCTTGGCGAGTTCTTTGACCAGTCTTGCGATGCCCGCGGGGTCATTGGGCCAGGTGGTGACCTCGGTGGCGTCGGATCGTGCGACATCGAGTTTGTCCTTGGCGACATCGATGCCCACATGCAGCGGCGAATCGGGTGGCGTGGAAACGTTCATGCGTGGTCCCTTTCTTGCGAATGCGGGCGTGCGGCGTTTGGGCGGCAGAGGCCCTGTCGGCTGTTCGGGCGACTTGACACGATCCCGACTTGGACCCAGCTTCGTGGCGGTCGTGGGGGACCCGTAAGCGTTCGGTCGTGGGTCGGGTGCCGTGTTCGCATGGCTCGTCGCTGCGCTCCTCACCATGCGAACACGGCAAGGCACAGTAGCACTACAGCGCACCCCCAGCTCA
>JBBRGB010000304.1:0-3315 GCA_038241095.1 Phycisphaerales bacterium
TTAACGAGGAAGAGCACCGACTCCGCGACCGGCATTTCGAGCGTCTTCGCCTGGGAGAAGCCCGAAGCCTTGAATCCAGTTCGGTTCATCTGGACATCATCACCCACCTAAAACGCCTCAATTCCAGCGTCGCCCATGTGGCCTACACGCTCCTTGACGAAAGCGACAAAGCAAGCGACTGATGGCGGGGCGGGCGAGTCTGACCTGCATTGTCTTTGGGGCCTGCCTGGAAAAACTTGCTCCAATCTTTATGAAAGTCTTTACTGGCAGTTATGGCCAAGGCAGTTTCACCGAATCACGCAGGCCAGCGCTTCTTCGTTGGGTTCCACACCCAGCCCCGCGCCGGTGGGGACATGGAATCGCCCCGCTTGGCAGCGCATGTCACCGGTGACGAAACGAAGGTTCTTATCGAAGATCGAGTGCTGGTACTCGTGATAAACCAAGTGCGGCAGCGGAAGCGAAGCGTGCAGGCTGGCGGCTTGGAAAATCCCGATGCCGATGCTGGCATGGGGCATCACCATGCAGCCAAACGCTTTGGCCAAGGCGCAGATTTCCATGAATGACGTGATGCCCGTCCGCCCCATTTCGGGCTGAATGACGCCAATCGCGCGGCGTTCAAAACGGGGCAGATACTCGTAGGTGGTGCGCAGTTCCTCGCCGATGCCCACGGGGCAGCGAATCGCCGCGGCGACTTTCGCCTGGCCTTCGATGTCCTCGGGGCGGCAAGGGGCCTCGGCGACGCAGAGGTTGTGTCGGTCCATCGCGTCGATGAGGCGAATGGCCTCGGGGGCGGTGTGCTTCCAGTGCATGTCGCAGAGGATGTCGGCTTTGTCTCCCAGCCCCTGACGCAGAGCCGCCATTTCATCGGCGGTGCCTTCGTGGGAAACCGCCGAGGCGAACTTAAAGGCGTTGAACCCCTTGGACTGCCACGCCTTGGCCAGCGCGACACGCTCGTCGAGTGTCGGCTTGGGCAGCCCGCTGACATAGGCCGGCAGTGTGTCGTGGCGACGACCGCCCAGGAGGTTGCACAGCGGTTGGCCCACGGTTTTGCCAAAGGCGTCCCACACCGCGATGTCCACTGCCGCGATGCTGTCGTGGTAGTAGCCTCCGAAGAAGCCGCGCACCCGCATCATGTCGTAGAGGTCGTGGTAGATCACCGCCGGGCCGGTCACATCGCGCCCAATGAGCAGCGGGCCGACCACTTCGTTAATGATGGCGGCATTGGCCTGCGGGGCGACGAAAGCGACGCATTCCCCCCAACCGACGACGCCGTCATCGGTCGTGATTTTGACCAAGAGCGATTGATCGTGAATGGAATAAACACTGCGATTGCCCGGCCGCACGAAATAGCCGGTGTCGGTGGTGATGACGCCCTCTTCGAGCTTGCCCAGGTAAGGCGTGTCGCGCGGGATACGAATGGGGAAGGCTTGGACTTTGTGAATGCGGCTCATGTCAGGGCACTCTCGATAAGGCTTCGCGCCACGGTGAAACGCGGTTCAAGGGAAGGCATGGTCAGCAGCGGGTCGGCGGTTTGTCGCATCCATTGCGCCAGCAAGCGCAACAGGTGCTGACGCTGCTCCACACGGTCGGCGGCATCGGCAAGATTCCGTTCTTCAAGCGGATCGGCGACAAGGTCGTAGAGTTCGACGAGAGGATGCTTGGCGTTGCGTGGATCTTCGGGCACACGGGGGGTGGTCAAGGGCCGCCACTGTTGGCTGGTGTCGTAAAAGGCGGGGGTGACCGCGAAGTTGACGATCAGTTTGGCGTCAAGCGTGCGCACGCAACGCATGGGGTCCCAGTATGCGTGGAAGTTGTTTTCCGCAAAGATGGGGGATGGTGACAATGCCTCACCCCGCCAAGCCGCCGCGACCGACCGGCCTTGGAAGCGATGTGGTGACGAGTCGCCGACCAATTCCAGCAGTGTCGGTGTCACATCCACTCCGCCGATGAGCGTGGAACAGACCCGTCCGCCGGCGATGCCACCCTTGGGCCAACGGGCGATCATGGCGATTTCAAGGCCCGGATCGTAGAGCGATCCCTTGGCGCGGGGAAACGGTAGGCCGTGATCCGCGGCGAAGAGAATCAATGTGTTCTGACTCAAGCCTTGGCGATCCAACGCCGCCATGATTCGTCCCACGGCCTGATCCATGGCGCGGGCTGCGGCTTGGAAACAGGCCATTTCCTGTCGCGCGCCTTGGTCATCACGCAACCAGCGGGGAATGGTCACCGACTCGACCGGCTCGGGGGTATAAGGGCCGAATCCATTGCCACGATTGCGGTGCGGCTCGAAGAAGCCGACTTGGAGATAAAACGGTTCCCGGCCTTGGGTATGGGTTTCAAGAAACTTCTCGCAAGCGTCGGCCACGACGGACGCTTTGCCCCGCCCGCCGGTTAGAAGTTGATCCAACCCGTGGGCCGCGGCGTCGCTGGTTTCATGCTGCAGGCCCGCCAGCGCGGTGATGTACCCAGCCTGCTTTAAGCGTGTGGCCAGGTGTACTTCGCCTTGCGACAAATCCCAGTGGAAGGGCGCGTGTACCAAGCCCTGCACACCGTTGCTGTGCGGGTAGCGCCCGGTGACCAGGGCGGCGCGGGCCGGGCTGCACAGGGGCGAGGCGCAAAAGGCGTTTTCACATCGCACGCCCGTGGCGGCCAGTTGATCCAAGCACGGCATCATCGACTCGGCACCAACGCCATAACAACCCAGGTGGCGACCGATGTCATGCGCCGTGATGAAGACAATGTTGGGTTGATTGCTCATGGTTTGGATGCTCAGGGGGTGGCTTTGAGCAGTGGTTGCACGCGGGCGTAAAGCATCTCGAACATCTTCCATTCGTAAGGGTCGGGCTGATGGGTCGGGCGACGGCAGGCATCGTTGGCGATCACGCCGCGCTTCACGAGGATGTGTTTTTCGAAGCGGATGATCATTTCCACATCTTGACGAATCTGGTTGAGCAGCGCCAAGAGTGTGGTGTGAAGGTCCACGGCCCGGTCGCGCCGATTGGTGCCGAGTGCATCGAGGATGTCGCAATACAAATCCGTCATGGAGCAGCCGGGCATCAGGCCCACGGCACCGCGGTCAAACGATTCGATCATGTTGTAACCGGCGTTGCCCACATGCACGCGGACGCCGCCCCCGGCCTCGCCCCCGGCCATCTCGATTAACCGGGTGATGTAAGGGCCGGGGGGCTTGCATTCAATTTTGAAGTCCCCCACATTGGGCAGGTCCTTGGCGATTGACGCCAGCGTGGCGGGGGGGATGGCCACGCCCGTCTGCTCCGGGGCGTACTGCACCATGATCGGCGTGCCGGGCACGGC
>JBBRGB010000305.1:0-3310 GCA_038241095.1 Phycisphaerales bacterium
GATACAGACCTGCAACGGGAGATGCTGGTCGTTTTCGGTCACGATCACGTCGCCGACTTCGAGATTCGTGAGTTCGGCGGCCGTCCACCTGGTTTCCGCAAGGTAAACGACCATCTCGACGCCGGCGCTGGATATGCCGGATTCCAGATTCAGCGTCTGGCGCCGGTCGGTCTGCTTTTGCGTGTAATTCGACCAGGTATTCGCGGACAGCTTGCCCGCCAGCGGTTCGATCGTATTGAACGGAATGCACAGGTTCATGATTCCGCGCATCTCGCCCATCGTGATCTCGAAACTGATCAGCACGATCACCTCGTTGGGCGGGACGATCTGCACCAGTTGCGGATTGCTCTCGGTCTCATCCAAACTGAAGTTGACCGGCAGGATGTTGGCCCAGGCGTCACGCAGGGCGATCATGGCGCGGTCGAGGATTTTGTTGACCAATCGCAACTCGATGGCGGTCAATGGTCGCTGGGGAATGAAGAGGTCGGCATTGCTCCCGCCCAGCAGCCGATCGATCACCGGATAGATGATCAGCGGGCTGATCTCCAGGCACATGTTGCCTTCCAGTGCGTCGGCCGAGAGAAGATTGAAGCAGGTGGGGTTGGGCAACGAGTGGGTGAACTCGCTGAAGGTCATCTGCTCGATGTTGGCGACCTTGACCTCGATGATGGTGCGGAGGAAGCCCGACAGCCCCGCGCCGAAGTTGCGGGCAAAGCCGTCGTGAAGATTTTCCAAGGCCCGCATCTGGTCCTTGCTGACGCGCTCGGGGCGTTTGAAGTCGTAGGTGCGGATTTCCAAGTCGGCCTGCGGTTCGCCACCGCGCTGGGTGCGGGAAAAGATGCGGGTGTTGGCCGGCGTTTCACTGGCGACATCCCCGCCATCCACCGCGGCGAGCAGGGCGTCAACCTCGGCTTGATCCAGCAGTTCACTCATGGCGCGGCGGCATCCGGCGTCCCATGACGCGGGACGATGTGCGTATTATCGGGCAATCCGGGGCGGAGGCTGTAAAGACCATGAAAAGTCTTGAGAGGTGAGTCTTGAGTCTTGAGTTGTCGCAAGCGTCGATTGAAGCCTTTGCTCATTATCAGCCGCAACGTCCCCGTTGCGCGTCTTGGGCGTGATTGAGTAAAATGCCGGGTTTTCCTCCCCCCGCCGCTGATCCATGACCCGCGCCAGTTCACCAATTTCCCCGGCCCCGGCGATGCCGTCGCCTGATCGCCGCGGTCGCCAATTACGAAGCGACCTGCGGGTGATCACGTTCGCTTGGGTCTTTGGCTCACTGTGGATGTGGACGGTCAACGGCGCGGCCATGACGCGCTTCGCCAAGGGTCTGGGCACGCCAGACTGGGCCTTTGGCATCATGGCGGCCCTGCCGTTCGTCGGCGCGTTTTTTCAGCTTCCCGCCAGCTACATCCAAGAGCGATGGGGCCACCGCAAGGCCCTGTTCATGTTCACCGCCACCACGCACCGGCTCATGTGGGTGCTGGTGGCGGCGGTGCCGTGGCTGCCGGGCATCGACGGCTATCGCTGGCAGATCATGATCGGGGTGCTGGCGGTCAACTGGGCCATGGGCAGCGCGGCCGGGCCGGCGTGGATGAGTTGGATGGCCGATGTCATCCCCCGCAAAATCCGCGGACGCTATTTCGGCTTGCGAAACCGCATCGGCCAATCCATCGGCGTCATCACCACCCTTTGCATCGCCCTAATCCTCGACCACTCTCAACGCGGCGTCGCGCCAAGTGACGCCACCCATCGCACCTTGGTCGTCACCAGTTTTCTTCTGGCGCTGGCCGGGCTGTTTGGCGCTTTGGACATTCAATCCTTCGCCCGTGTGCGCGACAACCAAGGTCGGCCCCCCGCCCCGCGAATGAAGGTGCTGCCCATGCTCGCCGGGCCGTGGCGCGATCCGTTCTTCCGCCGCTTTCTGGCTTACAACTTCACCCTCACCCTGGCCATCGCCTTCATCGGTCAGTACGTCTGGCTCTATGTGCTCGACGTGCTGAAGATGGACAACTTTCAGGCGCACCTACTGATTATTGCCCTGCCGCTGCTGGTGCAGTTGACGGCCTATCCGATCTGGGGCGGGTTGATGGATCGCCTGGGCAAGAAGCCTGTGCTGCTGATCTGCGGCAGCTTCATGGTGTTCGGCGCGGTGGGCTGGCTGATGATGGGGCCTGATGCCGCCGATGACTGGCAACGCTTCGTCGCCGACCGCGACTGGCACGGCATGGGCCGGGGCTTGATCGGCTATGACTGGAGCTGGCGCAGCCGCATTGGTTATTTGATGATCCTGATGACCACCGCCGCCTGGCCGGGGGTGGAAGTCGCCAACTTCAACATGCTCCTGGACATGTCCGGCGGATCGCGGCGCGCGGAAAAAGCGGCGGCCAAGGAGGGCCAAGAGGATGAAAAAGCGGCCACCGGCGGCACGGCCTACATCGCCATCAACTCCATCGCCGTGGCCATCGGCGGCACCATCAGCGGCCTGATGGCAAGTTCACTCACCGGCCTGCTCAAGGATCGCATGGTCGATCTGCCGCCCATCCTGGGCATCGTGCTGACGTATCACGGCGTGCTCTTTGGCATCTCTACCCTGCTTCGCGCCGTGGCCATGGGCTTGGCGACCGGGCTGCACGAACCGACCGCCACCGGCACCCGCGCCGCCCTGCAATTTATGACCGGCATGATGTATTCCAACGTCCGCGAGGCCGTCTCGCTGCCGACCCGCATCGTGGGCCGGGCCTATCGCTGGAGCTTCCTCTTATCGCTGCCGCTCAAGAAGCGCATTCGTTTTGGCCGGAAATAGCGCGATGGCGCAAGGCCCCGTGCGTTGGAACGCCGGGCGGCGATTCAAATCTGAAAGTCCAGCGCGAAGGCGTCACCACCCGCGGGCCGAGGGGAGGTGGCTTTCTTGCCGCGCTGCGCCTTGTTGCTGACCTTCAACTCCGGGGGTTTCATGGTCACCGTCGAACCGGGCGGGACGGAGTAGGTGAGAAACACCGATCCGCCGATGGTCGCGCCCTGGCCGATGACGGTTTCGCCGCCCAGGATGATCGCCCCGCCGTAGATGGTCACATCGTCCTCGATGGTCGGGTGACGTTTCTTGCCCCGCCAGGCTTGGCCACCCTTGGTGGACAGCGCGCCGAGGGTCACGCCTTGGTAGAGCTTGACGCGGTTGCCGATGACGCTGGTTTCGCCGATGACGACGCCCGTGCCGTGGTCGATGAAGAACGATTCGCCGATGGTCGCGCCGGGGTGGATGTCGATGCCCGTTTCGTTGTGGGCGTACTCGCTCATGATGCGGGGCAGC
>JBBRGB010000306.1:0-3309 GCA_038241095.1 Phycisphaerales bacterium
ATCAACCACGCGGGCATGTCGGCGTCACCGAGCAGACGCACGGACATGGCGGTGATGGCGAAGTGTTCCTTCTCATGCCAAGCGCGGGCGGTTAGCGCCAAGCTGGTGATGAGAACGAGCATGAGGACAAGGGCGATCCAAGCGCGGCGTGTCATGGGAAACTCCGGGGTGTGTTGGGTGGTGGGAGGAAGGCGGGCGCTTTGCACAATGATAAGCGGGCGGGACGTGATTGTGGGTCGGTTGAATGACTTTTGCGTTAGCGTCGCGTGGCCCATGTGGCTGAAAAAAGTCGGCACACCTTGTGGGCGTGCCGACTCAAAGAAGATCAACGGGTGCCACGTTCAGGCTTGGCGGCGGCGCTTGAGCATCAGCAGGCCACCGAGGGCCAGCAGGCTCAGCGAAGCGGGTTCGGGGGCCACGGTGATACCGGCGGCCTCGTCGAAGGTGTTGGCGACGATGAGGTTGTCAATCGTCTGGATGGTGTTGCCTGAAGCTTGGCGGAATGCAAAGGAGGTAAACGCATTTTGAAAGCCAGTGGTTGTGGCGATTGATGAGCTCGCCGAACTTGTGGGGTTGACCCACAAGGTTCCACCGGTGGTTGCGCCGGTGTCGTAGTCGTAGGCCACAACGATTCGGTAGGTGGTTCCATAGGCCAAGTCACTGGCCCAAGTGGATTCGATCGAGGATCCACCGCTCAAGGCCAATTTGTAGCCCGCGGTCGAAGGCACCGTGACCCACACACGCGAACCAAAAGAGGAGGTGCCCGTGAGGAAGTGGGCGAAGTATGTGCTGGTGACGCTGCTGGCAGGACCCGACATGGTCAGATCGAATCCTGCATAATATTTCATGCCGCTTCCAACAGGTGTTGTGAAGGTGGCATTGACATCTTCACGCGAACCGCTGCCTTGGTTTAACACGACGGCACCTGCTGCAACCTGAACGGGAACGGAGCCAGCTCCGCTGTGCGAACCCCACGCGCCGCCGACATCGGGGGTTTGTCCGACCAAGTTTCCATTGGCGTAGCTGAAATCATCCTGCAACACGATTGCCGCCTGGGCCGTTGCGCCGAAACCGGCCAGGACACTTGCCAACACGATACTTTTCACGCTTGCGTTCATCTTCGAATCTCCTTGTGGGTTATTACCCGTGGGGTTTGGGGTGGCGGAACATCCGTCACCGTCGAATCGATTACGGAAAACAACTCTAATTTGTGAAAATGTTGCCGACGCTAGCGCGGGGTTAGAAGGGCATTAACAACGCGAAACGCGCCGGAAGAGATGTGCGGGCCAGGGGCATCATCAATAAAACGAACCCCAAATCACTTCACCTTCGTTGGTCGTCCAGTGCTTGGTGTTGATCGGCTGCGAAGGACCGGAATAAATCGACCGGGATTGCGAGGCATCGACCGACGAGACGTGGCTGTCGAGGAAAAGCATGTTGACCGTTTCATTGGGGTGGCGGTTGAGCGGCACGCCCGAACCGCCGGCGTCGATGACCAAATACTCGATGCGGTTCTGCGGCTCGCTGATGGCCAGGGTTTTCGACGGCGACTCGATGCGGGTCAAATTGATGTGCGCCTGGCCCGATGCGGGCTTGGGCGTGAAGGTGTTGGTGCCGTCGATGATGGTGTTGAAGCCGTAGTCAAAGGAGTTGCCCGCGCCGGTGAAACCGGGCTGGCCGTAAATGGCGCGGGCTTCGGGGCACCACCAGATGTGGGCGTTGGGAAACTGCTTGCTCTTGGAGCCGTCGTAGACGTCGGTGTATTTGGGCGCTCCGACGATCACCGGCAGGGCGTTGTACCACATGGCGTCGCTGGCGTCGTCCTTGGCGCTGCCGCCGGTTTCATGCTGGGGCTTGGGCAGAAAATCCTTCTGCTCCGAAGCGTAGGTCATCGTGGCGATGCCCCATTGCCTCATGTTGCTCAGGCACGCGGCCTTGCGTCCCGCCGCCCGCGCCCCGCCCAGCGCTGGCAAAAGAATGCCGATGAGCAGGGCGATGATGGCGATGACCACCAACAGTTCCACCAGCGTGAAACCCGGCCTTGAACGGAGAGGCATGTCAACATCTCCCGGAGCGTGTCTTGTCTTCACAATATTATCCTTTGCGTTGAAGCATCACAACGCCTCTCAAGGTTGCGCGTAAACTTGCGCGGGAGGCGAAGCGTGACTGGTCCTCAGTCACCGGATGCTACAAACGGTCGGATAACGGAATGTTTGCCGACGGTGTGAAATGGGTTAGCGCGGTCAACCGGGTTGGCGCGTCACCGGCGGCGGCGCGTTGCCAGCAACCCGCAAAAGACCATGCCCAACAGCAGGGCCGAGGCGGGTTCGGGAACCAAGGCGATGATCTGGTTGCGATAGATCGACAGGTCGGAATAGAGCGTCTGGTTGCCAAACATGGCGGTGCTGGCGGGTTGGCTGTTGAAACCCAGGACGGCATGGGCGATGCCGGCGAGTTGCCACTCTCCACCCACTTTGAGGAAATAGCCCGAGCCGGAGTCGCCCCCGGCCGCATTGCCGCTGTTGTGGACATTGTCCATTTCTGTGACGAAACCGATGACCCGTTTGTTGCCCAGCGCTGGGACGGTTTGATCGTAAAGCCCATCGATACGCGGGGTGGCCCAGCGGAGTTGTTTGGTGTTCGAGAGCCACTTGTAGCCCTTGATCTGCGTGTCGGCCCCGCTGAAAGTGCTTCCTTCCTGCCAGACCCAATTGGTGGGCGTGGTGTCCACATACCAAGTGGTGGTCGTGGCGGCGGTTTGGACCAGGCCCGAACCAATGGCGGTGCCGCCCGGCCCCACGGTGGGCGAAGTCTCGATGATGGGCATCCAAGGCTGGCCGTAAAGCCCGCTGCCCACCGGGACGGTGATGCGATACATGCGCAGGTCGGAGGAGCTGTTGTCCGGGTTGGTCAGAATGACCGACGAGCCGCCCACCGCAGTGTAGGTGGTGCTGTTGAAAGTGGGATTGCCCGCCCCGACGTGGCCGACGCCGATGACCCAGCCATTGCCCAGATACACCACCGAGCCAGCGCCGTTCTGCCCCACGCGATAAAAGCCGGGGTCATCGGCGGGAGGTGTGTTGTTGGTCGGCGCGCTTTGCCCGGGACCGCCGGCGATGATCATCGCCTGGGCCAAGCCCGCCCACGACAGGCACATGGTGATTCCCGCCAAGACCGCCAGTTTCGTCCTCGCTCCCATCAACATGATTCAATCCTTGATAAAAGGGCTTATGCGCACACCATCATACGACATACCACGCAAAATCAACAGAGGCAAGAGAAAAAAACGGACAATATTCGCGGGAGGCC
>JBBRGB010000307.1:0-3309 GCA_038241095.1 Phycisphaerales bacterium
CGCCCCGCGGCTCTGAAATGCCTTGCAATCGTCCCCGCGCCGCCGCAACGAAAACCACGCCCGTCAAAGCCAGTTCCACGATGGTGCTGCCGATCTTCAACAACACCGGCTCCGTCTCCAGTTGATGCAGCGAAATGACCCGCACCAAGGCGAAGGCGACGATCATGAGCAGTGCCAAGAGTGGCACGCGGTAGAGCGCCAAGTGTCGCCGCCAGTGAACAGTGAGATAGACGCCCAGCAACAATGCCAAGGCGACAATGACGATGATGGCCACGACCTGCATCGGTCGGCGATCTTGATAAAGCTGAAGTTGCCGGGCCGTTTCCCTGCCGAGGTTGCCCACCACGTTGAGCAGTCGCGTGCTCTTGACGACGCCCAACAGCAGACACGCCAGCGCGATGCCCGCCCACGGATGCCGCAACCGACCGGCCTGCCACGCCGGCACGCTTCGCAGTCTCCACCACGTCCAAGCGCAGCGCAGCCCAGCGACCAGCAGCGCCAAGGCGACGATCAAGTTGAGGATCGTGACATCGATAGGCATGGTGACGCGATTAAACGACCAATTGACAGAGAAAAAAACGTTGGCGCTTGAGCGTTCCGCACACAGCACCCTGTCGGGATGCTGTGTGGCACCGACACGGATTTCACTCTCACAAGCATCAACCCGTAATCACGGCCCTGGCGGGGGCGGCGGGGTCAACAGACGATCCATGAGTTGCCGCGGTCCCGGCATGTCGGGGCTGAGTTGCAGACACAGCCTCGCTTCGCGCAGGGCCTGATCCGACAACCCCATGTCCGCCAAGATGCGTGCCCGTGCATAACGCCAATCGACTCGGCCATAATCAGTGTCCAAGGCCCGGCGATACAACTCCGCAGCCTCGCGCAGGCGTCCCTGCCGATAGCGTTGCTCGGCGAGCATGACCATCGCCCAGGCCGGAGCGCCCAAAGCCTCGCCCTGCTCCTCGACCAAGATCGACACGCGGTTTCGCACCTCAGTTTCCAGACGGGTAAAGCCATATTTCTGCAACGTGCCAGCCACTTGCCGCAGTCGCTGCAAATCATCCCCCGCCAAGGCCACGGCCTGCTCGGGCTGGGCCGCGTCACGAATGTACACGTCGGCGATCTGACCAAAAAGGTCGCCTCGCAGTTCCAGTACACGGGCAAAACGGGCATGGGCCTCGTCCCACTGGCCTGCGTCAGCGGCCATGCGACCGGCGGCGAACATGGTGTTGGGATCCGTCGGTGCCAACCGCAACGCCGTCTCAATCGCGGGCCGGCCCGCCTCTTGGTTGAGCACAAACCACTGCAACTGCCCCATGAGCGAATGCGTCGAGCCAAAGGTCGGACACAACGGCACGGCCCGCTGAAGATCGGTCACCAACTGCCCGGCGGTGCGCAGCAGCAAGGACGTGGGCTGCGGATCACCCACCAGCGGGTCTTGGTCGCGCGTGGCCGCCCGCCAACGATAAACCGCCAAGCGATAGCGGAAGTGGACGGACTGGGGCATGGCATCGACGGCGCGGGCCTGACGCTGCACGAGCAAGTCGAAGTCTTCATCGCTGCCGCGCCAGCGGTTGGCGGCCAGGGTCTGCGCCAAACTGCGGGCGCTCTTGTCGAAATGCTCGCCCACCGCGGCCCCGTAGGCATCGTAAGTGGCCCAAATACCCGTGCCCAGCACCGCCAGCACCAATGCCACTTGCAACAGCACTACGCCGCCGCGCACGGGTTTGTGTTCCTCGGCCGCGGCCTGCTCGGCGGGAATGACGATGGCCTCGCCCGCTTCGATGGCGGTTTGAAGTTTCAAGGCTTCCTCGGTGCGTCGCGCCAGCACCACGATCAATCCCATGCTCACCGCCGACAGCGCCGCGATGGCCGGAAGATGCTGGCCGAAGTCGGTCCAACTGTGAATGAGCACCGCGATCAAGCCGAAAGCCAAGCCCAGAACCGCGTAACTCGCCGGTTCGATCAGGTGGCGATACACACGGACGAAGTTGGCGATGATGATGCCCAAGAAGCCCAAAAACAGCAGCATTCCGGGAATGCCAGTTTCCATCAGCAGTTGGGCGTATTCGTTTTCCGCGTGGCCCGCCACCTGCTTGATGTTGGAGGTGTCGAGCATGGGGTAGAAGGTTTCGAGGCTACCCAAACCGGTGCCCAAGGGCGCGAAGTCGCGCATGGCGGGGATCATGTCCAACACCACTTGCCAGCGCGGGCCGTAGGCGTCATCGAACTTTTTGAGCGTCGCTAGCCGCTGGAACACGGCCTCGAAGCCAAAAAGCAGCAGCCCGCCGGTGACGGCGATGACGATCAGCGAAAGCAGCGCCCCGCGGTCGAGTTTTTCCTTGCGGGCAAAAAGCACGGCCACCACGGCCAAGCCGATCATCGCCGAGATGACCCCAGCGCGGGACATGGAAATGGCCACGGTGAAGAGAGCGAAGATGATGAACGCGATGACCCAGCGAACAGCTCGCAGGTCCGGTGCCACGGCCAGGGCGTGCATGGTCTGGCGGTCGAAAGCGGCATGGGGCCAGTGTTCGCGGATCGCCAGCAGAACGTAACCCAAGGCCGCGGCGATGGAGAGATTCATGTGCTGGGCGTAATGGTTGTGGCAGATGAAAGAGCCGGAGTAGAGTTGGCCTTCTTCCGGGCCGAACCAGTAGAAGTGGCCGTTGCCGAAAAGGGTTTGCAGGAAGGCCAGCACGGCCATGGCCGCGCCGATGACGGTGATGGCCAGGAGCAATCGGCGAATCTGCTCGTGGCGGCGAATGGTGTTGACCACCACCGTGAAGATCACGGCCACGACCAGAATCAACTGCAACTGTTGGCGTGTGGCGACGGGGTAGAAACTCAACGTGGCGCTGTCGAGATGCTGCTGTGCGTCAGGCAGGTAGCCGAGCAGTTCGGTTCGCAGTTGCGCGGTGTGGGGCGAGATGAGCCGCACCCATTCCATCGGCAGGTTGAGCAATTGCATCGCCACCAAGGCCATGAAAAGCAGGATGGGGACGTAAGTCCACGTGGACGTGAGACGGAAGGTCGGCTCCACGGCGCGGCGAAGGAAAACGCCCAGCACCATCACGGCCGCCAGTAGCACGACAATGGCTTGGCTCCAGGCTTCAACCGCGCCGAAGACCACGGGCATGAAGGCCAGCAATAGAATTAGCCCGAGTTCCAAGGCGTGATCCCAGGCGCGGGCGGCGGTGGAAATTTTGGCGTCAATCGTGGCGATCATTGGGAAAGGCCCCCGGAGTGGTGAGGAGAAGTCTTGAGTCTTGAGTCTTGAGTCTTGAGTCTTGAGTCTTGAGTCTTGAG
>JBBRGB010000308.1:0-3308 GCA_038241095.1 Phycisphaerales bacterium
GAGACCCGCGTTGGGCGCAATGGTCATCCGTTAATCGTTCGTGCCGTACCGCGTTTTTCAGCACATTGTCATGCCGCCATCTACGGTGATGGTTTGGCCGGTGATGTAGCCGGCGTCGTCGCTGGTGAGATACGCCACGGCCGCGGCGATCTCTTGGGGTTGCCCAAACCGTTTCAGCGGCGTGTGCTGGCTGACCAAGTCCTTGACCTGCTGCGGCAGCACATCGGTCATGTCCGTCTGAATGAACCCCGGACAAACGCAGTTGGCGGTGATCTGTTTGGCGGCCATCTCCTTGGCGATGCACTTGGTCAGCGCGATGACGCCCGCCTTGGCCGCAGCGTAATTGCCTTGGCCCGCGTTGCCGATCAGCCCGGAGACGGAACTGATGTTGACGATCCGACCCCACTTGCCCCGCATCATCGGCCGCAGGGCGGCGCGACAGGCGACGAACACCGAACGCAGATTCGTCTGGATCACCGCGTCAAACTCGTCGTCGCTCATCCGCAGCATCAGGTTGTCCCGCGTGATGCCGGCGTTGTTGACCACGATGTCCAACCGCTTGTGTTCTTCAGCGATTTTGTCGATTGCCCCGGCCAAAGCCGTGCCGTCGGCGATGTCGCAAGAGACGGTTTGGGCGCTGCCTCCGGCCTGCTCGATGGCGCTTTGCACCTCGGCGAGCTTGTCGGCATTGCGCGCCAAGAGCACCACGTGCCGGCCCTGCTTGGCCAAGGCCACGGCAATCGAAGCGCCAATGCCTCGGGATGCGCCGGTCACAAGAGCGATGCGTTTGTCAGGGGAGGTCATAGTTAGGCTCGTGGGAGGAAAGTCTTGGTTCAAGCGTGCGCGTGGGCTGGGGACGAAGTCTTGCGGTTAACCAGTTGGCTCAGCGCCAGGATGATCTGATCGGCGATGCCGATGACGATGCCCAGCAGCACACCCAAGACCAAGCCCGAGGCAGCGCCCATGGCTGCGCCGGCGGACGCCATGCTGCTGTCACTGGTAACCGCCACGCCCACATCGGTACGGCTGGTGGCTGTCCTGTGAGCGGGGGCGTCGGCGGTCGGGGGCATCATTGAGGAGTGCGTGGAAGATTGCATATGGTTCGGGCCACCCTCATCCATGCCAAACATCACCCGCAAAGAACTTGGCACAGCGAATCCCACGAGACCGCCCACCACACCACCAAAGGTGCCCGTCAGAAGCGTGACGGCCAGAATTACCAAGAAAAATCGTAAGAATCTCATTATCGGTGCCTTCGGTTGTTGGTTGACTCTCCGACGTTCACACCGGGTCGGCGTAATTTTCCACCTTCGTCGCACGATCGATGCGCTTCATCAAACCCGACAGCGACTTGCCCGGCGCTAGCTCCAGAAACGCGCCGGGCATGTGCGTGATGAGCCAGATCATCGACTGCTCCCAACGCACCGCCCCGGTGAGTTGATCGACCAAGCGTTGCTTGATGTAGTCGATCTTGTTGATTTCGTGGAGGATGCCGGTGACGTTGGCGCTGACGGGCACGACCGGCGTCTGCCAGGTGATCTGATCCAAGGCCTCGGCGAGCTTCTGGGCCGCGGGCTTCATCAGGGGCGAGTGGAATGCCCCGGCGACCTTCAATTGCGTGGCCCTCATGCCGGTTTCCTCGGCGACCCTCAAGGCCCGTTCGCAGGCGTTCAAGCTGCCGGAAAGAACGATCTGGCCAGGGCAGTTGAAGTTGGCGGGCACCAGCACTTCGGTTGTCGAGGTGCCCAAGGTGCGGTCGCAGAGCATGCGGGCCTGGGTTTCGTCCGTGCCGATTAAGGCCACCATGCCGCTGGGCGTGGCCTCGGCCGCGGCCTGCATCGCCTGGCCACGCAGTCGCACCAGTTTCAAGCCGGTCTCGAAGTCAAAGGCCCCGGCGATGTGCAACGCGGTGAACTCGCCCAGCGACAAGCCTGCCGTGGCGGAGACTCGACCGATCTTGCCTTGTTCATTCAGCACGCGGTAACAGGCCACCGAAGTGGTGTAAATCGCCGGCTGGGCGAAGTCCGTCCGTGTGAGTTGATCCTCCGGCCCTTCAAAACAGAGTTTGGTCAACTCGAAGCCCAGCACGGCATCGGCTTCCTCAAAAGTCTTACGCGCCACTTCGTGCTTCTCGATCCACGCCTTGCCCATGCCCACCGCTTGCGCACCCTGGCCGGGGCAAAGCACGATGCTGGCATGGGCCGCCCGCAAAGGGTCTTGGCGAAACGTGGCCGTCGGCGTGGGAGCGAGAGTCGCGGTGACGCTTGCGGTGGACTGGTCGGTCATGGGATCAACCCTCACAGGGATAATAGTGGCGTGTTGTTTTCGGGTGGACTGGCGAAATGTGAGTTTACAGTCGCCAGAGACTCGTCGCCCACGTCAGCCCACCGCCCAAACCGATGAACAGCACCAGATCGCCCTTTTTCAAGCGTTTGGCGGCCATCAATTCATGCAGGCAAATCGCCACGCTGGCGGCCGAGGTGTTGCCAAAGCGGTCGATGTTGACGTAAAGCTTCTCCTCCGACAGCCCCAGCTTCTCCCGGGCGCTTTCCAGAATCCGGGCGTTCATCTGGTGCGGCACGATCACCGCCAAATCGCTGGCCTTGATGCCCGCGGCGGTCAGCGCCTTGTCGATGCAGTCCTGCAACGTATGCACGGCGAACTTGTAAATCTCACGGCCGTTCATCTGCAAGGTGTTGAACTCCCCGGTGAAAATGGTGTCGCCCTCCGGCAGGTCTTTTTCGCTGCGGGGGCAGTAAAGCTCGCGTGACTTTTCCGCGTCGCTGTGCATGTTGAGATAGAGGCAGCCTTGGGAGGCGTCGTCGCTGGCGCTGAAGATCGCCGCGGCCGCGCCGTCACCGAAGAGCACGCAGGTGTTGCGATCTTTCCAGTTGGTCACCCGGCTCAAAGTCTCGGCCCCGATGACCGCCACGTTGCGGTAAATCCCCGCCGAGATCAACGACCACGCCAGGTTCACGCCATAGACAAACCCGCTGCACGCGGCACTGAGGTCCATCGCACCGGCGGGCTTGGCACCGATGTCGGTCGTCACCATCGCCGCCGTCGAAGGCGTGATCATCTCCGGTGTAAGCGTCGCGACGATCACAAAATCCAATTCCGTCGGCTTCATGCCCGCATTGACCAGGGCCTGCCGCAGAGCGTCGCCTGCAAGCTGGCGGATGCTTTCATCCTCACCGGCGAGGTAACGCTGGCGGATGCCGGTGCGCTTCTGGATCCATTCATCGTTGGTGTCAACGGTCTTGGCCAGTTCATCGTTGGTCACCACCCGCTTGGGCAGCGCCACACCG
>JBBRGB010000309.1:0-3287 GCA_038241095.1 Phycisphaerales bacterium
CCCATTCGTCGCGCCGACACCCTGGCCAAGCATCCGACCAACTGGCACCTCTCGGCCCACCGCGCCATCTCCGTGATGGACGCGCTCAAACGCAACGGCGTGCCCGCCAACCGCTTCATGGTCGGTGGCTACGGCGAGTATCGGCCCGTGGTGCCCAACGGCGCTCGCGGGGCCGAGGCCAATCGCCGAGTGGAGATTTTCCTGGTCGCCAGCACCGCCGGGGCCGCGGCTTCGGACATGAGCGCCGCGCCTACGGTGGAACCTTCGACGCCCGTGGCACCCGCTCCGGCCACCAGGACCACGCGGCCCGCCGATGAACCGCCGGTGATGTTCAAGTAAACCGTCCGATGTCCGCCGCGGGAAAAAGGGGACATCCACAATTTCCCGGGCGCTGGGGTGATTCAAGCGACAACGAAGTGGAAATTGTGGATGTCCCCTTTTTCTCCAGTTGACGCCGACGGCGTCACGATGGACAATACGATTCACTGAGTCCGATTACGGTAACTTTGTCCCCCTTGCAAGTGAGAACACCATGAATCATCTGATGCGTTGTGGATTGGCCGCCGTGGCCCTGAGCGGGCTTGTCGCGCTGGGCGGTTGCTCGGAAACCAGCAACGGCCGCATCACCCCCAGCTCCGTCCGCGCCAACATGAGCCCGGAAATGGAAGCCATCGGGGAGACCCACCAGCAGCGGCTCAACCGCTACGCCCGCGTCACCGACACCAACCTCCGCCAGATCCCCGACGATTGGGACACCATCTGGCTCATGGACAAGCCCATGCAGATGTCCCGCTACCCCATTCCCGGGCGGTAATATCGGGCTTGAGGCCATGCGGCTCTGATTGCTTGAGAATCGTTCAAAATCGTGTTTCAAACGAGCGTCCCGCGGCGCTCGTTTTTTCATTGACCATCAACAAAACACTCCGAAATCTTAAAGCCCACGCTCTGAGGCGTCGATAGCAGATAGGGGAACCGACCCTTCCGGGTTGGCCTCCGAAGCAGTTGCCCGGCATGCTCATATGTTTGAGTGGCCGGCCGGTGATCGCGCCGCCATGACGCGGCTCAAATCACGGAGACCTTGCTCATGCCTCCCAATGATCCTCGTGCACTCCTTGCCGTTCTGGCGCAACTGGAAAATATCCGCGATCCAAGTCGCATCGCCGGTCTGCGCCAGTTCGCCCGCTACATCGTCCGCGGCGACGCCGAACTCCACCCCCTGGGCCAAGGCGAAATCAACCGCGCCCCCATCGCCATTCAACTCCGCGACGTGAGTTGGACGGGCATCGGCTTCATTTGCAATCAACGGTTAAACAACAACGCCCTCTTCCGCCTGCACATGCTCAACCACGGGCACAGCGTGGGCCAGCAATCGATGATGGTGCGACACTGCCGGGAAATCCGCGACAATCTTTACCTCGTGGGCGGACAATTCTGCATCGAAGCGGGGATGCTCTCGCTCTTGGGCTTGAACCCCGGCGCGCTGTCGCAAGGCGATGCCGCCACCGAGCATTTTGTACCGCCCAGTGAAGTGGCCTAACGCTTGGCCAGTTCGCCAAAGCGGTGGACTTTGCCGGGCCAGTCGCACTTGTCATCGCCGCGGTACCAGTGGGCGAAGCGGCCCACGGCTCCGGGCTTGCGCGCTTCAAGCAACGTCTCGATGTGCCCCGCCACCGCCGCCGGATCACCCGTCAGGCATCCCTCCGCGATGCGATACGAAGCCGCCAGGATGCGCGGGGCCACGACAAACTGAAAGTCCGCGAAACGTTGCATGGCCTCGGGCCAGTCGCAAGCCTCCGCTTCATCCGCCAATGCTTCCAGCCTCGCCGCGGCGGGGGCGAGTTGTTCACGTTTCACCGGCTTGGCGGTCGTGGCCGGGCCACCCTTGTTCATCAGAGACCCGTTGGCCACGGCACAGCAATCGCCGTCTTGAAATAGTTGCCCGTCCCCACATCGCACGATGGCATCGAAATAGCGCCGCCCGAAATGCGCCAGTTCCGCCGGCAGATGCCGACGCCAAAAAGCCTCAAGCTCAAAGCCCGCCGGATCCCGCATCGCCAGCATCGCCGCATCGGTGCCCAACAGATGCTCGCGGATGCTGCTGACGTTGATGATCGCGTACTCCGTGTCCCCCTTGGCCGCCACCTCCGCCAATTCCGCCACCACCCGCGCCGGCGACTGACCCGCCGCCAAGTGAGGCCCGTGAATCCAAAACGCCACGTGGAAATACACACCGTACACACGCCCCGCCTCCCGCGCGCACTCATGAAAATCACGCTGCATTCGCTGGCTGTAACCGTTGTCGCAAAATACCACCGTCACGCCCTCGGGAATCGTCAACGCGCCTGAGGCCATCAGTTCCGCGCCTTCGAGAAACAGCGTCGTCGTCACCGGCGGCTCTGGCCGGGGGTCAACCTCCCGCACAATCGCCATCTGATCCGCCATCGCCCGCGAAATGAACTTGCCCCCTTCCTCGTGCGTGATTTTTTTGTCGTCAATCCACACCGGCCGATCACCACGCCCGCGCAATCCCAACTGCCAGATGACCTTTTCCCCCGCCAATTCCCACCAGCGTTGGGCATACGCACGCCAAGTCTGCCGCACCAGTTCCGGCTCATCGGAGTAACGCATCTTGCGCGGCTGACCTTTGGTCTGCCAGTGAGTCTCGTAACCCATGTTGCTCACGCCCAGCGGCTCGATGTGATGCTGACTGACATACAGCCCGCGGGCCACCGCCACCTCCACGAGCCTCGCCTCCGCGGGGTTCATCACATCCAGAAACGAAGCCGGGATGATGAGGTTGCCCCCCGTGCGCAACAGCGTTTCGCAAGCCAGGTCGATCAGGTCGGGATGCGTCACTTGCTGGTAGTAGGGGTAGTCGAGATTGCGCTGCCCGCCCCCGTCGAAGAACTTGGTCAGCAGGTCTTCATCGTTGATGAACCACCCGCGATAACGGAAACACGGCTTGCCGCCGATGATCGGCTGCGTTGGCAGCGCGATCGTCTCTTGTCGTGCCGGGGCCAGGTCTTTCCAATACCAGAAGGGATCGACGCCCAGGATTTTTTCACTCGCCGCGTAGATGCCGAAGATGACCCCCAGCGTGTCGCTCCCGGCAATGCGCAAACGACCGTCGCGGGTTTCCACCCGATACCCCTCCGGCCCAGGAATCGTCGTATCAAGCTCTACGACAATCCACGCATCGGCCACCTCCGCCACCCGTCCCGGCAACCCCGTGACCCACCCCAAGTCCCGGCAAAAGTCCCCCACCGCCCGCCGCACGGCAAGGTCGG
>JBBRGB010000310.1:0-3273 GCA_038241095.1 Phycisphaerales bacterium
GCCGTTGTAACCGCGCTCTAAAGGGGCCATGCCCTTTGGGATGGCACGAAAAAAAAAAGCCCTGACCGCTAACGCGCCAAGCGCGCCCCCCCGCGCCACCCCCGCGCCACCACCGCGCAACTCTTTCACCCCCTTACCCCCTCACCCCCTCACCCCCTCATCTTCACCTCCTACCCCCCCCGCCACGCCACAAGATTTGCAAACCGCCCTGCAAGCCGCCATCGCGGGCAAGCCCGCGCTCTCTTGGGTAAACGCCCTGGAAATCCGCAAACTCGAAGAACGCCAAGTCACCTTCGCCCTGCGCCCGGGCCAGCGGAACAAGTTCAACTTCGTCTCCAATCCACAACAGCAAAGCCGCCTCGAAGCCCTGCTGCGACAGATCATGGGCGCAAGCCTCCGCACCATCATCGAACCCCCGGCCAATGACGGCGGTGGTGAACCGGCCAGCCCAACCGGAACCCCCGGCTCAAGTCAATCCCAAGACCGCCAAGCCGCGATGAATCTGCCCCTGGTGCGGCAAGCGATGGAAATCTTCAGCGACGCGATGATCGTCGATGTCCGCAAGGAACAGCCCGCCACCTCCACCCCCGCAAGCGACGCCGTTCCCGCCAACCCACAACCCCCAGTTGCCGACGCCACACCCAGCGTTGACGAATCCATGCTCAACTCGCCGGAAATCGACGACGGCGATTTACACCACGAGGATGATGACGATGTTTGACCATCTCACTAACCAAAAAGAGCCGCGCACGAAGTAAGCGGTTCCCTCCCCCCGCTTACTCCGTGCGCGGCTCTGTGGTCTAGGCCCAGCGTGCCAAGTGGGACGAGCGTGGCATCCGTGGCGGGCTTGCGTGTGGCGTCATGGCGACCGTGCGGCCGTGACGATGGGCGGGTTGCATCGCATGGGGTTCGTGATGCGTCGGCACATGGCCTGGCGCGTACCCCCGCCGACGTGGCAGCCACATCAACAACAGCAGCGACAAGTTGTAGAGGACGATGATCGCCAGCAGGCCGTGCAGGGCGTATTCGTTGGGCTGAAGGTCCAAGCGGGTGTGGAAGAAGAAGAGGTTGCCCCAGCCGTGGAGCCAGACTTCGAGTGGTTTGCTTCCCAGCAGGCCGGACAAAGGCGTCAGCGGCAGGTCTTCGCGGAAGATGCGGGGCAGGTCGGGGGCCAGCGCCCAGAGTCCGCCGAAGGTCATGGCCGCCGGCAGCCAGCGCCAGCCGCGGCGAAAGATGGTGCAGGCCGCCAAACTCATCAGGCCGGCGCAGCCCATGCCCACGGCGAAGTGCATTGAAGTCCAAGCCATGCCGATTTCTTCGGCGTTTTAAGCGGCCCGTTTGAGCAAGGCCGATTCTTGGACGCACATTTTTTCATCCTCAAGCCAACCCAGACGATTCAGCCAGTCCAAGAGATCATCGCCGGCGGTGTTCCAACCGTGATGACGCTGTGCCCAAGCGCGGGCTTCTTTGCCATTTGCCAAAGAGGCGGGGGGGGCGGCGGGGGGGGTGTTCCACAGTCGCGCGATGGCGTCGATCCATTGCGCCGGGGTGTCGCAGACCTCGGCGGGGGTGTCACCGGCGCTCATGTTCAGACCCGCCACCGCTCGGGGCGAGGCGATGATCGGTCGCGCCATGGCGGCGGCTTCCAACAGTTTGTTTTTGATGCCACCACCGCAACGCAGGGGCAGGATGGTGATGGCCGCGGCATGGGCGTGTGGCCGTATGTCGGGCACCGAGCCGATCAACGCGATGCCGGGTTGCTCCGCCAGCTTGCGCACGGCCGGCGCGGGGTTGTGGCCCACGATGTGCCATGTCGCTTGCGGGAATCGCTGTCGCAAGTCGGGCCAGACGGCGCGGGCAAACCAACACACGGCGTCGATGTTGGGGGCGAAGTCCAAGCGTCCCCAGAAGACCAGGCTTTGCGGTTGCGTCACCGTTTGCGAAGGTGCGACGGGCGAAAAATAGTCAAGGTCCACCCCGTTGCGAATCGTCACCGCCTCCCGCACACCCGCCACGCCGCGAAGCCAGGCGGTGTCGGTGGGACTCACGCCGATGGCACCGTCGAGGCCGCGGGCAAAGAGGGTTTCGATCATGGCGTGCAGCGTCATTTCGTGGAGCCGCGCCGGCCAGCGTGTCACGGGATCGTGACGCAGACAGGAAAGGTGGTAGTAAATGAGTTCATCGGCGGCATACCAGACGCACCGAGGGCGAACACCATCGGGCAACGCGGACAATCCACGCAGCAACAGCGGACTGTGAAGGCCCAAGCCTAGCACCACTTCGGGCCGCAGTCGTTCGACGAGTGTGACGATGCCCGCCGCGGTCGTGGGTTCGACGCCTTGATGCGATGCCAGTCGTCGTCGCAGGGGAGCCAGAACATGCGAAGCCAAGCCATCCCCGCGCCAACCTTGGCAAAGCGTTTTACATTGCGATGGTGAAGCCACGGGCCAGGGCACATCGACCCCTCGCACCCACGCGGGCGCATTGGCGGGGCAAGGCGTGACACTGGCGACGGCCACCTTTTCGCCACGCTGGCGCAACGCTTGCATCAGGTGATACCCGCGCACGCTCACGCCATGATCCGCCGGCCAGATCGGCTGTTCGCTCACAAGCAAGATGCGTGGCCTGTCGTTCATCACGCCGCCTTGGCGCGGCCCGCGCCCCGTTGCGCCGCCCGCTCCAGCGCCGCCACAAACCGTTGCGCCGAAGCCTGCCAGGTGAACTCTTGGACCCGCTTCGTACCTCGTGAAGCCAACTCTTGCCGCAGCGTGCCATCGCGCAGCAGGTTCGACAAGGCACGGGCGATTGCCGCGGTGTTCTCCGGCTCCACCAACAGGGCCGCATCACCGGCCACTTCGGGCAGACTGGTGCTGACGCTGGTGATGACCGGTGTGCCGCAGACCCAGGCGTCCAAGATCGGCAACCCGAACCCTTCGGCCAGGCTGGGATAGAGCAACGCATCGGCCCCGGCCAGCAGGGTGGGCACATCGGCCTCGGCGGCGAATCCGCGAAGTTCCACGCTGCTCTGTACCCGCAGGGCTTCAACGACGGGAAGCAGGCGGGCGGTGGTGGCGGGGTCGAGGCCCACGATGAGCAGTTGCCGATCGCCGCGCGAGCTGCCGGCGGTGGCGACCCAAGCTTCGATGACCCGTTGCGTGTTCTTGCGCGGGTCGGCGGCGCCGAAGTGCAGCACGTAGCGCCGCGTGATGTTGTGTCGCCGCAGGGTTTCGACCTGACGGTCGGGCCGGGGCGAAAGCATCGACGAATCCGGTG
>JBBRGB010000311.1:0-3264 GCA_038241095.1 Phycisphaerales bacterium
GGCAGACGCGGCGCACCGGCGGTGACGAGAATGCGGTCATACGGCGCTTCATCAGGCCAGCCCAACGAACCATCACCCCGCACGATCCGCACGCGCTCGCCATAGCCCAGTTCCGTCAGGACGGCCTCGGCTTTCTCCGCCAGTTCCGCGACCTTCTCCACGCTCACCACCCGGCAACCCATTTCCGCCAGGATGGCGCTTTGATAGCCACTGCCAGCTCCGATCTCCAAGACCTTCATGCCCGGCTCGGTCGCCAGTTGTTGCGTCATGTAGGCCACGATCAGCGGCTGACTGATGGTCTGCCCTTGGGCCGTGGGCAACGCTTCATCGGCATAGGCTTTTTCCACTGGCAGATGCGGCACGAAGCGATGCCGGGGCACCGTCCGCATGGCCTCAAGCACCCGCGAGTCACGAATCCCCCGCGGCTCCAACTGCTCGGCTACCATCCTCCCCGCAAGCCGCTGGAGCACTCCTTGGGCTGGCTGGATCCCAGGATCGGGTTGGTCTTGTATCCGGAACATGGGAAAATCGTAACATGAAGTAAAGGCTGATCTGTGGAACGTCGCTGGGCCGCCGCTTGGCAGAGCTGGCGAAGCGACACTAGAATCGTTGTCTTTCCGGCGTCCATACGCCATCCCGGATAACCCCAGCCATGCCCTACGAATTGAAACCCTTCGACGTGGACATCGAGACCACGCCGTACATCCGGCCCCAGACCAAGCAGGGCGACCGCTGGACGCTCAACTTCGGCCCGCAGCACCCGGCCACGCACACCACCCTGCGCCTTGTCCTGGAACTCGACGGCGAGCGCGTCGCCCGCTGCACGCCCCACATCGGCTACCTGCACTCCGGCTTTGAAAAGCTCGGCGAGCATCTGGATTACAACCAGTACGTCACCATCGTCAGCCGCATGGATTACGTCTCGCCCATCAGCAACGACATCTGCTGGCACGGGGCGGTGGAAAAGCTTTTCGGCATCGACATCACGCCGCGCTGCAAGGTCGTGCGGACGATCCTGGCGGAACTGGGGCGGATACAGAACCACCTGCTGTGCGTCGGGGCCGCGGCCTTGGACTTGGGGGCGTTCACCGCGTTTCTCTACGGCTTCAACGAGCGCGAGCGCATCTACGACATCATGGAGTATCTCTCCGGCCAGCGCTTCCACCCGGATTACACCCGCGTCGGCGGCGTGATGCGCGAGATTCCCGACCAGAGCGTGTTCGTGAAGATGGTCAAGCGCTTTATTGAAAAGGACCTCAAGCCCGCGGTGGAGGACATCGTCCGTTTGCTCAATAAGAACCGCATTTTCCGCGACCGCACCGAAGGGGTGGGCGTGGTGACGCGGGAGCAGGCGATTGCCTGGTCGATCACCGGACCTGTGGCGCGGGCGGCGGGGGTGAAGCGCGATGTGCGCAAGGATGAGCCGTATCTGTGCTATGCCGACAACTGGGACAATCGCGGCGCCAAGGCGGTGGCGTTCAAAGTCCCCATCGCCACGACGGGCGATGTGCTGGGGCGGTATCTGGTGCGGGTGGAGGAGATTCACCAGTCGGTGGCGATCATCGAGCAGTTGATTGACGACATTCCCGGCGGGCCGATCAACACCGTGGCCGATGGCAAGGTGAAGCTGCCGCCCAAGGCCGAGGTGTACGGCTCGATTGAAGGCTTGATCCAGCACTTCGAGTTGGTGATGTGGAACCGCGGCTGGAAGGCCCCGGTGGCGGAGGTTTACCTGGCCCACGAAACCGCCAACGGCGAGTTGGGCTACCACCTCGTCGGCGACGGCGGGCCTCGGCCCTGGCGGGCGCGGACACGGCCACCCTCCTACATCACTTATCAGAGCTTCCCCAAGATGATCGAGGGACACTTGCTGTCTGATGTGGTGGCGGTGCTGGGGAGTTTGAACATCATCGCCGCGGAGTTGGATCGGTAGGGGTTGAACACGAAGACACGAAGGCACGAAGCAAGGCATAAAAAAAGACGGAGCGATTATGGCTTGGATCATGAAAAACTCGGCGACGATGACGGTGCCCCACCGCTCGGAGCCTTATCTCGATGAGGCGCTCAAGGCGAAGTTGGAGGCCGAGGTCATGCCCCGCTATCCGACGCGACGGGCGGCCACCTTGCCGGTGCTGCACGCCTTGCAGGATCAGCACGGCTGGCTTCCGTACCAGGCGATGGAAGAGGCCGCGACGTTTCTGGGCACGCAGCCCAGCGAGGTCGCCGACTGCGCCACTTTCTACGAAATGTTCCATCTGCAACCCAAGGGCAAATATGTCATCTGGGTCTGCCAGAGCATTTCCTGCGAGCTGCGGGGCGAGCATGACATTGTCACGGCCATTGAAAAGAAGTTGGGCATTGAGACCGGTGAGACGACGCCCGATGGCAAGTTCTCGCTGATGCACGCGGAGTGCCTGGGGTCGTGCGGCTCGGGGCCTTGCGCCTTGGTCAATGACAAGCTCATTGAAGACCTGACGCCGACGAACGTTGCCACGACGCTGGACAGCTTGCCGTGAATCCTTGTGGATGAACACCAAGACACGAAGGCACGAAGGAAGGCAACGAAGCGGAAGAACGATGAGCGTGATGACACAAGGTTCGCCATGAATTGGTTTCAACGCATGTGTCGCAATGTAGGGCTGATGGTTCACAACGTGCGGCACCCGGATGGGCCTGAGACGACCCGCCGCGAGGAAGTCAGCCGCACGGTCGAGGAAGAACATCACGGCGACATCACCCTGCGTCGCACCACGATTGAGGAAGTCGAAATTAAGGATAATCACAAAGAGCCGCGCACGAAGTAAGCGGTGTTACATGGACAATCAGAGCCGAGGGGCGTAAGCCCCCGGTGCGATGCGCAACACGATCCCGCAGCCCCGGCAGCTTACGCCGCTCGGCTCTGATAAGACATCCGCTGGATGACACACGCGCTCGTGACCGAAGCGTTTGAAACGAAAAGTGAAACAAACCATGCCCTTAGCCCAACCCGTATTGACCAAGCGCATCCCCACCCCGCCCTGGGGCGATCCGCGCGATCGCAAGACCATCAGCTACGACGAGTTCGTCTCCACCGGCGGTTACGCGGGCCTTAAGAAAGCCCTGGCGATGGAACCCAAAGCCGTCATCGACATGGTCAAGGCCAGTGAGTTGCGCGGGCGTGGCGGGGCGGGTTTCCCGGCGGGCATGAAGTGGTCATTTTTGCCGAAAGATATTTTTCCTCGCTACCTCGTTGTCAATGGTGACGAGAGCGAGCCCGGAACTTTT
>JBBRGB010000312.1:0-3247 GCA_038241095.1 Phycisphaerales bacterium
GTCGCCATCAGGCTCTGGGCCACGTCAGTCCCAGCGGTACGAAGCCGTCCACGCCCCGGCGATGAATGTGGCGCAATAGGTGTGCCTCCGGAATCCGCCAGTCGCGGGCCAAGGCATTTCACAAATGCCGCCACAAGCTGATGCCGTCCGCTCGCCACGTTCGCATCTCGTTGCCAACGTCTCAAGTGGATCGTCCCGCATGACGCGATGCGACGCTCAACTCACGCCACGTCGCTGGTGGCGATGGCGGGCAGGTGCAGGTCGCTGATTTGACCGGCTTGGAGTGCGACGTGCGCCAGGCCGGCGATCATGGCGGCGTTGTCGAGGCAGTAGGCCATGCGGGGGATCATGACCTTGAGGCCGGTGTCGGTGGCGAACTGGCCCACGCGCTGCCGCAGCAGGGAGTTGGCGCTGACGCCGCCACCGATGAGCAGCGTGGCGGGTCGGCCAAGACCTTTGGCATTTTTCTCGCAGGCCTCCACGGCGCGGTGCAGTTTGGCGATGAGCGTGTCGATGGCGGCGTGTTGAAATGTGGCGGCAAGGTCGCGACGGTCAGCGTCGCTTAAGTCTTCCGCACTGCGCATGAACCGCGCGGCCGCGCCTCGGCCTTGCGGCTGACCACGCACCGCGTAAAGCAAGGCCGTCTTCAACCCGCTGTAGGAAAAGTCCAGACTGTCAGGCCCCAAGAGCGTTCGCGGCAGGGTGAAACGCGACGGGGCTGCGTCGGGCGATTGCGCCAGCTTGTCGAGCATAGGCCCGCCGGGGTAGCCGATCTGGAGAATCACCGCGGCCTTGTCGTAGGCTTCGCCCACCGCGTCGTCAATGGTGCGGCCCAGGAGTTTCATTTGCAGCGGACTTTCGAGCCAGTAGAGACTGGTGTGTCCGCCGGATACGACGAGGCCCAAGGCGGGGAAGACGGGGGAAGGCTTGAGGCTTGAGGCTTGAGGCTTGAGTTCGGAAGCGGAGGCGTCGGCGGGAGCGTCGATTAGCAGTGGCGCGTAGAGGTGGGCTTGGACGTGGTCGATGCCGATGAGCGGTTTGCCCAGGCTCCAGGCCAGGGCCTTGGCGGCGCTGACGCCCACCAGGAGTGAGCCGATCAAGCCGGGACGGTTGCCCACGGCCACGGCGTCGAGGTCCTCGAAGCCGACGTGGGCATTTACCAAGGCGTCGGTGATGATGGGTGAGATGCGCTCGATGTGTGCCCGGCTGGCGAGTTCGGGCACGACGCCGCCGTAACGGGCGTGCAGGTCGTGCTGCGAGGCGATGAGGCTGGAGCGCACCAGTCGGCCATCCTCGACGATGGCCGCGGCGGTTTCATCGCAGCTTGATTCGATGCCGAGGATGAGTGTCAAGGCTGGGCCTCCCCATTGCTCTTGTCGTCGCGTGGCGAAGGAGCGGCTTCATCGTCAACCGCATCCACACCATTGGGCGGGACAAGCGGCCCGATGACGGGCTGTTTGTCAGCGCCATTCGTTGACCCCGGCTTGTCGAGGCCTCGCAATTCCTCGTCGATCTGCTCCATGCGTTTGGACAGGGCTTCGTGCTGTTGGCGCAGCAGTTCTCGCCGGGCTTCATTGGCGAGAGCCGCGGCCCCGTCCTGGCCCACGTGCGGCCAATCGCCGGTTTCCAGCTTGCCGATCATCGCCTCGAGCGCCGCGGCCAGTTGCGCATCGGCGCGGGTTGCAAGAATCGACGCCGGCGTCACCCCCCCATCCGCCCCGCCGCCACCGCCGTTGGCATTGTCAGCGCCGTTCTTATCACCTTGGCCATCGTGTTCCACACCGTTGGTCAGCACATCGTTCTTTCGCCGATGATCGATCATCGCCCGCACCTGCTCGGTGGTCATGGGCACATAAAAACCATCGGCCGGGTCCACGCCCCATTGGGCCGCGCCCTTGCGGCGATGGATGTTGCGCCCACTGGGCAGGTAGTAATAGGCGTTGGTGATTTTCAAGGCCCCGGTATCGGAAGGCAGCACGCGAATCTGCTGCACGCTGCCCTTGCCCCATGTGCGGGTGCCGATGAACACCGCCCGGCCGTTGTCGGCCAACGCCCCAGTGACGATTTCCGCGGCCGAGGCACTGGCTTCATTGGCCAACACCACCATCGGCACGGGTGGAATCGTGCCCTCGGCGTGGGAGGCGAACGAACGCTCCGGCACGGCGCGACCCTTGACCGAGACGATGGTCTTGCCCTCATCCAAGAACATGTCGCTGACGGCGATGCCGGATTCGAGCAGGCCACCAGGGTTGAAACGCAGGTCGAGGATGATGCCCTTGACCTTGCGGGCAAGGAGTTGATCCAAGGCCGCGCGGACATCGTCGGCGGTGGTGTCGGTGAATTGCGAGATGCGGATGTAGCCGATGCCACGGGAAGCATCGAGCATGAAATCCCACCCCCCCCCGGAAGTGCCGCCAACATCGTCGCCGTTTTGTTTCTGTCGGCTCGCACCCTTGACCGTGCGGACGTTGATGCGGGCACGGGTGATGGCGATGTCGGATTCCTGCCCGGTGAGGTGACGCACCTTGATGGTGACTTGCGTGCCCGGCGGGCCGGTGAGTCGCTTGATGGCTTCGTTGATGCTCATGCCCACGGTGCTGACGCCGTCGATATCCAGCACCATGTCCCCGGCCATGACCCCGGCATGAAACGCGGGCGAATCGTCCAAGGGCGAGACGATGCGCAGACGGTCATCGTGAAGATCAACTTCCGCGCCGATGCCGGTGAACGAGCCACGGATTTGTTTGTCGAAGGGGTCGAGTTCCTCGGGCGAAAGATATACGGTGTAGGGGTCTTCCAAGGCTCCGACCATGGCGCGGACGGCGGCGCGGGTGATGGCTTGGGTGTCGGGTTCCTCGACGTATTGGGTGGCGATTTCCTGACGCACATCGACGAGAAGATCGAGTTGTTGCAGGGTGGTGTCGCGGGCTTGGAGCGGGGTGGCCTGCAACAGCAGTGCGAGGAACAGGGCGGGGAGCAGGGGAGCCAAGAGCGCTAAACGCAAGCTTGGTTTCGGGCGCGGGTGGGGAAATTGCATGGTGGGTTCCATAAGGGAAAACCTATGGTAGCGGGACGCCGCTGTGAAGCGGGGCGATATACTCGCGGACATGGCCAAGGCTTCGGTGCAATTCCTCTGTCGCGTCTGCGGCAACGTTCAGCCACGCTGGATGGGCAAGTGCCCCGACTGCGGCACGTGGGACGCCTTGGAGGAATACCGCGTTCCCGCCGGCGGCGCGACCAAGGACGC
>JBBRGB010000313.1:0-3243 GCA_038241095.1 Phycisphaerales bacterium
CGGCCGGCGAAGTCGCTGGCGGTGACGCCTTGGTCGCGCCATGCCGCCAAGCCACGGGGCATGAAGCGGCGGGTGGTGGCGGTTTCAATCTTCAGCCGCATCAGCACACAGGGACGGTTGTTGACCGCCGCGTAGGAACGCAACTCACCGATCTGGTCAAACCCGTAGGCCCGCTGGTAGAACCGGCCGTGGCGAGGATGCACACCGATGACCAAGTCCGTCCCCGTGCCCATGAAGGAGAAGGCCAAGGCGTAGCTCATCAGGGAGAAGATCGACTCCATCGAGGTGGCGTCGGGGTCGCCGCAGTCGGCCAACATACCGGCTTCGGTCAGGACGCGGCCTTGGTCGCGGAGGTCGTCGAGTTCGGTGCGGTAGAGTTCGTCCAAGGGCAGGCCGTGGCCTGCGTCGCGCATGGTGGTGAGGGTGGCGATGAGCCGCTGTCCCTGCATGTGCCGCACCACGGCCGCCTGCTCGCCAACCGCGGCACTGGAGGCGTGGTAGCCGAAGTGATGCGGGGCGATGAACCCGGAGCGGACATAAACGTTGTAAACCAGACGCCAAGCGGTCAACACATCCTGGATGTTGTCCGCCACCACGAACCGTGATGCCGCAACCTCAGGCTCGGCATACAGGCCGGCGTCGGTTTCAACCTCGGCGAAGCGGCTGAGCCGCAGGGCCGGGCTGGCGGTTTGCGGGCTGCTGAATTCGCGGGTGAGCATGGCGGTCATGGGCGGCTCCAAAGCTAGCGGTGACAGCGTGTTGCGGCGAATACCCCGGAAGTGCCCCGGCCCCGGAGAAAAAGAACAGCGTGGAAAACCCGGAATGGGAATCAAAAAGGCCCGCCTCGAACCAAGATGCGATTGGAGGGGAAGCCTTGGAAAAAATAATGGGTGATGCCGCAAGTGAACCGGGGGAACCGGGGGAACCGGGGGCACATCCAGCGGGCTTTGGGGCCGCGGGGGTAGTGCTTCGTGTTGCCGCTGAAATCTGGAGCGTCGTACACCTCACCTGGGTTGTCATGCCACGGAGCCGTGGCATGTTGACCCGGGAAGAAGAAACTTGAAACAAGTTTTGCGTGAAACTTCGGTGGCTTGGCGGAGCGTTCCGCCGGGCCTTTGGAGTTTTTCCCACCGCCTAAGGTGTCTTTGGCGCTTGAGAGCGATTGAGTGCTCTCGTGCCTAGGACCTTATCCTCCGTCCCGAAAACGTAATCAGGCGACCATGCCTGACCTCCACCCGTTGTCTTCCACCTTTCCGCTCGCCGCCCGCTTTGATGGGCTGCGACTCTTTTTTCCCTATGCGCCGGGTCAAGGAAACCCTGATGGCGTCATCCGAACATTGCCTAACCTTTGCACTTTAACTTATTTGCCTAACCATTCAAACCCTTATTGCATCAAAATGGAGGAAAAAGCTTACTTGAGCATTTTTCTAATAAACTCCACTTTAATGCTGCGCTCTAGTTTTGGCAAGCACTTTTTCCATATTAACCGTAACTATCTACATTAAAAAGACTTATGTGTAAATCTGAAAATCGAGACAAACACATCTTTTCCACAAGCGGATAATGTGGATTATGCGATTCGATGATTGTGATGGGCTTGCGCAGGGCTAGTGAAGGTAAAACCATTCACGAAAGCCCACCCGTTCCACGGGTGGGAGATTCGGGGCGCAACGGGAAGGCGTTGCGTCTTCACTTCACGCGCCACATGATCTGAAATCCTTGCGCCCGCGCCTGCAAACCATTCAGCGATAAGCATCCAACCCCTGCGTCGTGCGAAGCAGCAGCGTGCCATCGACCACCACCGGGCAGGCCAAGAGCTGCGGTTGAAACAACCGGCCTAGTGGAGGCTTGGGCGTGAACGCCACTTCCTGGCCCGTGGCACGGGCATATAGCGCCATGTCGATGTTGCCCTGGAACATTCGCGACTTGCGATCCTTGCCCCACACCGCCCAAGGCAGCAGTTCGCCATACCCCGTCATGCGCGACAGGTCGGGCCCAGGGTCGTCGGCAGTCGGTTGATAACGCAGTTGCAACTGTTGCTCCCCGGTGTCGCCATCGAGCACCAGCACCGTGGAGAAATCCTGCGTGTTGCGGCCAGGGTTGCCAATGAGCTGCCTGCGTCGCTGCATGACCTGATACTGCGGTAGAGTGACAAACCCGCCCGCCGCTTGGACCGTCAGCGGGTCAAGTTCCACCAGCACACTGCGGCCATCGTCGCTGCGCACCGCGTTGGCGATCTGCCCCGGCGATTCGCTTTCCAACGTCCAAGCCTTGTCAATCTTGCCCGTCGCCATGTTCATCAGCCGCAGCGTGCGATCGGCTGTGCCGAAGAAGAGCGTCTTGGCGTCGAGCAAACCGGCGGCAATGGCACCCTTGGTCGAAGCCCCGCCCAAGAGTGCCCGCCCATCGGGCAGGCGATGGAGCATCCAAGCGTCGCGGGTGGGCACCAGCGGCCCTCGCGCCGTCCAGACGATGCGGTCACTGCCGCCTTGGGGCAGGTCGTCGAGTTTCAATTCCCCGGCCACGCGACCGGTGCGGGGATCGCAAACGATGATGCGTTGCCCGCCTTGAAGAAGGACATTGACAAACCCCGCCGCCGCGACCACGCCCTGGATTTTTTCGTCGCTGAACTGGCGTGACCAGAGTGGCCGACCATCGACCAGATCAAACACCCGCACCGCATCGAGCAGGCCCGAGGAACCTTCCGAGGTTGGCATCGGGGCCACGATGGCCACCACGCCCTGAGCCACGCTCATTCGCGCCGCGACAACGCCTGTGCCACGATTGCGATTTTCACTTAGTTGCCGACTGATATCGCCACTGTTTTCCCCCTCAATTGACGTTTCCCACAAGCGCCGTCCGCTGACCAAACCCAAAGCCGCCAGTTGACCATCACTGCGCAGAATCGCCAAGTGATCCTGTCGCGGCAGGCGCTTGGCGGGCAGCAAAATATCGTCCATCAAGGCATCCTGTCCGTAGCTATCGACGTAACCGTTGCGCTGTCCCGGCACAGGCGCGGCCCAAAGAATCTCCCCATCCCGTGCGTGACGCAGCTCCAAACGATTCTCCGATTGAGCGTAGATCAAAACTTCGCCAATCAGCAGATCAACGTCCGTCTTGGCATCGGCTGACGGGTGGGTCAGATCGATCATTCGCGCACCCCGGTCGCTCATGCTCCAAGCTATTTCCCAAGGCGACGTGGGAGTTTCGAGAGCAGTCGCGGTGGGGACAACCGTCGCACCC
>JBBRGB010000314.1:0-3196 GCA_038241095.1 Phycisphaerales bacterium
GGGAAGAAAGTCTTGAGTCTTGAGGGATGAGTCTTGAGGTGAAAACTTCAAGCCTCTGATTCAGACCTCAAGACTCAGGACTCAAGACCTTCACGAGACTCCCCCCATGGCGCTTTTTCGTGGCGTGTTCGACAAGATCAAACAAGGCTTGGCCAAGACACGGGCCCAGTTCGTCGGGGGCCTGCGCACCGTCCTGACCGGTCAGCGTCTCTCCCCAGCACTGATCGAAGAGATCGAACGCCGACTCATCCAGGCGGATGTGGGCATCAAGACTGCCGTCGAACTGCGCAAAGACATTCAAGCCGCCTACGAACGCGGCGAAATGGAAACCGGCGACCAGGCGCTGGCGTTTCTCAAGGATCAGCTAAACGCCTACTGGCCCGCGGAAGATCGTCGGCTGCGCTTCGCCCCGCCCGGAACCGGCCCGACGGTCATCCTCGTGGCCGGGGTCAACGGCTCGGGCAAGACCACCAGCATCGCCAAGCTGTGCAAGAGCCTGCGCGACGAAGGCAAGACCGTTCTTCTGGCGGCCTGCGACACCTTCCGCGCCGCGGCCGTGGAACAGCTCGAAATCTGGTCCAAGCGTCTGGGGGTCGAAGTGGTGCGGGGCAAGCAGGGCGGCGACCCCGCGGCCGTGGCCTTCGACGCCGCCGAGGCAGCCGTGGCACGGGGCATCGATGTTCTGTTGGTCGATACCGCCGGGCGGTTGCACACGCAGGATCACCTCATGCGGCAACTGACCAAAATCCGCAACGTGATCGCCAAGAAAATCCCCGGCGCGCCGCACGAAACCATCCTCGTCCTAGACGCCACCACCGGCCAGAACGCCATCAACCAAGCCAAGGTGTTCACCCAGGCCATCGAAGTGACGGGCCTGTTTCTCTCCAAGCTCGACGGCACCGCACGGGGTGGCATCGTGGTCGCCATCCGCGAACACCTAGCCATCCCCGTCAAGTTCATCGGCGTGGGCGAAACCCCCGACGACGTCGAACCCTTCGAGCCCGGCAAGTTCGTCGAAGCCATGTTCGCGGTGTGAGGGGGGGCGGAAGTCTTGAGTCTTGAGTCTTGAGATTTCAGACTTGAAGATTCTTGGCGCGTGTTAACGGCGCGTGACGACGGCGCGTGATGTCAAAACGAAAGCCCACCCGCTCCGCGGGTGGGAGTGCCTCGCGCAGACAACATTTCACTTCCGCGCCGAAATCATTCCATGCCCGAGCTATGCGCAGCGCCGCCCTCAGCGCCCTTCTCCACCTTGAGCAACTCCACCTCGAAATGCAGGGTCGCATCGGGGGGGATGGAGCGTCCGAAGCCGCCTGGGCCGTAGGCCAGGTCGCTGGGGATGAAAAGCTCGTACTTGGCACCGGGCTTCATGAGTTGCAGGGCCTCGGTCCAGCCGGCGATGACTTCGTTGACCGCGAAGGTTTCGGGGCGATCGCGCTTGTAGGAGTTGTCGAACTCGGTGCCGTCAAGCAGCGTGCCGCGATAGTGGACAGTGACAGTGTCGGTGGCCTTGGGGCTTTCGCCTTCACCAGCCTTGACGACCTTGTATTGCAGGCCGCTGTCGGTGGTCTTGACGCCTTCCTTGGTCTTGTTTTCCGTCAGGAACGCGACGCCGACAGCCTTGTTCTTTTCACTCTGTTGCTTCATGGCTTGAGTCCGTTTGGCGATGACAATGGCCTGCATCTCCTGCATGGCTGCCTGGATTTCCTCTTGGCTCAAGACCGCCTCCTTGCCCGCAAGGCCGTCCTTCAAGCCGCGGAGCATGACCTCGGGATCGACATCGACAAACTGCTCAGCCATGTTGTTGCCGATGTCGTGACCAATGGCATAGGAAACCTTGTCCCGCACGCTGGCCAGGCCATGCGTGGGAGCCACAGCCCCCGGTGCGGTGGCTTCCGGCGCGGCGGGTGCTGCGGGTACTTCCGGGGCAACTGTCGGGGCAACTGCCGGGGTCACATCGGGGGCAACTTCCGGGGGGGATTCCTGCTGGGCCCAGACCACCGCCACGAACATCAACGTCCCAGCCAACAACGCGGTCACAACAAGCTTCATGCGAGAACTCCAAAAAGTTTGATCGCGCCTTGCAACGGCGCGAAGGCGACATTGTAGCCATCAGCGCGTTGTTCGTCAGAGCCGAAGGGCGTAAGCCCTCGGCCGAACGTCCCCGTGCGTGACTGCGCCATTGCACCTTCGTCCGAGGGCTTGCCCCCTTCGTATCTGAAGTCGCCATGCACGACTGACCGCCTTGCGATATATTGCCTTACGCGTCGCTGACTCGAAATCAACCCCGTTACGGAGTTCCCCCCATGTTCAAGCCCATGATGCTTCTCGCCTCGCTGGTTCTCGCCGCGTCGCTGACCGGCTGCGCCACCAAGACCGGCCCGACGATGACGCCCGCCACCCCCGTGGCCATCCAGAACCACATCACCGGCGATCAGTCCGGCATCACCCAGCCCACCGTCAAGGTCATCAACTCCACGAGCGAACTTGAAGCGTTGAACAGCCCGGCCCTCAATGCCGCGGGCGTGGACTTCGCCAACAACTCGCTGATCGTGCTGGCGCTGGGCGAGCAGACTTCGGGCGGTTACTGGGCCAAGATCACGGCTGTGGAACGCTTGGGCGACGTGGTGACGGTTTACGGTGCCGCCAACGCCCCCGCCGGTGATGCCATGAACACCGCGGTCATGACCACCCCCTTTGACGCCGTGGTCGTGCCAGCCTTGGGTGCCGTGGATTTGCAAACGCACATCAAGTCCCTTCAAGGCAAGGACGCCGGGGACGTCGAAGCCTGCATGATGAACCATGAAGGCAAGCCTGGCGATGAAGCCTGCATGGCTGGCGACAAAGAAGAGGAGCATGACGCCGACGACGCCGATGACGCCAAGGAACACAAGCACGAGATGAAGGACAAGGACGCCGAGTAAGGCCACCATCCTCCAAAAGTCAATCGCACCCCAAGGGCCTCACCGCGAGGCCCTTTTCATTTTCATGCGCCCCGATCCACGCGATCCAAAAACCGCAGCATCGCGGCACGGTAGCGGTCGGCATCACGCTGGCACAGGTCGATGTGCCCGCCACCGGCGAAGGCGACAAACTCGCCCTCCTTGGCCGCCGCAGCGATGGCTTGGCCCGAATCGAAGCGGCAGATGGGGTCGGCATCACCATGCAGCACCAACAGCGGGCAACGCAACCGCGC
>JBBRGB010000315.1:0-3192 GCA_038241095.1 Phycisphaerales bacterium
GCCACGTGAGCCCGTGCGAATACGAGAAGGCCACCTGACACAACTTCGGCCGCGCCCACCAAGTGTGGGGAAGGTCACAGCACCCGAAGCGGGATGCTGTGTGGCACCCCGCCTGCTTCCTTGGGCGAACATGGTGTCCCCTTTTCCGCGTGGGTTGTGTCCGGGGGGTGGTTTTTCTAACATCGTGCGTCCATGACCATCGATGTTCAACAGTTGCGGATTGTGGAGTATCCCGACCCCGTGCTTCGGGCAAAGGCTTTGCCCGTGGGGCAACTCTCGGCCCGGGTGCGGGCGGTGGCGCTGCGCATGCTCGAACTCATGCACGAGGCGGAAGGAGTGGGACTCGCGGCTCCGCAGGTGGGGCTTTCCTGGCGCTTGTTTGTCGCCAACGCCACGGGCGACCCGGCCAACGATCAGGTGTTTGTCAACCCCGTACTGAGCGATCCGAGCAGGGAGGTGGGGGATCATGAGGAAGGGTGTTTGTCGCTGCCTGACATTCGCGGGATGATTCGTCGGCCGCTGAGCATCACCGTGACGGCGCGGGACTTGGATGGGCGGACGTTTGCGCGGACCTCCGAAGAATTGGCGGCGCGGGTGTGGCAGCATGAGACGGATCACTTGGATGGGGTGTTGATTCTCGACCGCATGACGCCCATCGACCGCATGGCCACGGCGCGGAAAGTCAAAGCCTTGGAGAAGACGGCAGGGAAGGTTGCACGGTAGAGAGGCTTGATCTCGCGCTGCGGGCATTGCGCAACGAACCCACTTGAAACACCAATGCCACCCGGCGAGCCGCGACCGTAAGGGAGTGGGGCTGGCCCTTGCCCTAAAACACGGAATCCGCTCCCTCACAGTCGCGGCTCGCTGCGGACGGTCAAGGTATGCTCTGTGCCATTGCCATGACCAACCTGTTTCCCACCTTGGTTTCGCCCCTGCGGCCCGCATTGCGCGAGGCGCGGCACTACAGCTTTTTTAAGCTGCGCAAGGACATTGTCGCGGGGTTGACGGTGGCGGTGGTGGAAGTGCCCCAGGCGATGGCGTATGCGTTGATTGCGGGCGTGCCGCCGCAGTACGGGATTTATACGTCGATCATTCAGGGCATTTTCGGGGCGCTGTTGAGTTCGAGCGAGCATCTGACCACTGGGCCGACCAACACGCAGAGCTTGTTGATCGCCTCGGCGGTGACGCGCTTGGCGTCGATGAGCGGGCACTTGCCGCCCGAGCAGATGGCGGTGGTCTATTTGCAGATGGTGTTCGGGCTGACACTGCTTAAGGGGATCATTCAGTTGCTGTTCGCTGCGGTGCGGCTGGGGGCGATGGTGCGGTATGTCAGTCGCAGCGTGATTTACGGCGTCGCGGCAGGCGCGGGGGTGCTCATCATCGTGGGGCAGTTGCCCAACCTTTTGGGCATCACCATTCCCTCCACCACGGAGCGGCATTTGCCCGGAGCGTTGGGTGCCATGGAGCGGCTGTGGCCTCACTTGGATCAAGTCAACCCGCGGGCTTTGGCGCTGGGGGTGGGATGCTTGGCGGTGGTGGTGGGGGTGCGATGGATTTCACGCTTCTTGCCCGGCGCGTTGCTGGCGGTGGTGTTGGCGGCGGTGACGGTGGCGGTGCTGGGGTGGGAACAGTCGGGCGGTGTTATGAGTGCCGGGGGATTGACTACCGGGGGCGGGGGGGTGCCCACCATCGAGCCTATTGAGCCGCACTTGCCGAGTTGGCAGATTCCGTGGATGACGTGGGGGCAGGCTGAGGAATTGTTGGGCGGGGCATTGGCGTTGGCTTTGCTGGGCATGTTGGAATCGGTGGCCATCGTCAAGTCGATTGCCTCGAAAACCGGCGACCGCATCGACCCCAACCAGGAGTTTTTTGCCCAGGGGTTCACCAACTTCGTCAGCAGTTTCTTTCAGTGCATTCCCGGTTCGGGCAGCTTCACCCGCTCAGCTTTGGACCACGATGCCGGGGCGCAGACGCGCTATGCGGCAATGTTCAACGCGGTGTTTGTGGGGGCCATCTTTTTCTTCTTCGCCGGGCTGGCGAAATACATTCCGCTGGCGAGCTTGGCGGCTGTGCTGCTGATCATTGCCGCGGGGTTGATCGACTTCGGCGCGATAAGGCGACTGTGGACGGCCAACCGCTCCGATGGCATCGTCTGCCTGGCGACGGCGGCGGCGACGATGCTGCTGCCGTTGGAGTTCGCCATTTTCATTGGCATCTTCCTCTCCTTGGCGCTCTACATCCGTCAGACCAGTCGCCTGCACCTTTCGGAGATGCAGCATAGGCCGGGCGGCATCTACATCGAGCGACCCCTGCAATCGCGCAGCGGTGAATCGGGCGTGCTGTTTCTTCAACTCGAAGGCGATCTGTTCTTTGGCATCGCCGATGAACTGCAAGATCGTTTGAGCCAGGTGGCGCAAAGCAACGCGCGAGTGGTCATCGTTCGTTTGAAGCGCACACTGTCGGTCGATTCGACGGTGCTGGCGGTGATGGAGGACTTCGCCAAGCGAATGAGATCGCGGGGCGGGCACGTCATTCTCTGCGGGTTGAAACCCGAACTGCTGGCCATGCTCCAACGCTACGGCTTGGTGGCGGTGCTGGGAAGCGACAACGTATTCGCCACCGGCTTTGGCGTCTTCACCAGCGCCAAGCAAGCCCTGCAACGAGCACGCAAACTCATCGGCGATTCCATCGACGTCACCGGCCTGGACTTCAGCGATGACGACGGGTGGATGTATGAAATCTGATTCCGCCTCGTGTGAGGCGGCTTGGTCGGAGCCGTGGGGCGTAAGCCCCCGGTGGAAGGTGGACAGCGCACAGAATCGCAGGCGCAGGGGTGGATCGTCCGCAGGCTTACGCCCGTCGGCTCTGATGGATGGCGATCATTCCCGCCAAGCATCTTCGCCCAGCAGGGGGACGAAGCGGCAGCCCAGGCCTTCTTCCTCGTGCCACTCCGAGCCGTGGCGATGGAACGTCATCATGCGTTGCGTGACGCGGTCGCCGATGGGAATCACAATGCGGCCACCCTCGGCCAGTTGCCCACGCAAATACTCCGGCAGACGCGGCGCACCGGCGGTGACGAGAATGCGGTCATACGGCGCTTCATCAGGCCAGCCCAACGAACCATCACCCCGCACGATCCGCACGCGCTCGCCATAGCCCAGTTCCGTCAGGACGGCCTCGGCTTTCTCCGCC
>JBBRGB010000316.1:0-3186 GCA_038241095.1 Phycisphaerales bacterium
TTGGGTGGCCGCAGCGACCCCGAAATCACCGACTCGCTGATGCAGGGGGGAACGGGCAAGGCCAAAGACGAGGCCGCGGGATTGAGTGGCCTGGTGGCGGGATTGCCCAACCCCGTGGCCGTGCCTTGGAACGCTTGGGCACCGGTCATCGCCTTGTGGGGCGGTTTGGCGGCCTGCATAGGTCTGGCGAGCTTGGGCATCGTCATGGTGGTGCATCCCCAGTGGTCCAAGCGTGAACTGTTGGCTTACCCCATCGCCCGCTTCGTGGAGGAATCCGCCGAGCGAACCCCCGGCCGCTGGCTGCCGGATGTGGCGCGGAACCGCTTGTTTTGGTACGGCGTGCTGGCGGTGACACTACTCCATCTGATCAACGGCCTCAAGGCCTGGTATCCCAATTTCTTTTTTTCCATCCCGCTGGACTTCGACTTCAATCCGCTGCGCGAGATCTTCCCCAACGCCGCCAAATCCAGCCAGTCCTGGGGGCTTTTCAACCCCCGGATTTACCTCACGGTGGTGGCCTTCGCTTTCTTCCTGACCACGGAAGTCTCGTTTTCACTGGGGCTTTCGCTGCTCTTGTGGGTGATGTTCAATGCCGTGCTCATCGCCAACGGCGTGGCCATGCGGCAGGAAACCGTGGGAGCGCAAAATCAGAACTTGCTGCTTTTCGGCGGTTGGATGGGGATCATGCTCGTCGTGCTTTACACCGGTCGGCGTCATTACTGGGACGTGGCCAAGGCCACCGTGGGCCTGCCCCGCAAACCTGAAACGCCCAGTTACTCTGTCTGGGGCAGTCGCTTGGCGCTGGCCACCACCACCGCGGCCGTGGCCTTGCTGGCGGTGCAGGGCTTGGACTGGTTTTTGGGCATCCCCTTGGTGCTGCTGGTGTTACTGATCTTCACGGTCACGGCCCGCGTCAGCGCCGAAACAGGCGTGATCTTCATCCAAGCATGGTGGATGCCCGTGGGCATTCTCATCGGTTTCATGGGTATCGAGGCCATCGGCCCCACGGCCTTGCTGATTTTGACCCTGGCCAGCATCATGCTGGTGATGGACCCGCGCGAAGCGATCATGCCCTACCTAGTCAACGCCATGCAGATCGGCGATCGCTCAGCCAAGACCCAGCCCCGAAAAATCGCCCCGCTCATCGGCCTGATGATGCTTGTGGGCCTAGGCGTGACGATTTTCATTGGCCTGACGCTGCAATACCGCTTCGGCATCAACAGCCAAGACCTTTGGATGGCCAACAACGTTTCGCCCATGGCTTTTGACACCCTGTCCAAGCATCTCTTGGAACTCTCGGCCACGGGGTCGTTGGAAGTCTCCAATCAGATTTCAGGCTTGGAACGGTTCGGTCACATCGAGGTGACCAACCTCTGGCCTTGGTTTGCCTTGGGATTGGGGCTGGTGGTGGCTTTCACCGTGGCGCGGCTGCGGATTCCCTGGTGGCCCCTGCACCCGGTGATTTTTGTCTTCTGGGGGACTTACCCCTCGGCGACGTTCGCCATTTCCTTCCTGGTGGGTTGGGCCGTCAAGGCCGCGGTGGTGCGGCTCACCGGTGCCAAGGGGTACAACGGCATCAAACCGCTGATGGTCGGCATCATTGCCGGGGAGCTTTTCGCCGGTTTGGTGTGGATGACCGTGGGGGCCATTTACTACTTCAACATGGGCGAAAGTCCACCCAATTATTCAATTTTTCCTAGTTAAGCTCGAAAGACGCGCTAAAGCATGGCACAGGCCACGACACAACAGATCGTTTGGTTGGGGATGCGGCTGACGGTGCCCGCGGAGTGGGACATCGTGCGCCATGCGGTGTCGCCGCAAAATGGCTCGCTGTCGTTGGTGGATCGGCGTCGTCAGCGGTTGCAACTAAGCTGGCGTGAACTGCAACGCTCCCCCGACGTTTCGCGGATGATCCAGGATTACAAAAGCCGGGACGCCGAGCAGCGGCCCAACGCCAAGGTGCGGGAGTTACCCGAAGTCAACGGATGGCGGGCGCTGCGGCGCACGAATGATGAAAACAGCCTCACCCGCGCCCTGCGCTACGAGCCGGAGTGCAAACGCCTCATCGAACTGGCGCTGCCCTGGCCCTTGGGCGTCGAGGAGGAGATCGAGGAGTTGGTGCTGGAAACTTTTGAGGTGGATGTCCCGGCCGGGGATGCGCCGACGGATTGGCGGGCCTTCGGGCTGGATGTCAGCGCTCCGGTCGGGTGGCGACTCAAAAGCGTCAAGGCGCAGGCGGGCCAGACAAAACTGACCTTTGAAAGCGAGGGCAAGCAGGCGGTTTTGCGCCGCCTCTCGGCGGCGGAATTATGGTATAATGGCCAGCCCGACGCGTGGCTGGAAAAAGACCTCTCCGCGGCCCCCGACCGGATTGAAATGTTCCGCCACCGGGGCCACCAGGCCTGCTTGGGTCAGAGCCTCGAACCGACAACGCGCTTTGAGAAAATCCTCGGCCGCGCCCGCCAGAGACGTGATCTGGTCTGGCACTGCCCCGTCGATCATGCCCTGTATCAAATCACCACGCTTTCCCCGGAGAAAGACCCCGTCGAACCCGCCGCCTTCACCATCCGCTGCGGCTAACCCCCGAAACACAACAAACCACCGATTCTGAGAATCTCAAGACTCAAGACTCAGGACTCAAGACTTTCCCCAATGTCCGCCACCGCCACCAACCTCGACCCCGGCCAGATCCTTGACGCCGTGCCTCTCAAAAATGAGTCGGCCAGGGTGGTCATGCGTGGCGGTAAAATGGTGGCTTACGTCCCCCTGCGAAAAAGCTGGATCACTCGCCCGCCGTTTTCCTTAATCTTCCCCGTCCGTTCCGAGCGCGGCATCGAGTTGGACGCGATGGGCCAAGTCGTGTTTGAAGCCTGCGATGGCCAGACCACCGTGGAGCGCATCGTTGAAAAATTCGCGTCGGCCCATCACCTGCGTTTCCACGAAGCCCGCATGAGTGTCACCCAATTCCTGCGCGATCTGACCCAGCGGGGCCTGATCGTCATCGTGGGTCCGGCCGATGCCCCCAAGCGTGTGCGGCAGGGCGGACCGAACCGGCGCAATCGTCGCCGTCAACTCCAACGTGCCGCCCAAGCCGACGAGGACTAACCCCGCCCCCGGATTTTGCGGCCGGGGTTCGGTGGGGTTAGAAAGCAGCGGCCACCGGACCAGCCTTAGGGCCCCAATCGC
>JBBRGB010000317.1:0-3177 GCA_038241095.1 Phycisphaerales bacterium
TCTCTCGTTGTGGTGTTCTGTCGCTGCTTCTGCGCCCGGCTGCGCTGCATGGTCGCCTGATCCGCGGCGGTAATCTCCACCACCGTTGTCGCCCCGAACCCCAGAATTCCCCCCCGGCGATAGCTTCGCGTGTGCAGCACCACGGCATCTTCACCAAGCGATCGCCGCGCCTGCGCCAGCGTCTCTTGCATGTTGCGACCCGTGAACGTCTTTAGATTCATCGTTGAACTTCCATGTTCATCAAGCTGGATTGTCACGCGGCTTTTTCCAAACCGCAACGACAGTCTAGTTCATCACCGCTTCCATGCGTCCGCCCACCGGTTTGTTGACCTGCGTTTCCAACTGCGCCAAGCCCAGCGATTCAACCTCCACGCCTTTGCTGATTTCGTTATACCCCAGAACCGCCGCGTTGGGCAGATGCGGCTCCAACAATCGCCGCACCTGCGCCCGCACCTGCGGCGAGGCCAGCACCACCGGATGATGCCCCGCGGCAATCAACTTTTGCAATTCACCGGCGATGGCCTGCGTCACCTTCTGTCCCACGGCCGGGGGCATGGACATGCTCGTGCCCTCCGCCGAACGCTCGATGTAGGCCACGATCTGATCCTCCAACATCGGGTCCAAGCTCACGCAATAGAGTCGCGGCGTGGCTGGGCCGGGGTTGATTTCATCGGTGCTCAGCGGGTCATGTTCACTTGCCGCGGTTTCCATTTGCACGAACTGATTGCAGATGGTTCGCCGCAGACCGTTGCGCACATATTCGGTGAGCACATCGCTGTCACGGGTGCGCGGCGCCCAGTCGCCCAGCGTTTCGAGGATGCTTTCCATGTCGCGGATGGGCACGCGCTCGCGCAAGAGGTTTTGCAACACGCGCTGCAACTCGCCGGGCTTGAGCAGGCCGCCCTTGTCGCCGACGCCGAAGACTTCCTCGACGAGCTTGGGCGATTTCTCCTTGGCTTGCGTGATGAGGTTGTTGGTCTCTTCGCGGGTGAGCAGTTCCCAGGCGTGGTTCTTGACGACTTCGACCAAGTGCGTCGCCAGCACGCTGGTGGCATCGACGACGATGTAGTTGAGTGACTCGGCGCGTTGCTTCTGGCCGGGGTCGATCCACACCGCTTCGACGCCGAAGGCCGGCTCGCGGGTGCGCAGACCTTCGAGCGGTTCGTAGTCGGCGCTGACCAAGCCGTTGTCCATCGCCAGCAGTTGCCCCGGATGCACCATGCCGCTGGCAACGCTGTTGCCGCGGATTTTGATGTGGTATTCGTTGGGCTGATGCTGCATGTTGTCGCGGATGCGCACGGGGGGCATGACCAAGCCCATTTCGCCCGCAAGCTGGCGGCGAATGGCGCTGATGCGGTCCAAGAGCGTGCCCCCTTGGGCCGCGTCCACCATGCGCACCAGGCCGTAGCCCACTTCGAGTTCCATGGTGTCCACGGCCAGCATTTGTTCGACGGGCGGTTGCGTGGGAGCCTTGGCTTTTTGGGCCGCGGCATGGGCATCGACCTGGCCTTTGTGCGCTTCCTTGCGGTGGATCATCCACGCCAGTCCGCCCAAGGCCCCGCCCAGGGTTAGCAGGGGAAACGCCGGCATGCCGGTGAAGGCCATCACGCCCAGAAACGCCGCGGTCAACGCCAGCGGACGCCAGCGGCTGGTGAGTTGCCGAGTGAGTTCCGAGCCGAGGTCGGCCCGCGTGCTGGAACGGGTGACGATCAAACCCGCGCCGATGGAAATCACAAAGGCGGGCAACTGGCTCACCAAGCCGTCGCCGATGGTCAGCAGTGTGAAAATCTCCAGCGACTCGCCCATCGTCCAGCCCTTCTGGAAGACGCCCACGGCAAAGCCGCCCATGATGTTGACGATGGTGATGATGATGCCGGCGATGGCGTCGCCACGCACGAACTTGGCCGCACCGTCCATGGCCCCGTAGAAGTCGGCCTCTTGGGCGATGGTCTCACGACGCACGCGGGCTTGCACTTCAGTAATCGCCCCGGCGTTCAGGTCGGCGTCAATGGCCATCTGCTTGCCGGGCATGGCGTCCAAGGTGAAACGCGCCGCCACTTCACTGATGCGCGTGGCACCCTTGGTGATGACCACGAATTGCACCACGACGAGAATCACAAAGAGAATCAGACCCACGACGAGGTTGCTGTGGCCCGTGCCAGCGCCGGTGACGAAGGTGGCGAAGGCTTGGATGACCTTGCCGGCCACGCCCACCGCCTCGGCCGGGGTGTTGGCATCGGCGCTCAAGATCAGCCGGGTGGTGGCGATGTTGAGCACCAGGCGAAAGAGCGTGGTGCCCAGGAGCAGCGAGGGGAAGGCGGAAAAATCCAGCGGGGCTTCGACGAAGATGGTCGTCAGCAGAATCATGGCCGCCAAGGCCAGGTTGGCCGCCAGCAGCATGTCCATGATCATCGGCGGCAAGGGCACGACGATGACCATGATCAAACAGACCGCGGCCACCGGCACCAGCAGCGTGCGGTACTGCTCCAGCCCGTTAAACCATGCGGGAAACGCGGATTGTCGTAAAGCGGGTTGGGCCATGATGGTCGCTCGGGTCAGTTCATTTCAGTTCATTTCAAGGCAGGTAACACGGATGAACACGGATGTTCACAGATGAACACAGATGAAGAGAGAATTGAGTTTTGCTCTCCGGCAATCATTGTTTTTTCAAATGCCTTATCCATGTTTTATCCATGCCTTCATCCGCGGTTACTGTCTTTTCCTAAAATCTGTGTTCATCTGTGGACATCTGTGTTTATCCGTGTAACTCCCCCCGGACTCAAGCACTCTTACGGTCACTCAAACGATAGACATAGGCCAGGATTTCCGCGATGGCGTTGTAGTACTCGGCGGGGACTTCCTGTCCCACCTGCACCGAGCGATACAACGCCCGCGCCACTTCCTTGCGTTCCACCAGTGGCACACCATGCAAGGCCGCGAGCTGACGAATGCGCTGCGCCAAGTGATCGGCCCCTTTGGCCACCACCTTCGGTGCCCGCATCGTTTCGGGGTCGTACTTCAAGGCCACGGCGAAATGCGTGGGGTTGGTCACAATTACATCCGCCTGGGGCACCGCAGAACTGACCCGCTGCATCGCCAGTTGCCGGGCCACGCGCGATCGCCGCTGCTTGATGAGCGGGTCGCCGTCCATGCGTTTCAATTCCTCCTTGACCTCCT
>JBBRGB010000318.1:0-3112 GCA_038241095.1 Phycisphaerales bacterium
GGTCGTGGCGGGCGACATGGGAATCGCCGCTTAAGGCGTGGCAGATGAGAATGGCGTTGTCGGCAGAGGCGTTGAGTCGGCCGTAGGTCTCAAAGGCGATTTCAACTTCTGGCAACACCTGCCCGCCGAACTCCAGCATCAGCGGTCCGGGAAGACGAAAGACCCGCGCGCGAGACAGCGGGGCCGCGGAACGATCATCATCGGAACTGCGGGAGGGGGAGTCTTGCGTCTTGGGTCTTAAGTCTTGAGACTTCATGTTGTGGAGTTATCGCAAATGTTTGGTTCCCCCTTATAGCCGCGGCGTCCCCGCCGCGCGTCTTGAGTGTTCATGTTGCGTTGTGCATATTCATGCGCCTGGGACTGCGACGGGGACGTCGCAGCTATGAGTCAGAGTCCAACAACATGCCTTGGTTGGACCCTCAAGACTCACCCCTCAAGACTCAAGACTATCGCTGCGACGCCACCAGCGCCTGCTCCAGGTCGGCCTGGATGTCGCGCACATCCTCGATGCCGATGGAGAGTCGCACGTACTCCGGCGACACGCCAGCGCGACGTTGCTCATCCTCGCTCAACTGGCTGTGAGTGGTGCTGGCGGGGTGGATGACCAGGCTCTTGGCGTCGCCGATGTTGGCCAGATGCGACAGCAACTTGCAGGCGTTGACAAACTTCTTGCCCGCCACCATGCCGCCCTTGATGCCGAAGCCCATGATCGCGCCTTGGCCTTGGGGCAGGTATTTCTTGGCGTTGGCGTTGAACTTGTGCGACGCCAGGCCGGGGTAGTTGACCCACTCCACCGCGGGATGCTTTTCCAGCCACTGCGCCACAGCCAAGGCGTTTTCGCAGTGCCGGGGCATGCGCAGGTGCAGTGTTTCCAAACCCATCAAAAAGAGGAACGCGGCGAAGGGGCTCATGGTCGCGCCGGTGTCGCGCATCCAGTGGGTGCGCATGTGGATGATGTAGCTGATGTTGCCGATGGGCCGCAAGGCTTCTTCGAGGATCATGCCGTGGTAGGACGGGTCCGGGGCGCAAACTTCGGGCCATTTTTGCGGGTTCGCGGCCCACTTGAATCGCCCGCTGTCCACCACCGCGCCGCCGATGTGTACGCCGTGGCCGCCGATGAATTTGGTCGTGGAATAGACCACGATGTCGGCCCCGTGCTCGATGGGCTTGAGCAGCGCCGGGGTCATCACCGTGTTGTCCACGACCAGCGGGATGCCATGCTTGTGGGCCGCGGCGGAGATGGCGGCGAAGTCGGGCACATCGTTCTTGGGATTGCCGATCGACTCCATGTAAACCAAGCGGGTCTTGTCATCGACGAGTTTGTCGATGGCTGCGGGGTCGGCCGGGTCGAAGAAGCGGACTTCCACCCCCAGGTTTTTGAAGGTCTGGCTAAAGAGCGTCCACGTTCCGCCGTAGAGCGAGGTGGCGGAAATAAAGTTTTGCCCGCTGTGGCAGATGGTGAGAATGGCGGCTGTGATGGCGGCTTGGCCCGAGGCGAAGCACAGGGCCGCGACCCCACCGTCCAACGCCGCCAGTCGCTTCTCCAGCACGTCCGTGGTGGGGTTCATCAACCGCGTGTAAATGTTGCCGAACTCCTTCAACGCAAAAAGATTGGCCGCGTGATCGGTGTCGTTAAAGGTGTAACTAGTGGTGGCGTAAATGGGCACGGCCCTGGAGTTGGTGGCCGAGTCGGGGGTTTGGCCGGCGTGAAGCGCCATGGTCGCCAAGTGCTGGTGGTTGCCGTCGCTCATAAACGTTCTCCGTTTCTTGTGGGGGTATGGGGAATCCAACATGCTAACGCTTGTGATGATAGGGGCAAACTGGCGAAATGGGTGCTTCGTCCGAGCCGCAAGGCGTAAGCCTGCGGCCGAAGGTCAAGTGGCGCGCGCCCACACAAGATTGCTCGATTGACGAGGAACGACCGTCCGGTGGCTTACGCCTCTCGGCTCCGACGCATCCAACCCAAGGGCATGAAAACCAGCGCCAAGGCGATAACGGTCAACCCCACGACAAAGAGCAATTTGGCGCTCACCAAGGCCGTCGGCTCGGCCAACACCATCGCCAGCCAGATGGCCACCAGCCCGTATCGCGCCGACGCAAGCCGCCCGCGCGAGGCCGCCAACCCGGTGACGGCCCGGGGTTCGAGCATGGCTTCGAGCACCATCAACATGGCGACCGCCAGCATTAGGGAAAGTTTCAGGGCCGCGAGTTGCAGCGTGTGGCGGCGTTGGGCGTTTTCAAGTTGCGCCTGCAGAGGCAGGCCCGAGGCGATTTGCCGCATTTCGTATTGTTGCCGAGCCTCATCACGCTGGTTTTGTTTTTCTTGCAACGCGATGTCGGTGACGCCGGTTTTCTTGAGGTTGTCCAAGAGCGCCCGCGTCTCGGCGTCGAAGGTTTCCAAAGCCCCGGTAATGTCGCGCTCGTGTTGCTCGTAAGCCTTCTGTTGAGCCACGGCCCCGACAAACGCGCGCTGGTAAAGCCCCGGCATCACCCGTCCCAACACCCAAGGCCCGGCCAGCAGTCCCAAGACCAACCCGATGATCAGCACATAAAGGTCCCGGTGGTCCGGCCCAAGCCGACGCCCCGGCGGCAAGCGCAACACGGTGGCTTCGTCGCCACGATTCGCCACGTCCACATCTTGGGCCTTGACGGGCTGCGGAGCGGTGGGAGGCTTCTTGCCGTCCGTCGTGGAAGTGTTCGGCACTGTTCCCGGTGTGGTTTCGATGAGGCACCGCCTTATGGTCAAACGGAAACGAATCGTCTTTGATGATATCGCGGGCGGTGAAAAGGAGTCGCTCATCCCAAGCCCACGGATGCCGTCGCCTTGGACGGCTTCTGTGGGATCGCCCGCGATTGTCCCGTGCGTCCCTTGTGGTCGATCCCACTGATGAGCCACGCCGAGCCGCGGCTCATCCGTGGGCTTGCGTCGATTCGTCCGTTGGGCTTGCAACTCACAGTGCCACGCGCTCACGTCGCGGCGCTGAACATGCGCCGCATCTTGCCCAGCAGCCCTTGGGACAGGTGCCGACTCCACTGGCGTCGGAGGATCGAAGAGACCTCTTGATACAACGGGTCTTCGGGTTTGAGTCGCACCTGCGAACTCAAGGCCCCA
>JBBRGB010000319.1:0-3082 GCA_038241095.1 Phycisphaerales bacterium
CCTTGGTCTCTTCATCGGCCTCGAAGTTGTCGCCGAAGCGGAGTTGGGCCGCATTGGTGTCGGAATTGAGGGCGACAAACTGGAAGGAGTAGGTGACTTTGGAATCAAACGTCAGAGATTCGAAGGCAAAGCCGTAAGAGCCGCTTCCGGTCTTGTTGAAATCCGCAACTTGGTTGGTCGCGCCGAGTCCAAAGAGGTTGCCGGTGTCCTCCACCACACTGAAAGTGCCGTTGGCCGCGTTCTTCATGGTGATGCCAGCATCATCTTCCAAGCTGTCGGTGACCGCATAAGACGGTCCCTCGTAATTGATGCCGAGAATGGTCGAAGCCGAGGCGGTCAAAGGCGTGGACATCAGGGCGGCGGCGAGCAACCAGCGGGTGTGAGTCATCAACATTGTCATACTCCATGCAAAGGGGTGCGTTGTTTGGCGGGCCACATGGCCAACCTGTTTTTGATTCACCATTATTCTAATGCATAAAGAGCGTGATACAAGGGTCTAGGCGGGTCAAAACGGTGCGCATCGGCGCATTGGGGGGGGGTGTTTTCTTGGTACCATCCGGTTATGCCCGCTGTGCGCTACAACCCCCGCCGCTATGCCTACATGCACCATCAACCTCAACTGGGCATCGGCCAGTTGGCGGAAGTGGAACTGTTCCTGGAGCAGCCGAGCTTTGAACATCAGCACGGTGACTGGCAGATGATGGTGTTGCTCGATGGAGAAGTGACGCTCCATGCCGAGGGCCGTGTGCATGAATTGCGCCCCAACTCGGTTTGCGTCATTCCACCGCAACTCAGGCATCAGATTCAGACGGTGGGATCACGGCCACGGTTGACACTGGTGGATGTCCGTTTGAAACTTGTGCCTCAAACACAGTTGCTGGACTTTGTCGATCATTTGACGGGTGGGTCAGTGGTTTCATGGTCGGGGCACTCCGCCGAGGTTTACGCCGCGGCCGAGGCGCTGCGCGGCGCGCTCAAACAATCCCGGCAACCCGAACCGCCGCATATCCTCGGCCCCATTTGGCGTCTGTTGGCACGCCCCTTTGAACCCGCGGCGACGGAAGCCGCATCCGGCGATGACGTAGGCGACCCGCGCGTCACCTACGTCATCGCCGCCATGCGCGAACACCTGGCTCGACCTCAGAGTACCACCCAACTGGCCCAGCGCGTGCAGCTTTCCACCAGTCAGCTAAGTCGGCTTTTTGCCCGGCATGTCGGAGTCTCGCCGGCGGCCTACTTCCAACGCCTGCGCCTGGAACAGGCCCGTGAGTACCTCACCGCATCAACCCTTTCCATCAAGCAGATCGCCCGCATGTGCGGCATTGCCAACGCTCATCATTTCTCCCGCCTCTTTCATCAAGATGTCGGGGAATCGCCCAGAGACTTCCGTAGAAAGGCGGGAACCAAACCATAGGTGGAAGGTTGAACTTCGCTCCCCGAGGGCATCGGCCGCTTGGCTCATGAGCATCGCGGGTACAATCCGCGACGTGTAGCAGGGCCGGGGAAAACCCAAGGAATAATTTGATGCCTGATGCGTTACGACTGTGGTCTGATCCGGTTTTGGAGGAAGCGAAACTTCAGCCTTATTTGCTTGACGATGGCAAGGAGCATCCGCTGGTGCTGGTGTTTCCCGGCGGGGGCTACAACCATTTGGCCCCACACGAGGGGGAGCCGGTGGCGCGTGCCATGAATCAGCGCGGGTTTCATGCCGCGGTGGTCAGCTATCGCATCGCCCCGCGGTTTCGTCATCCGGCGATGCTCCACGATGCTCAGCGTGCGGTGCGGCTGGCGCGCCAGCACGCGGTGGAATGGCGCGTGGCGGGGGCGAACTCTGAAACCGGCGGCAAGGTCGCGGTGCTGGGGTTCTCGGCAGGGGGGCACTTGGCGGCTTCGGTGGCGACGCTCTACCACCACTTTGTCAATCCCGACGACGACCTGGCGGCGACGATCAGCGCCCGGCCCGACGCGGCGGTGCTTTGCTACCCCGTGATCGACTTCATGGGTCCCGCGGCCCACACCGGCTCGCGCAAAGGCCTGCTGGGTGAGGATGCCGAGGAAGACCTCGTGCGGCGGATGAGCCTGCACCCGGACGTGACGGAAAACACCCCGCCGATCTTTCTCTGGCACACCATGGACGACGGTGGCGTGCCCCCGGAAAACAGCCTGGTTTATTTCATGGCCTGTCGCAAGCAAGGCGTGCCGGTGGAGATGCACCTTTACGAGCATGGCCGACATGGTCTGGGCTTGGCACCGGAGGATGAAAGCATCCGCACTTGGGTCGATCTGGCGGGGCTGTTCTTGAAGCGGCATCTGGTGAAGTGAGGGCGCAGGTTTGTAACAAAGAGAATGGACAAAGCGGGTAAGACGTCATGCGGATATTTGACGGGCATCTGGATTTGGCGATGAACGCTCTTTGTTATGAGCGGGACATCACGCTGCCTCTCGAAGCGGTGCGGCAACGTGAGGCCACCGGCGGGGAGATCACGGATGATCGCGGCACGGCCACGGTTTCGCTGCCGGAGATGAAAAAGGGTGGCGTGGGGATGTGCATGGCCACGCTCATCGCCCGCGCCAAACCGTGGGTGGCGGCGGGACGCGAAGTGCGGCGGGACAACATCGATTGGCCGGCGCAGTCAATGGCCTATGCCGTGGCGCGGGGGCAATTGGCCTACTACCAACTGTTGGAAAAGGAGGGGTTAATCCGCCTTGTTTCGCGTGCTGAAACCTTGGACGCGGCCTGGGCTGATGGAACCGCGCTGGGCGTGATTGTGACGATGGAAGGCGCTGACCCGATTGTAGAGCCGGAGCAGGTTCACGAGTGGTTTGACCACGGCGTGCGGGGCGTGGGGCTGGCGCATTTCGGTCACGGGCAATACGCCGCGGGCACACCGTCACGCTCACCCGACAGCCCGGAGAAGGACGGCCCGTTGCAACCCCGCGGGCGGGAACTGTTGCGGGAGATGGAAGCGGTGGGCATGGCGCTGGACCTGACGCACGCTTCGGACACGAGCTTCTTTGAGGCCTTGGAAAACTTCGACGGGGCGGTGTACGCCAGCCACACCAACTGCCGCGCCTTGGCCGA
>JBBRGB010000320.1:0-3040 GCA_038241095.1 Phycisphaerales bacterium
CTTGGCCAGATGATCCCAAGGTCATGTAAATCGGCTTGTGTCCATCCACATCAAGTGGCCGCGACCACCACGCCGGCGGAGTCACATCCGGCGACCAAAGCACCGGGCCGATGAATCGCTCATTACCCGCCAGCCCCGACAGTGGCGCCAGCTCGGGCACATCGGCGTAAAGCGCGTGATCGGCATCGGTGTAAACATCCAGCAGGCCCGGCAACGGCTCCATGCCGTGACGCTTGCGCAGACGGTTCATCGGTTTGGCGTGAATGCCAAAGGCGATGGGCTGCACGAGGTTGAACACCGCCTGGCCCAGCCCCGGCCCCAGCCATCGGCCCAAGGCATGTTCGGGCAAGGGAAAACGCCGTTGAGTGGTGCGCGGGCTCCAGTGGGCGTTGGTGATGTTGGCGTAAGGAACTTCGGACAGCCTGGCGCTGACGCCCAGCGAGATGCGGAAATCGCCCACCACTAAGTCGGGCTTGGTTTCGTTGAGTAATCGCCGATCCTCGGCGACGTAGCTTTCCAGTTCCTCGTAGGTGTAGAGCGGCGAACCCCCGGCCAGGCGTTGCAGAAACGTCTGCGAAGGAATGGACGAAACGGGCAGAACCGTGGCCGGGGCGTTGGCCAGCAGTTTCTGCGAACGCGGGTCACAGGCGATGAAGACCTCATATTCCTTGGGGTCAAGCGCACTGGCCAATACCAGCGGGCGGGCCACATGCGCCAAGGTCACCGCCTCGGCGACGAAAAGCACACGCTTGCGTTGAAGCTGTCGTTGATTCATCCTTTGGCCTTGCCGCTTGTTTCACTGCCGGGCAAATCCTTGCCCCCCGCCCCCCCGGCCCGGCCAAAGAGGTTGTGCGATTCCAACTCCGCCACCGTCTGCTGGTAGCGATCCTCGGATTCCTGCCCCCCAGCCCAACGGGCAAACTCGGCCATGCCGTCCCGCAAACTTACCCGCGGCTCAAAGCCAAGCATTTCCTTGGCCCGACCGATGTCGGCGTAACAGGCCCAGACATCGCCCACGCGGAACTCGCCGTTGTCCCGCAAGTCCGCCTTCACCCCGCAGACCTCAGCCAAGGTTTGCGCCAGTTGGGCGATGGTGTGGCCCGTGCCCTCGCCGATGTTGACCACCGCGCCGTGACCGCAAATGGAAAGATCAGCCTCCATCGCCAGCACATTGGCGCGGGCCACATCGCCGACATGCACGAAGTCCCGCCGGGGCAGGCCACGCTCATACAGCGAGATCGGCTGATGGTTCAACAGTCGGTTGTAGAAAACCGACACCACGCCGGTGTAGGGGTTTTTCAACGATTGCCGCGAGCCGTACACGTTGAAATAGCGCAGCATGACGACGGGCAAGTTGTAGGCCTTGGCCGCTTGGAGGCAGTAATCTTCCTGATGCTTTTTCGTCCAGCCGTAAACGGAGATGGGCGTCAGCGGGCGATCTTCGCTCGTGGCCACAGCCACCACGGTCTTGCCGCAGGCGGGGCAATGGGCCTCGAAGTCGCCGGCCTCCATGTCGCGGCGATTGCGCGTGGGCGGGTAAACCAAGCCACAAGCGGGGCACTCGAAAGTGCCTTCGCCATACACGGCCCGTGAGGAGGAGAGCACCAGCCGCTGCAAGGCTGGGCCGATGTTTTGCGCCTTGCGCATGGCCAGCACTTCGAGAAGCGTCGTGGTGCCCACGCAGGCGGTGTGGGCGTAATCGCGCATGGCGTACATGCTCTAGCCCACACCCGTGCGGGCGGCGAAGTGGAACACGGCTTGGACATTCTCCAAGGCCGCTTCGACATCGCCACGGTCGCAGACATCGCCACGGACAAACTCGACTTGCGGGTGGAGGTAGGCGGGGCGTTGGGCGTTTGGGCCGTGGATTTGCGGGTCGAGAATGTCCAGCACCCGCACCTTGTGGCCGACTTGGATGAGCAGGTCGGCGGTGTGGGAGCCGATGAACCCCGCCCCGCCGGTGATGAGCACCTGTGTCATGGGGACCTCCGTGTCAGGCTTGCTTTGTCGATGTTTCGTTGGGCCGCAGAAGTTTTTCCAGCGGCATGCGCAGCGAGCGTGACTTGGGCGTGTTGCCGTGGCCTAGGCGACCCAGGAAGACGCCGCGCTTGACGGTTTGCGCTCCGAGTAATTGGTCAAGCTCGGCCGTGATTTCCTTGGCTCGTTGCCAGGCCGGGTCGGAAGCGACGAAACGGATGCCTTGGCGGACGTATTCGCTGAAGATCAGCGGTGTCATTTCAGGCTGGAATTGCAGGCCCAGGGCGGTGGCCGTGAGCCAGAAGCGTTGCAAGGCCCGTCCGCCGGCGATGAAGTCGTCACTGCTCTGGGGGGGCTTTTCCGCTTGCAGAAGAAAATGGGCGGCGCACTTCGTCCCCGGCATGTAATCCAGTTGCAGCCTGGCCGCGAAGGTGCCCAAGAGGCTGTTCATCCGCCGCATCCGAGGCCAACTGCCCATCGCCCAGCGCATCAGTTTCACCGTCATGGCGTCAACGCCGATGGCCGCGTCGGGCAGGCGATCCTCGCTGAACCGGCAGTTCCACTCGATGACCGCCTTGTGAACCTTAAAGCATTCCTCGGTCGTCAGGCGAATCCAAGCGCTGCGATACAAGAGTTTCGCCATCGCCTTGCGTTGCTTGCCTTCGACCCAACGCACCGTGCAGCCGGGGGGCAGCGATGATTCGAGTTGCCGCTTTTCATCCTCACGCAACGCCAGCGTCCGCATGGGGCGACGTTGCGTGACGCGGTTTTGGATGTGTGACAGCAACGGATCGGGTCGTACCGTGGCATCGGGTTCCAACCGCACATCGAAGGTCGGCGTGGCGTCGGGCAAACCCGCGCGGCGCTCAATCACAACCCGGCAGGCGATGTGGGGAGCCGTGGCGGCGATGGTGATCGTTTCCAACAACGCGCCGATGGCGATCTGGCTGGCGTGGCCTTGCAGGTCGTACACCACATGGTCGCGGGTGTCGAAGCCATGCACCACCGCGTGATGGTCATCGACAATCTCGAAGCGCCAAGGCTGGGTGTTGTCCCCGCTGGG
>JBBRGB010000321.1:0-3026 GCA_038241095.1 Phycisphaerales bacterium
GCTTGAATTGATGGTGGGAACCCCTAATAGTCTCAAGCACCCATCCGGCCTGTTGAATGACCTTGATGATCTCCCGACTGGTCATCGGTGTATTATACACACCAACTAAATCGCAAGTTGGTCTGGTTTGCTTCAAGCCACACCGATTGGCGGTTGGTCACTTCGATTAAACTATTGCCGTGTTCATCCTCAAAGCCAACAACTTGGTGAAGCGCTACGGCTCTCGCACGGTCGTCGATCATGTCTCCTTTGACGTGTCGGAAGGGGAGATCGTCGGCCTCTTGGGCCGCAACGGCGCGGGCAAGACCACCAGCTTTCGCATCACCATGGGCATGATCACCCCCGAAGACGGCCAGGTGATTTTCAACGGCCAGGATGTCACCCGCCTGCCCATGTACCAGCGGGCCCAACGCGGCATGGGGTATCTTGCACAGGAACCCAGCATTTTTCAGCGGCTTACCGTTGAACAAAACCTCATGGCCATCCTCGAAACCCGGCCCTTGACCCGGGCGCAGATGAAGACGCGGGCCGTGGAACTTATGGAGCATTTCGGGCTAGCGAAACTGCGAACCCAACAGGCGCGCACCCTCTCCGGCGGTGAGCGGCGAAAGCTGGAAATCGCCCGCGCCCTGGTGACCGATCCGGCCATGATCCTGCTCGATGAGCCGTTCTCGGGCGTCGATCCGGTGGCGGTTGAAGACCTCCAGGCCGAGGTGCGGGCCTTGCGCAAGGATCACCACATCGCCATGCTGGTGACGGATCACAACGTGCAGCGAACGCTGGAAATCGTGGATCGCGCCTACGTGATTTTCGAAGGCAAGGTCTTCGCCCACGGCACGCCACGCGAAATCATCAACAACGAACAGGTGCGCAAGCTCTACCTCGGCTCGACCTTCCGCGGGGATGAGTTTGATGGGTAAGCGTGCCGATGACTCAGCTTTTGAACACGAAGACACGAAGACACGAAGGAAACCGCTCAAGCGATTGATATTCTCAATTAGTTTTCTTCGTGGCTTCGTGGCTTCGTGTTTAACGTTTTTCAGGAAGTATTTCATGGCCCCGCCTCGGGAACAGGCCGCGTCAACGCTCTCGCCGTGGCCCGTTCGGCTGGCGGTTTTCGCGGCTTTAATCCTCTTGGCGCTGGGGGCCATTGTCCTTATTGATCGCCACGCGATGGCGACCATGCATCGGATCAACCATGAGCAAACGTCCCCCCCCCCGCAACCCCCGGAAGCCCCGAAATCCCCGCAACCCCCGGAATACTCAAAAGCCCAAGAGTACCCGGAACCTCCAGAATCCCCGCAAGCCGGGGAAGTCCAGCCCCAGCAGTTCGTCAACCCGTAAAACGGACAAGACAAGCGGGCCCGCGTCCGCCAAGCCGCAAGCGAGTAAACCGCGTGGGACAAAACCGCGGCTGCGGGTTACGGTCCACCTGACCAAGGCACAGGCGCTTGCCAGACCGACGCAAGCCTTCGTGCCCCCCGAGTTCACCGACGCCTCGCGTGGCATCCGCCTGCAAAAGGCCTTGGCCAACCTCGGCGTGGCGTCCCGGCGGGATTGTGAGCAACTCGTCGCCAGCGGCCGCGTCAGTGTCAACGGCCAGCGGATCACCGGCCTGCCGGCTTGGGTCGATCCGGCCAAGGACCGCATCGAGGTGGACGGCTCGAGCATCGCCCGCCCCGGCCACGGCGGAGCACCGGCGATCTACCTCATGCTCAACAAGCCCCGCGGCGTCATCAGCACCTGCGATGACCCCGAGGATCGCCGCACCGTGTTGGCCTTGATCCCCGCGGAAATCCTGCCGCCCCATGCCCGCCTCTTTCCCGTCGGGCGACTCGATGCCGAATCGACCGGGCTGATCCTCTTGACCAACGATGGCGAACTGGCCAATCGTCTGACTCACCCGCGTTACGGCGTCACCAAGCAGTACCAGGTTTCCGTGCGTGGCCGAGTGGAGCAGGCGGACGTGGAGAAGCTCTCCAGTGGCTTGTACCTGGCGCAACGCGATCGCAAGAGCCGCTCACGGGCCTCGAAGAAGGCGGTGATGGAGGAGATTCGCATTGCCGGTTACGAGCGTGATCGCGAGCGTGGCGACCGCACACTATTGGAGGTGACGCTGCACGAAGGCCAGAACCGCGAGATTCGCCGCATGTTGGCGCGGGTGGGGTTGAAGGTGCGACGCCTTCGCCGCATCGGCATCGGCCCGCTGCAACTTAAACGTCTGGCCGTGGGCCAGTGGCGACCGCTGGAACCCAAGGAAATCAAGGCCCTGCAACGCTCGGTGGCCACCCCCGCCCCCGGATCCACCCCCGGAGTCGCCCCCGCCCCCGGGGCCAAACAAGGCGCGCCGGAAGATGAGGCTTGACCGAGTCCGGCTCGGCGTTCAGGCCGCAGCGTGGGTGACTCCGGGGGCACCGCTTGCGGAACGCAGTTCCAACGGAGCCGGGGCCTGCGCTGATGTGGCCGACGCCTGCTTGGCCACCCACGGCTTGCCCAAGGGCAGCACCACCCGCCCCGCCAGATCATTGAGCAGCACCGCGCCCATCATGTACCAGGCCATCAGGGCGCAAGCGATGAGCACATAAGCCGCCACCGTGTTGAGCACGGGGAAACCGAAGTGCCCCACATCCAGCAGCACAAAGCCCGCCAAGAGCAGTGAAAAAGTGATGGCCATCGCGCCGTGAACCCGCATGGAGGCCAACCACAGAATCGCGGTGTAGCCCGTCCAAGCCAGCAGAAAATAGCCCACATCCGTTCCCGTGGAGCGGAAGGCCTCGATGCCTGAGGCGTTCAAGGCCCACAAGCCACCCAGCCCGATCCAGAACGCGCCATAGGAGACGAAGGCCGTGTAGCCGAAGTTGTTGCCGACCTTCTGCTCTTGGAAACCGGCGATCATCTGGCACAGCCCGCCGAAGATCAGCCCCATGACCAGCACCGGCCCTTGGCCACAGTAGCCCAGGTTGTGGATTTGGAGCAGCAGGGTGGTCAGGCCGAAGCCCGCCAGACCGACGACCGCGGGATTGCCG
>JBBRGB010000322.1:0-2985 GCA_038241095.1 Phycisphaerales bacterium
AAAGACTTTTCAACTCCGCGTCACTGGCGTCCTTGGTAAACGGTTCCAACAAATGCATGTAAGCGACCCCGCCCACCTGATTGACAAAGCCGTCCGGGTCATGTCGACCCGCTCCGACGGCTGGCGTCGCAAGTTCCGGCAAGGTGGCCCCGCTGGGCTGGACGCTGGCGGGGAGGGGTTGGCCACCTTCAGTGGGGTGCTGGGGCCCTCGCGGCTCACCTGGAGGTTCGGGCGATGTGGGGGTCACGACTGCCCCGTCGGTAGGGATGATGACGCTAGCGCCACGATGAGGACGCCGACGACCAGGGGTGGCGACGACCGGGGGTTGACTCGTGGTGGCCGGCGGATGGTCGTGCTCATTGCGAGCCGCTGGTTCAGCGGAGGCTTTGTGGCATTGACAACCTGTCGTCGGCCGGCCCGTTGGTTCAAGATCACTCGGGCTTCAGTAGGAGAAATCTACACCATTGCACCTTCCCCGTGTGGGATGGGTGGTGACTTACTGGTTGAAGGCAGTCGAACCGTCAAGACCGCCTTATGGCGGCTGGCATCGCGAGCCGGTAGCGGCTTCTGTGTCTTCTTCCGCCGGAGCAAGTCGAACCGGCACTCATTCATCACGGTCTCGCCGATCGTCAGGGCCAGATTGCGGTAAGGCTGCTCGATGCCCTCCAACTCGATGCGTCCTCGACTTTGCCGGGACACTCGGAAACCCAAGGCACTGCGAAACACGATGTAGGTTAATCGATGGCTGTCCACCGCAAAGATCGCCGCCGCCGCTCGCCGGTTTCGCTCCGACTTGATACGGCTGCCCTCAACGAGTCTGCCCAGCAAGTCATGGCGGAGCAAGTCAAAGTTGCTGGCACACCTCAGGATCCTCGCTGCCAAGGTGGCCCGTACAGCCCCGATCTGTTGGTGGTTGTTGTTCTGAGCCAGGGCATCGATCTTCTTGAAGAGAGACTCGGCCCCCGCCATGACCATGTCCTCCTCCGCAGCCAACTCCGTCGATCGCAAGTCTAACCCAGTCGCCGCGAAGCGGGATCCATCGTCGCCGTTCGTGGCGGTTCGCTCCGAGAGCCCGAACAAGCGGCTTTCAGCAAGCGCCGAATCCTCGAGGTGACTTTCCCCGTCCATGTTGATGTGCCCGGTGGTTTGCGTGATCGCAACAGTCTGCAAAAAAACGCCTGTGGTACCCACAGGTTCCGGGGCTGTCTCTCATCGCCAAATTCGACAACCCATGGCTTGGATCGTGGGCAGGTTCGCACTGGACCCCGGAATCGCTGCCCAGTGCGCTCGAAAGGCACACCGCTATCGTGAATCCATTGCCTCGTCAGCCGTGCCTGCAATCAGTGCCGGTCGTGGTGGTGATTGTTTCCCGCCCGGTGCTTCAATGGCGCTTCAATGGAGTCTTGCCGCTAATCGCCTCTCGCTATAAGTCCTTTGTTTTTCAAATACACCCGGCTGGAGTCGAACCAGCAACCTTCTGATCCGTAGTCAGATGCTCTATCCAATTGAGCTACGGGTGCGTTTGCGGTCTTGTGCGGCCGGGGCCGTGACGGCCTGCAAGCCCTTGGAGCTTGGTTGGCCTTGGGCCGAAGAAAGCGGGTGATGGGACTTGAACCCACGACATTCACGTTGGCAACGTGACGCTCTACCACTGAGCTACACCCGCGTCTGTGTTTCGCCAAGTGCTTTATCAAAGCTTGGGAAACGTCTTATCGTCCCGGAAGTTCATCGGCCGGAGCCATGCCTTGCTTTGGCGACCCGGTTTCGAGTCGCGGATCATACCGCGAAGCTTCGGGCCTCGCAAACCACCCGTTTGATCCATAAGGGGTGAGGGGCACCGCCAACAGAAGCGATTATAGCCAATGGCTCACCGCGACCACAAACCGGCATCGCGGCCAATTCAAGCATCCACGGTGTTGTACGATTTTCTTGTCACTTACGCCAGCCTGCTATCATGCCCAAAGCAACGCAACCTTCGACTCAACCCACAAAAAAAGGGAACAATCGAGATGATCGGCAAGATATTCAAGGCTTACGATGTCCGCGCCACCTACCCCGAGCCGCTCAATGAAGAGGCGGGGCGGAAGGTCGGGTACGCCACGGGCAAGTTCATGCTGGCGCAGGGTGATGCGGCGGGGGCCAAGACCAAGGCGGTCTTGGTGAGTCGGGACATGCGGCCGCACTCGCCTTCGATGGCCGCGGCGCTGTGCCAAGGACTACAGGCGGCGGGGGTGGACGTGATCGACTTGGGCATGGCCGACACGTCGTTTCAGTATTTCGCCATCAACCATGTGGACGCCCTGGGCGGGGTCCAGACCACCGCCAGTCACAATCCCATCAACTACAACGGCTTCAAAATCTCGATGCGGCAAGGCAAGCCCGTCGGCGCGGAAACGGGCTTGAAGGAGATCGAGAAAACCGCCAACGAAGTCGAGAAGCTGCCCGCCGAAACCGGCAAGCTCAGCCAACGTGATTTGTGGGACGAGTACCGCAAGCATGTGCTGGGTTTCCTCACGCCGCTGAAGCGGAAGTTCAACGTGTTTGTCGATGCCTCCAACGGCATGGCGGGGAAGATGGTGCCGGCGGTGTTCGGCGGGATCGAACAACTCCACCTCGAAAAAATCAACTTTGAAATCGGCGGCGGTTTCGCCCACGAGCCCAACCCCCTAGTGGCGGCCAACATGGTTCCCACCCAAGAGGGCGTACGCAAGCATAAGGCCGACTTCGGTGCGTGTTTCGACGGCGACGCCGACCGCTGCATCCTCACCGATGAGAACGGCAAAATCATCGGCTGTGACCATCTCACGGCCTTGTTTGCCAACCATTTCGTGGCCTTGGATCGCACCAATCCGGCGGTGCATCAAAGCACGATTGTTTACGACTTGCGTTCGAGCAAGATCGTCGAGGAGACGATTCGCAAACTCGACGCCACGCCTCGTCGCTGCCGCGTGGGGCACGTGAACATGAAGGCCGCGTTGCGCGAGA
>JBBRGB010000323.1:0-2953 GCA_038241095.1 Phycisphaerales bacterium
GTTCATCTTGGCGTTGGTGTCGTAGTCGGCACAGGCGTCCTCCGTCAGCAGCAGGTGATGGGGCGAAGCCTCGGCGGTGATGTGCGCTTGACCGAAAAGGTCGGCCCGCGCCTGGCGCACCAGTTCGACGCTGTGGCCCGAGGAGAGGTGCTGGACGTGATACTTGCAACCGATGTGCTGGCGAAGGTTGAGCAGGATGTCGCGCTGAATGACCAGTTCCTCCGCCACCCGTGGCCAGCCGGCCAGGCCGAGCTTGGTCGCCAACGAGCCGGCGTTCATCACCCCCCCGCCGAGTTCGGGATCTTCGCAGTGCTGCATGAACACCTTGCCGGTCATGGCGACGTAGGTCAGGGCCTTGGCCATCACGCCCGCCGAGGCCACCGCCACGCCGTCATCGGAGAATCCCACGGCCCCGGCCTGCGCCATCAGGCCCATCTCCGCCAATTCCTTGCCCTCCCGGCCACGGGTCACGGCCCCGACGGGAAAAACGTTGGCCAGGTTGGCGCGGCGCGACTGGTGAAAAATGAACTCCACCCGGCCATCGTCGTCAATGGCGGGCCGGGTGTTGGGCATGCAGCAGACGCTGGTGAATCCGCCGGCGATGGCCGCGGCGGCACCGGTGGCGATGGTCTCCTTTTCCTCTTGCCCCGGTTCGCGCAGGTGAACATGCGGGTCGATCAGACCGGGGCAGACGATGCAGCCCGAAGCGTCGAGTGTCGCGTCGGCGGAAGCGTCGGCCTTGGCGCGGGGCGACACCCATTGCACCTTGCCCTCGGCAAGCAGCACATCGGCGACCTGATCGATCTGATTGGCCGGGTCAATGACCCGCCCGCCTCGGATAAGCAATGTGGGCATGACGCCAGTTTATCGCGCCGGTGAAACAGCGGTTTGGATTTAACATTGGTTCAAGCCCACGGATGCCGTCGCTGCGATGGCTTCCGTGGGATAGGCTTACGCCGCGCCGCTCTGAAAAAACATCACCCTTCGCCCGCGCCTTGGCGATCATCGACGCTGCGCAGATAGCCCTGGCGAATGCGCTTGCTTTCGCGGATGCGGTCGTGGATGTCAACGGCGGCTTGACGGTGTGCCGCCAGCACGCCCAGCACACAGGTCACCAGCAGGTACAACAGCACCAGCAAGGCCAAGCCAACGGATTGCAGCAGTGCCCAAGGCATCGGTAAGCACTCTATCGGCTCATCCGCCGGGCTTGATTCGCAAATGGTGGAGGCGGAGTGTGAATGCCCGCCAAGATAAATGCCCCGGTGCCACACAGCATCCCGACAGGGTGCTGTGTGTCTTTGAAAAACCATGTCGCCGAGTCATTCACACACAGCACCCAAAACGGGATGCTGTGTGACATCTCTGAATGGGGTCTGTTTGTCAAGGTCTCGGGCGGGGCGGTCCCGGTCATCTCTGCGGGCTCTTGCGTCCCATTCGGTTGCGTCCGGCCAACGTGAGCTTCCCTATCACCCTGAGGTTTGATCCGCGGATTCCGCGGACTTGGCCCAATATTCGGGCCACCATGCCACACGCGGGTTTGCTCACGTCGTTTGTCGCTCTGCCCTTGATCCTGACATTCCCTTCAAGCCGTTTCGGTACTTCGAGTCTTCAAGTTTTCATGTCTTCACTTCGCCTCACGCCATCCGCCGCGCGCTTGCTTCCTGCATGACGCATCGGGCGTGCTTCATCGCCTCACAACTTCTCACCCAGGCCGATGCCAACCTCCACCCCCCGCGCCATCACCGGGCTCGGCGTCGGCGGGCGGCCAAAGGCCCGCGTCAGGTCAAAGGCCTCGCCCAGGGTGAAGAGCCGCCAGACCGCCTCGGCCATCTTCCGGGCCGCGGCCACCATCGCCGCCTTTTTGGGCATCCGCCGACAGGCACGCTCCACCCAATGCCGCACCGCCAGGCCAGCCGGGTCCTGCGTGCAGCGCGTGCAGGACAACACCGACCGCGTCAAGGCCCAACGCACATGCGCCGAACCCATCCGCGTAATCTTCTGACTGCTCCGCCGACCTCCCGATTCGCGGTAGCCTGGCGTCAGGCCCGTCGCCTTGGCGTAACTCTTGGCCGCCCGGTAACGCGATGGATCGCCCAACTCCGACCACACCAACGCCGCCAGTTGCGTGCCCATCCCCGGCATCTGATCCTGAAGAATCTTCACCTCCTTGAACCGACCGGCCAAAGCCTCGACCCGCTCCCGCCAGTGGTCGACTTCCCCGTCGATCTCCCCTATCCGCCGCCACAGCCGCGCGATCGATTCGCCCCGCACCCCCCCGCACCCCGTGGGACGCCTCCACCTCCGCCACCAACGCCGCGATGGCCACCCGGCCCGTGTCGCTGGCCCAGGCGCTGGCCGAAAAGCCCAGGCCCAACTGCGCCAAGTGAGACTTCATCCGACGCTTCAAGTCGCTTCGCTCATCAACCACGCTGCGCAACTCACGCGAGGCGATCCGCAGTTCCCGCAGATCACCCTCGGCCACCAACGCCTCGGGCAAGCGTCCTTCCCACAAGAGATAAGCAAGCCACCAAGCGTCGTTCTCGTCGTTCTTCTCCATCGAGTCGGCGATGACCCGAACCTTGCTCGGAGCCGCCACATGCACACGCTCACGACCCAGCCGTGCCACCAGCAGGTCGTAGGCCCACATGAAGCAACCACTGGCCTCCAGCGACACCTGAACCCCCAAGCCCCCGCCCTCGGAAGTGCCCTTGGATTTACCCTTGGATTTGCCTTCGCCTATCGCAGACTCCCAGCCGCCGGGGAGGCCCTGGCACCAATCGTCCAAGAGTTTCTCCAGCACTTCGGGCCGCGAACCCGCGCGATCTGAAGCCAGTTCCTCGCCCTCGGGCGACAGGACGCTGTACTGGAGGAATTGCTTGTGAAGGTCGATGCCCACGCTGAGTCCCTTGAAACGAACCGGCCGACGATGTGGCTTCTTCATCACGGTGCTCCT
>JBBRGB010000324.1:0-2946 GCA_038241095.1 Phycisphaerales bacterium
CTTGAGTTGGCCCAAGGCTTCGGAATAGCCGTGATAGTCATCGGCATCGTCGAACTGGGCGCGGCTGCTTTCGCCAGCTTCGGGGCCGATGGTCGCACTGCCCGGCGTCTGTGGATCCACACGGGGTTGCGCCAAGACTTCCTCCATCATCGCCTTGGCCAGTTGCATGGCCCGCGCTTGGTGGAGGGCTTCGTAGGTCTGGGCCTGACCGGCCGCCAGGGCCTGGGCCACCGCCAGCACCGCCACCGAGAGCACGGAGGTCGCCAGCAGACATTCGACAAGGGTAAAGGCGCGAAGCCGGGGCATATTGATTTTCGTCGGCGATTTTGTCCCCTGGGTTGAGTCGCAGGCGGGTTGTTCCGATGAAATGGGTGGGTGGTGGTAGTTATGGATTGAACACGAAGACACGAAGAAAACAAAACAAATATCGAATCAAAGGACTCAACTCAAAGGGAAAGCCCAGCCGCTCCGGCGGCTGGGAGACCACTCAGCGCCATCCCCATCCCCCTCCTTCGCGCCTTCGTATCTTCCTGTTCAACCCCTTGTCGATTCAATTCAGACGGACACAAATCACCATGAGACGCCCGCATCGCAAGGGATTTACGTTGGTCGAACTGCTCATCGTGGTGTCGATCCTGGGCATCAGTGCCGCGTTGGCGGTGCCGATGCTGCGGAACAGCGAGTTGAATCAGCTCCGCGCCGCCGGCGACCTGCTCTTGGCGGACTTGGCTTACGCCCAGGCCGAAGCCATCGCCCACGCCGATGACCGTCGGGTGATCGTGCTGGACATCGCGGGCAATCGCTATCACCTGGCGGCGGGATCGACTGCCGCCACGCCGTTGACCGACCCCGTGGGCAAGGTTCCCTATCGCGTCACATACGGGCAAGGCCGGGCCGCGACCCTCGGGGCCGTACGCTTGTCGGCCATCAGCGTCGGTGGTGACAACCAACTCGGCTTCGGCCCGTTTGGCCAACTCGATCAGACCACCCCCGCGACGATCACCCTCACCGCCGGGGGACGTTCGCTGACGGTGACGCTGGACCCGACCACCGGCCAAGCCTCCGCCGGTCAGATCAACTGACACCCACCGCGATCAGTGACAAAATCTCAAGCCCACAGATGCCGTCGCTCCGGACGGCTTCCGTGGGATCGCCCGTGATGTGAGAAGAATTACACGCCGCCCGGCTTGGACTGCCCTTGGAATTGGCTCACGTTGCTGAACGGCGTACCGTGAACCTGCTCGACAATCAGTTGGCAGATGGGCATCTGAGGATAGAGCGCGATGTCCAACGTGCCCAGATTGATCAGTTCAAGTGTGATCGTCCCATTAAACTCCGCGTGGATGGTCGGCGCGGTGAAATGAACCAGCAAACCGCAGCGGGCATATGAACTTTTCCCTTCGACACGAGCCGCCAGGGAAGTCATGCCCTCAGCCTGCAACGGAAGCGAAACGCGCTCCATCGTTTTCCCCAGCACAAGCATTCGCGGACGTAGGACAAACGGCTGATCCTCAGTCAATTGCCGCGTTTCCGACAGCGGGCCGAACATGCGATTGAAATCACCCTTGCGCAGATCGATCTGTGCGGGGATGCCTTCCTTGAAGTAGGCAATTTCAGTCCCAAGTCTCAAATCGACGGCACTGGTCTGATATGGACATTTAGGCCCGCCAACCTCCCTGAAACGCGGCACCGGGGGAGGCTCGATCTTGAGCCATCCCTTGTCCATCGCTTCGTGAATACTGATGTTGGAGAGGATCATGCCGGAAGGAGATCAACGGGATTCACATCCACCACGGTTTGGTTGTCATTGGGGAGAACCGCAAAGAATTGGCCCTCATTCTGGGTGGCGCGTACCTTGACTTGATTCAGTTCCTTGGAGGCGAAACTCCGGGGCACAAAAACCGAAATGGCCTCACCACTGCGCGTGTGAACAAGCACAGTGACTTCGTCGCTGAACATCCCCTTGGACACTGTGCATTTAAGCCACTTCGACATGGAAATCCTTTCGATTAAAGTCCGCTTCAGTCTACATCGCGCGCCACGAGTGTCAACTTTCATCTTCCGCAAAACCGCGACGGTTTCATCCGTGGGCTTACCCACCTATCATTCTGTTACATGGTGGCAAGATTCCGCCACTGATTCGCTTACACGAGGGTTACTCATGGCCACTTCCGCTTCGTCCACCACATCACAAACATCCTCCGCATCGCCCCGCAAGCGTTCGCCTTGGTTGCGGCGCATCATCTTGACCTTCGTCACGCTGGTGATTCTCCTGCTCATTCTTGTGCTCCTGGCACCGACGCTGCTTTCCACCGGCCCCGGCACGCGCTGGGTGGTCAGCATGGCCGACGGCGCATTGCCGGGCAAGGTCGAAATCGACGACCTCTCCCTGGGCTGGTTCAGCGGCCAGCGCATCGACGGCCTGCGCATTCTCGACCCGCAAGGTCAGCCCGTGATGGCCCTGACCTCCATCGACCTGCCGGATTTCTCGCTTCTCGCGGCCGCGACCGGCAGCACCAAACTGGGCAAGGTCACCATCGTTCATGACAAGACCAACCTCGTGCAATACGAAGATGGCACGACGAATCTTTCCCGTTCCCTGCCGGCTTCGGACCCCAACGCCCCGGCCACGGCGCTGCCCTCTGATCTTTCCCTGCAACTCAACGCCAGCGGCGGCACGGCCACCATCCAATCGCCCGGCCAGCAGCCGGTGACGCTGACGGACTTGTCGGTCAAGACCGACATTCCCGACCTTCGCCAAATCAAGGGTTCACTCTCGGCCAAGGCCACGCAGGCGGGCCGCGCCGGATCGGTGGACATGAACGCCGATGTGCGCGATTTGTTTGACGCTTCGGGAAGGATGCAGGTCGAGAAGATGACGCTCGACGCCGCGGGCAAAATCGCTTCGCTGCCGATGGCGGTGGTGGACAGTCTGGCCGGCGGCGG
>JBBRGB010000325.1:0-2914 GCA_038241095.1 Phycisphaerales bacterium
GGCGCGGGCCACCAGCAGCGATGGTTTTCCAACCCCGTTGCCGGCGAAGCGCTCCACCACAATTCCACGGCCGCGACGGCTTGCGATTCATCGACCTCCACCGTCAAATCATCGCGCAACACCGGCTCACGCGGCACCTCCGGCCCGCCACGCAAATGGTGATCAAACCACGCCAGCACCAAGGCTGCCTCGCCGCAGCCCAAGTGATGGTTGAGATTGACACACACCGAACGGCGATGGGGCTGCTTCAAGGCGTCGAGGTATTGGTCCACCTGGCCTTGCATGGCCCAGAAGTCATTGGTGGCGGAGATGGCGCAAACGGGGTTGCGTTGCCGATCAAGCAGATTCAGCGGCTCGTATTCGGCCAGCCAGGCTTCGACCACGGCGTCTGGCAACTCCACGGCGTCACACCAAGGTCGCTGGTGATAGCGCACATTGCCAAAGACCGGCGCGGCCGCCTTCAACCGCGGCTCATGAACATTGAGCAGCCAGGTCATGTACCCGCCCCAACTGATGCCCGCCACGCCCATCGCCTCGGCGCGAACCCGCGGCTGTTGACACATCCAGTCCAGACAGACGCCCGCGCCCTTGATGGCGATGGGCAGGTTGAGCTGGTCGAAGGAATCGAAACTGGCACCGGGGTTAACCGTGCCTTGGGGCCAGCGCGTTTTGCGGGCCGAGTCGTGGCCGAAATCCCCGATCTGCCAGTCAAAGGAGACTGCGGCATATCCATGCCTGGCCCACCATGTCAGGTCCTCGGGCCGCACGGTTTGCCCCCCGCCCACGACATGCAGCACCAAGGGAACCCGCCCGTCACCCGGTGGCATGCAGCAGGCGGCGTACAGTTCAACCCGTCGCCCATCCGCGGTTGCATACCGCAGAAACGCCGAGGTGACTTCCAGCCCTTGGCGAATCTGAACATCAAACGGCTTGACCAACTCCAAAGCGCCGGGGGTATTCATGGGGGAATGTTACCCTGACTTCAGCCGACGAACTCATTCCAGTCAAGTGGGAAATCAGCACCGATTCTTAGCGTGTTTTCGCATTGAGGCGAATATCGCAGCATTTAATAGGTGCGCGACGCGCAACTTCAGGCCTCTACCTGATTTGGCCGATATGACCTCTAAGCGTCCTCTTGCAGGCGCGGGTTATCGTTTGCCAACGGACACGCTCTCATGGGTCAGATCACCTCGGGCATCGGCTTGGTTAGCGGCATCAACACGGCGCAGTTGATCGAACAACTGTTGCAGATTGAGTCGCGGCCCAAGACCACCATGCAAAAGCAGGTGGCTGTGCTCAACAGTCAGAGCACCGCCCTGGCGGAGATCAACGCCAAGTTGCTGGGGGTCAAGAACGCCACGGCCTCGCTGACGCAGACCTCGCTCTTCAACAGCACCACCGCCAGCAGTTCCAACACCAACGTGCTTGCGGTCAGCAGTTCCAGTTCCGCTTCGCCGGGGGTTTACAACTTCAACGTCTCGCGCTTGGTCTCCTCACAGCAGACCATCACCCGCGGCTTTGGCGACACCGGCTCAACGCCCGTGGCCCCATCCCCCGGGGGTGGCGCGTTGTCGTTCGAGTTCGGGGCCGCGAAGCTGGAAACGGACACCGAGCTTTCGCAACTCAACGGCGGGGCGGGCGTGACGCGGGGCAAGATTCGCGTCACCGACCGTTCGGGCAACACGGCCATTGTCGATCTTGGCCGGGCACTGTCGGTCAATGATGTGATCGATTCGATCAACAACACCACCAGCATCAACGTCACGGCTTCGGTCGAGGGCGACAGTTTCAAGCTCACGGACAACACCGGCGGGGCGGGCGTGCTCAAGGTTGAAAACCTGGGCACCACAGCCACGGCCACGGCCTTGGGTTTGACGACCGACAGCGATGTCGATGCCGCGACGATCACCGGGGCGAGGATCAATCGCGTGTCGCGTGATTCGCTGTTGTCGGCGATTAACGATGGCAACGGCGTGGCGCTGGGGGGGCCAGTGATTTGCAGTTCACCGCAGGGGCAGCGACTTTCGAGGTGGAACTCGGCAGCGCCACCACCCTGGGTCAGGCCATTGACGCGATCAACAACGCGGTGGGCAACACCTTTGTCACCGCCTCGATCAACGCCGACGGCACGGGCCTGGCATTGGCCAACAGCAGCGGAGATGCCTTGGATGTGGCCGGCGCAAGCGCGGGCGATCTGGGCATCGCGGTGACGGGTGGCGGGGCGGCGGTCGATGGCCAGCGGGTCATCGCGGCGATCAACAGTCGCCTCTTACGCAACGTGCATGGCGGGGCGGGGGCGAGTCTTGGTTCCATTGACATCACCAACCGCAACGGCGCGACCACGGCCGTGAGCTTGGCCGGGGCACAAAGCGTCAGCGAGGTCATCGGCCTGATCAACGCGGCCGGCGCTGGCGTGACGGCTTCGCTCAACAACGCGGGCAACGGCTTGAAAATCAGTGACACCACTGGTGCCAGCGCTTCAAACCTCATCCTCAGCGGCGCGGCGGCGACCAGCCTGGGCATCGACGCCAACGTCGCGGGCCAAAGTGTCACCGGCGGCGACCTCCAGTTCCGCTACATCACCGAGGCCACCCGGCTCGATGCGCTTAACGGCGGGTCGGGCATCACCCGCGGCAAGTTCAAGATCATCGACTCCGCAGGGGCCTCGGCGGAAATCGACCTGACCCAAGGCAATGAAACATCCATCGCCGATGTGCTGGCGGAAATTAATATTCGTGGGTTGCAAGTAAACGCCCGTGTCAACGATAACGGTGACGGCATCCTCATCGAGGACACCGGCCCTGGCACCACGGCCATCACCATCAGCGAACTCGGCTCCACCACCGCCCGTGACCTTGGGCTACTGGGCACCGCGGCCAACCCCGGCGATAACTTTGACGGCAGCTTTCAGAAG
>JBBRGB010000326.1:0-2877 GCA_038241095.1 Phycisphaerales bacterium
TTGCGCTTGCGACCCCACCAGCGAAGCGTCAATGCTCAAGGGCAAATCGGTCAACTCCAACAGCGTCATCCAGGCATCGAGCAACCGCGCCCAAAGCGACATCCTGCCCCGGCCAAGACTCGTCATCCGCAGCGAACGCAAGTGCCCCAGCGCCCCGGCGGGGTCGGCGGCACTGCGATAGCCGGGACTGCGCAAAAAGGCCGGCAGATGCGTGATCGCATCACCCCGCAACGAGGCCTGCACATCGGCCGGCCCTTCCCTCTCCGGCAGCAAACGATTGAAGCCGTCGAAGTCCGCGACGATCGGTTCCAAAGCCACGATGCGAGCGCCTTGGCTCAACGCCAGCCGCAGAGCATCGGTGTCGGGCGGCGCGGCGGTGGCCAAGAGCAGGAAAGCCGGGGGATGATCCACCAGCATTTGCCGTGCGTCATCGTGAGCTGTGAGTTGCAGCGAGGTGGCAAGATCATGCACGGCCGCCCCGCGCGGCCCGCCGATGGCGATGGGGGTCAAACGGTCCGCCAGCGCCGCCACCAAGGCCGCGGTTTGCCCCGCGTGGTCGGCGTCGGTCCAGATGCTGAGTTCAAGAGTCGAAGGCACGGCCAGAGCGTAACACAGTCTTGAGTCGTGAGGGGTGAGCCTTGCGGTCAGACCACGGATCAAAGCACGTTTCAAGCCCACGGATGAAGTCGCGGCTTTGGGCGACTTCTTCCGTGGGATGGCTGAGGGATGACTTGTGCATCTGTTTCGCGGACGATCCCACAGAAGAGCCGCCCAAAGCGGCGTCTCATCTGTGGGCTTGCATTTCTCAAATCTCAAAAGCCTCAAGACTCACCCCTCAGGACTCAAGACTATCATGTGACTGACGGCATGGATGCGGCGATCGCCGGCGGGGCCTTGGCCACCGTCGGAGGAAAGTCCGAACACGGCAGGACACGGTGGTGGGTAACGCCCACCCGCGGCCTTGGCGACGGGGCCGCGCGGGACAGCGCCACAGAAAACATACCGCCTCCGCTTGCGGGGGTAAGGGTGAAAAGGTGCGGTAAGAGCGCACCGCCGACTTGGTGACAGGTCGGGCATGGCAAGCCCCACCGCGTGCAAGACCAAACAGCGTTGACCGCCCACACGCATTCCGTGGGCGCGGGCAAGTCCGGCCCGAAGGCGAGGGTTCGCTTTACAGCGCGGGTAGGTCGCTAAAGCCCGCCGGTAACGACGGGCGCAGAGAAATGATCGCCTCCGCCAAAGCCCGCAAGGGTTGCGGCGAAGAACAGAATTCGGCTTACGTTCCGTGCCGTCGAAAAACAACAGGCCGCCGAGTAACCCTCGGCGGCCTGGCTGTTTTCCGTGTCTTGTCAGAGCCGGGGTGCGTAAGCACCCGGTCGATGGCGCAAGGGCGTGGTTTGCCACGGGGACGCTCGACCGCAGGCTTACGCCACGGCTCCGACGAGGCAATTCGCGGCGGCGTTACAATCGCTGGGCATGAATGAAGCCTTGGTCATCGCCCCGCCGCCCGTGGGGGGAGCTGTGCGGAATTGGCTGGCGCGACCCTCGCTGGGGTTGGCCGGGGCGGTGGTGTTGTTGCTGGTGGCCTTGCCTTGTTTTGTGAGCCTGCCCTGGTCGGTGGGGCGCTACGACCAACAACACTTGGAGGTCGAAGATTACCGCGGTTATGCGGAGCCTTCGCTGGCCGAACCGTTCGGGGCGGATCTGCATGGCCGCTCGCTGTTGTGGCGCTGCCTCCTAGGCGGAGCCATCAGCTTGGGCGTGGGCATTGCCGCGGCCTTGATCGCCGTGGTCATCGGCGTGACCTGGGGCGCACTGGCGGGCTACCTCGGCGGTCGCACCGATGCCCTCCTGATGCGCATCGTCGATGTGCTCTACGGCCTGCCCTACATCCTGCTGGTGGTGCTGGTCAACATCGCGCTAAGGCCCGTCATGTCACGCGGCCTGTTGCTCTTCGCCCCTGCGGATGTGGCCGACGCCTTGGCGGATGTGCTGACGCTCCTGATCGCCATTGGGTCAGTGAGTTGGCTGACCATGGCACGGGTCATTCGCGGACAAGTGTTGAGCCTGCGGGCACAACCTTTCATCGAGGCCGCAAGAGCAATGGGCATCGGCCCGGCCCGCGTCCTGCGCGTCCACCTTCTGCCTAATTTGGTCGGCCCAATCGTGGTCTATACTACGCTCACCGTGCCCAGCGCCATCCTCCAAGAGAGCTTCCTCTCCTTCCTGGGCATCGGCGTCCAAGCCCCGCTGCCCTCGTGGGGCAACCTGGCCAGCGACGGCTTGGCGCAACTCCACGCCTTGGGCACGGGCTTCGGCCCGGTGCGCTGGTGGCTGATCGTTTGGCCCTGCGTTTTACTCGGCGCGACCCTGCTGGCGCTGAATCTCCTGGGTGATGCCCTGCGAAACGCTTTGGACCCGCGGGGCCGGCGGTGATTCGATTGCAAGACAGTTACACGGATGAACACGGATGTTCACAGATAAGCGCGAATAAACAAATATCGAGACAAACAAAGTTCTGACTCATAGCCGCAACGTCCTCGTTGCGCGTCTTAAAGACCCACGAAATCCAAAGACGCGCAACGGGGACGTTGCGGCTGAAAGTAAGAAATGGGAAATTCGCTTTAATGTCTTGATCCGTGTTCATCGGTGAACATCCGTGTTTATCTGTGTTACAAGTGATGAATCCCAACGGACCCGACCATGGAAAATCGCTTCGGCTTCAAGGACCTGCTTATCGCCCTGCTGCTGGTGGCGCTCTTGGTGAGCGTCTGGCTGGCGATGGCGCAATACAACCATCACTTCACCGTGCTTAAGAGCATCGAAACCAAGCTCGACCAACTGCAAGCCGCTGGTGGTGTCGCCAGCGTCAATGCG
>JBBRGB010000327.1:0-2874 GCA_038241095.1 Phycisphaerales bacterium
TGGTCGCCCGTGGCTTGAAATCCAAAGCGTAACGCACGATTTGCGCCAGCAACTGTCCGGCCACGGGTTCCAGCTCGGCGTCCTTCACCAGGTTGAGTTGACTGGCCAGGATCGCGCCTTGGCCCAAGGGGGTTTCCAGCATGGCGCTCCAGCGCAGGCCGTAACGCCCACCACAGTCCAAGAGGCCGCGCACCGAGCCACGCACGCTCTTGCGATAGGACTTGACCGAGACCAGATTGTCCGGCCCCCAATACGAAAATTGCCGCTCATCCAGCCCGGCCAGGATGGGGTGGTCATGCACGCGCACCCAAGCGCGGGTGGCGATGTGTTGCGGATCGATCTCGGGCAGTTGGGCGGTGAGGTTGAACGGTTGATCCTGCCGCAGCACGATCACCACGCCCCCGGCTTTGGCAAAGGCGATGATGCCTGCCTTGTTCCGCGGCTCGGTGGCCTGCGGCGTGTCGTCGCCGATGATGAGTACCTTGGCCTCGGCGGGCATGGGGTCGGGCAGTTGTGTCAGCGCCTTGATGTTCAAGCCCAGCTTGGCCAAGGCCGCGGCGGTCTTGCCCGTGGCGTCCAGCAGCACGATGCCGCCGGCGCGGTCATTCACATCGGTAAGGCTGGCGCGGGGCATGATGAACAGCGGTTCCTCAAAGCGGCTGATTTGATGCCAAGTTTGGCCATCCTTTTGACAAAGGCGGGTGATGAGCCGGGCATTGACCTGTTGCGTCACTTGGGGGAAATCAATATCCATCTCCACCGCTTGCGTCCGTCCGGGTCCAAACGGCGCGGGGAAACTTCCTTCCCACAGCGTGGCCCCGGCCTCGTCCAATAACCGGGCTTGCAGGCTCATTTCGTTAAACCATTGCTGGGTGTCGTTGAAGACCACCATTCGCCGCGTGGCTTTTGTCCCGCCGAAGAAGCTGGCTTGGTAATCCAGCGGATGAGCGCCCACGGCTGGCATCACTTGCGAACGATCACCACCCCAAGGGTTGAGGCAAGCCACGCCCAGCAGGCGGTAAACGTCCGTCATGCCTCGCAAGGCGGTGACAAACTCGTTGTCAGCCTCACCGTCGCGGACGTCGAGTTGTTGCAGCCGCCACTTTTGCCAGTCGTAAATCGACTCACCCATGTAGCTGGAGTGCGGATCGGCATCACCGTAGGCGAACCAGTATTCGCCCAACTCCAAGGGCCGATCCCACTTGAAGGTCGCCCGCCATGATTTTTGCTCGATGTTGGGGTCTTTGGAAAGCCAGTAAAAGTCGTTGGGAAAAACGAAACTGGAATTGGGGAATTGGCCCGAAAGCGCGTTGGGCAATTCGACTTCGGGATAGTGGATGCTCAGGCTTGAAAGGCGGCCACCCCAGGCGACCTCGGCGTCGGCGTTGAGCGGACGGGTGGGGTCGGCTTGGCGGGCGGCGTCAAAAATCCGTTGCGCCACGGCCATGTGCGCCGGGGAGGTTTGGCCCCAGAGGGTTTCGTTGGTCAGGCTCCACATGATGACGCTGGGCCGATTGCGGTGGAGCTTGATCATGGCCTGGGTGTAGGCCGCGACGTTGTCGAGCCAGAGTTCGCTCTGCTCCAGGGGCAGCTTGTTTTCCAAGGCGTTGTGCCAGGCGGATTCGGGCACGATCATCATGCCCAGTTCATCACCGGCGTCGAGCAGGGCCTCGAAGTTGAAGCCTAGGTGCAGCCGCAGCGTGTTGAACGGACGACCAAGGGTTTTCCGCACATCGGCAAAGACGGACTGCCGGTTGTCGCCCAAGTGGTGCAACGTGCTGTTGCGCAGCAGCACGATGCGCTGGCCGTTGAGGAGATAGTCCCGGCCCCGCACTTCAAACTGGCGGAAGCCGAAACGCTCGGTCTTGCGATCCGCCACCTTCTGGCCGTCAAGCAATTCCACGCGAGCGAAATAGAGATTGGGCGACTGCGGCGACCAGAGCGCCGGGGCCTGCCAATCTTGGCCCCACTCTTTTTCCAGTGTCACGATGCGCTGTTCACCGGGTTGGAGCGTGACGGGCTAGCCTTGGATGTCGGTCTGGGGTGAGCCTTGGGCGTCGGCGATCAACGCCCGCGGGGTCAACGTGCGTGGCGAGGTTGATTGATTCACCAGCGTCAATTCCAGCGCGAGTTTCTTTTCGTTGACCTTGGTTTTGACAAATATGTCTTGGATTCGGGCGTTGGGAACGAAACGCAACTCGACCGAACCCCAGATGCCCGTCGAAGCGCCGCTGGCCGGGGCGATGAAGGTTTTGAAAGAGGGGTCGATGATGCCTTCGCGGTCGGTAACGCCGACGACCAGGGTGTTGACGCCGCCTGCTTGGAGGAGGTCGGTCACGTCGTATTCAACGGGAATCTGAGCCAAGAGCCACGTGCCCAAAGGCTTGTCGTTGAGCCAAGTCTGACTCTTGAAAGCCACGCCGTGCAAGTGCAGAATGGCGCGGCTGTCAGCGGGAAGCTCGGCGGGCAAAACAAACGCGCGGCGAAACCAACCGGCCATGTCACGACTACGTTTCAAGCCGTTGCGTTGGTCGTTGAGATAGGCGTTGAGGTTGGGCGTGTAAAGCCCGTTGATCGTCGGCAGGGCGTCATACTCGCGCGAAGGCACGGTGACGTTGCGCCAGCCAGCCCCGGGCGCGTCTGCGTCTTTTGGTGGGTGGGACAAGTCCAAGCCTTCGATGGGTAGCAGTTTCCAATCGCCATCGAGCTTCACCACGCTTCGCGGGCCGTCGGCCACGATGTCCAACGCCGCCCCCGGATTCACCCCCGGATTCACCCCGGATTCACCTCTGCATGAACGACCGCCAAGGTGAGGGCAAGGATCAAACCCATCAAGACCCCGGCCTCTACGCGCTGTTGGGTGTCAATGAGAAT
>JBBRGB010000328.1:0-2847 GCA_038241095.1 Phycisphaerales bacterium
GCGCTGACGCTGGCGACCATCGTCACCGGCAGCCACCTCGAACCAGGCATGGGAGACACCTGGCGGGCGATTGCCGCCGACGGTTTCACCCTCGACGCCCGCGTACCGCTGGCCATCAGAGCCGAAGGGCGTAAGCCCCCGGTCGATGTAACTTGCACGCAATTCTCACGCACAAGCTGGATCGTCCGCAGGCTTACGCCTTGCGGCTCTGACGATCCACCCGCCCCCCCTGACGATGATGAAACAATCTCGCTGACCGCTGCGACGGGTCGGGCCGTGGCGGGCATCGGCGAAGCCTTGGCGAAACTCAAGCCCGATATCGTGTTGCTCTTGGGCGACCGTTACGAAATCCTCGCCGCGGCGCTGGCCGCGACCTTGGCGCGCCTGGCCATCGCCCACATCGCAGGCGGCGACATCACCCAAGGCGCTTTCGACGACGCCATGCGGCACGCGATTTCCAAACTCTCGCACCTCCATTTCGTCACCCACGCCGACGCCGGCCAACGCCTGCGGCAAATGGGCGAGGAACCTTGGCGAATCCACCACACCGGCAGCCCCGGCCTCGATGGCATCCTGCAAACACCCCGTCTCTCCCGTGAAGAACTCGAAACGCAACTCGGCATCCACATGGGCCAGCGCAATCTGTTGGTGACGATCCACCCCGTGACGCTCGATGCCCGGGCTTCCACGCAACAGTTGCGTGATGTGCTCACAGCCTTGGAAACGTTGATGCGGGCCGGCGACACGCACGTCTTTTTCACCGCCGCCAACGCCGACCCCGAAGGTTCGCGCATCAACGCCACGATTAAGGACTGGGTCGCATCCCGGCCAGGCGCGTGGTTCTTTGAGTCCTTGGGGCAGGAGCGATATTTGAGCCTCATGGCCGCGGTCGATGCGGTGGTGGGCAACAGTTCCAGCGGGCTGTACGAGGCCCCCGCCCTGCGTGTGGCGACGGTCAACATCGGCTCCCGGCAAGAAGGCCGGCCCCGCGCCGCATCGGTCATCGACTGCCCGGTGGAACCAGACGCCATCGTCGCCGCCACGCGCCGCGCGCTGGCGCTGGATTGCCGCGAGGTGACAAGTCCCTTCGGTGATGGCCACGCCGCCCAGCGCATCATCGCGGCAATCAAGGCCGCGCCGAGCTGTCACGTCTTGCTGAACAAGCGCTTCGTCATGGAAAAGTCTTGAGACTTTGAGAACAAGCCTCAAGCCTTCCCCCATCACGGCCAGACCACCACTTCGCGTTCGAGTTGCACACCGAACTTTTCCGCCACCACCTCTTGCACATGCGTCATCACCGCCAGGATGTCCGTGGCCGTGGCACCTTTGTGGGCGATGATGAAGTTGGCGTGCTGTTGCGAGACCTCGGCGTTGCCGATGCGGAAAGACTTCAAGCCCGCGCGATCCACCAGTTGCCCCGCGGAAGCACCGACTTCGGGCGGCGGATTCTTGAACGCACAGCCCGCGGAGTGATCCCGCAGCGGTTGCGAGGCGGTCTTGTAGGCGAAAACTTCCTTGACCCGCTTCATCAAGGCCTCATCATCATCGGGTGTCAATTCGAACTCCACCTCGGTGATGAATCGTGCGGCGATGTTGCTCTTGCGGTAGCCGAAGACCAAGTCATCGCGGTCGCGGTAATAAACTTCGCCGCCCTGATCCATGACCTGCACGCGGTTGACGCATCGGCCGGTGTCGCCGAAGGCTCCGCCGGCGTTCATGCGCACCGCGCCGCCCACGGTGGCGGGAATGCCCGCCAGGCATTCGAGTCCGCCCAAGCCCACCTTGGCGGTTTCGAGCACCAGTTTCGCCAGGTCGTAGCCGGCCCCGACGGTGACCGTATCCTTGTCGATGCGCAGTTGCCGAAACGCGGGGTCATCGAGTTTCACCACCACGCCGGTGACGCCCTCGTCGCGCACCAGCAGGTTGGCGCCGGCCCCCAGGACGTAAATGGGAGTCTGCGTTTCGGAGCAGCGCGCGGTGAGGGCCGCGAGTTGTTGCGGGGAGGATGGATGCGCCAAGACCTTGGCCGGACCGCCGACGCCGTACCAGGTCATGGCCCCCAGGGCGACATCGGTTTCGTAACGAAGATTGAGGTCTTTGAGAATGGCGTCCATGTGGGAAAGGATAGCGTGGGATTCAACGCGAAGCGGTGATCCACCCGCCACCGATAACACGGTCGCCTTCGTAACAGACCACGGCCTGGCCCGGCGAGACGGCCGCTTGCGGTTGCTCGAAGCTCACGGCCAGGGTGGACTCGCCGGTAACAGTGACGGTCGCGTCCACGGGTTGGCTGTTGTAACGGATGCGCACCGTGCAGGGCATGGGCACGACGGGCGGGTCGATCAACCAGTTGCTTTGATCCGCGGTAAGCCCCGTGGAAAGCAGCTTTTCACGCGGCCCGACGATGACCGTGTTGCTCGCGGCGTTCTTGCCCACGACATACAGCGGTTGGGCCGCCGCGACGCCCAAGCCGCGACGCTGGCCGATGGTGAAATGCTGTTGGCCCTCGTGCCTACCCAGCACCTTGCCGCTGTCATCGACGATGTCGCCCGGCCGCAACGAATCCGGCGAACGACGGCGAATCAGCCCCGCGTAATCGTTGTCGGGCACGAAACAAATCTCCTGGCTGTCGGGCTTGTCGAACACCGGCAGGCCGCTTTGCTCGGCGATTCGCCGCACCTGGGGCTTGCTCAACTCACCCACGGGCAAGAGCATTTCCGCCAACCGTTGCCGTGGCGTGCCAAAGAGGACGTAGCTCTGATCCTTGCCCGCATCCAGCCCGCGCAACAGTCGTGGCTCATCGCCGCTGTGATCGACCCGCGCGTAATGCCCCGTGGCCACGAAGTC
>JBBRGB010000329.1:0-2842 GCA_038241095.1 Phycisphaerales bacterium
CCACGGATCGTTTGATCCAAGCCCACGGATGCCCTCGCCGCGAGGGCTTCCGTGGGATGGGGTGGCCATGCTGCCGCCCGTCAATAAATCCGCTGTCCAGTAACAGAAAGCAGTTTTTGTGTCCATGAATCGCACCACAAACGTTTTACTTTTGGCGGCCATGACCTTGATGACCGTCTCGGTCGTTCGCCGTGCCGATGCCAGCGTCGCTGTTTATTACGACTACGAAGGTGTGGACTCCGTGGTCACCGTGGACGGCACGAAGTTTCTGGGCAATGCCTACATTCGTGACACGCCGATCAGCCCCCCCTTGGCCGTCAGCCGCAACTACGTCCGCACCAGCAGCGCTTTGGGCCCCAAAGTCGGCGGCGTGCTCAATGACTCCCAAGGCTCCGGCTACGGCACCGCCAGCATCAACTCCACCCTCAGCCCGTTCCTCGTACGCGCCGCGGCGGCGGGCGAAGGTGGCGGCGAACTGACCGTCCCTTCGACCATCCATGAAATCATCGGCGAAGGCTCGGCCATCTTCGACATCAACTTCCGCTATCTGGGCACCGGCCTGCCGCTGCCAATGGCCATTGATCTAACGGTCGATGTCGGGGCCGATTTGGGTTCCCGCGCCCAGTTGGAGTTCATCGAATCCCCCGATGGCAACCCGGTCAACGGGGTCAAGCACGTCGATTTTCTCGCGGATTACGAGACGCCCGAAACCGGCCGATCGATCGTGTTGGACAAGGCCCGTTTCATGCTGACGACGGGCAACTATTACCAGGTGCGGGCCTTTATGAACGGCGGGACTTACGCCAACACTCTGTATCCCTCGCTCGAAGTCGGCCACGCCCACTTCACCGTCAACGCCCGCGTCACCGCCATCAACGCCAGCGGCCAGACTTTCACCTTAAACGCCCCTTTGGCCAGCACCAGCGACGGCACCAATCGCTTGTGGATGGACAACGCGGGTCTGTTGAACGTCACGGGCAATGATGAAGTGTTGGGCCGCATCGATGGCGGGGGGGATTTGACGCTGGCGACGGGCGCGGTGCTGACAGTCGATGGCATGAAGCAAGATGAGGTGAATCTTCAAGCCCTCTCCACCTTGCGGATTCGTTCGGGTGGCGATGCCGCCACGGGCCTGAGCGTTATCAACAGTCTGGATGTGGCCATGACCGGGCCGTTTTTCACCGCCACGCTTGACCTGACCGATCACGACCTGATTATTAAGAGCGCCGGCGAAGCGGGCTTGACCCAAGTTGCGGGCTTGATCGCCTCCGGCCGCGCCGGGGGCACTTGGCTGGGGACGGGGTTGACCAGTTCCACCGCCTTGCTCGATGGCCGGGAATTGGGTTACGCCTTGGCTGGTGCGATTGGTCGCGGTTCGCATCTCGGAGACACGCTGGCTGGGGATGATGTGTTGGTGCGTTACACCCAAGCCGGTGACGCCAACCTCGATGGCATTGTCAACCCGTTGGATTTGGCGATCTTCGACGCCAATTACGCCCCGCTGGTCTTGGGCAAGACCTGGGCCACCGGCGACTTTGATGGCAACGGCGTGACCAACGATTTGGATCGACTGGCCTTGATGGTCAATTATGTGCCTGAACCGGGGGCGGTGGGCATGTTGCTGGTGATGGCGGGGGTGGGGCTTTTGCGGCGGAAACGGTGAGGGGGATATTGCGGGCGAAATCCCGCTAAACCGCAAGCGTTTATGGTGGCGAAAAATTTGCAAAATTGTCTTGTTCCCCCTTGCGGGGCGGTCGATATTCTGGTATAATCGTGACAACCTTCTGGTAGGGAGCTTCATCATGACTCGTTCACGTTTCTTCACTCTGCGGCGATTTCTGGCGACGGTGGCTTTGGCTGGCGCGGGCCTGATTGCCGCGGATTGCCTCACCGCCCGTGTTTACGGTTCGCCCCTCATCGGCACGCCTTTGGCCAGCCGCATCGCCGCGGCCGTGGCACCCACACAGGCGCGTCCCCCGCGAACCAGCGGCACCACCCGCATTCTGCCGCCGACTACGGTGCCCGTCTATCGCACCCAATACGCCCCGTAATTCCCGCGGCCATTCCACAGCACCCCTCAACGCGGCTTCTTGCCGCCCTCCTTGTTGTCTAGTTTCCCCCCGACAATCCAACTCCCGTCCGTAGGCCCGTTTACGGACATCCACTGCCATTGCCTGCATGGCATCGACGACGGTCCGCCTGATTTGGCCGGCAGTTTGGCGCTCTGCCAAGCCCTGATTGACGATGGCGTGACCACGGCCATCGCCACCCCGCATCAGTTGGGCCGCTACGAAGGGATGACGCCGCCCGCCTTGGTTCGTGAAAGAGTCGCCCAACTCCAAGGCGAACTCGACGCCCGACAGATGCCCCTGAAAATCTTGCCCGGCGGCGATGTCCGCATCGATCACCGCCTGTCCCAACTCCTCGCCAAAGACCGCATTCTCACCCTCGGCGACCGTGGCAAAACGCTGCTTCTGGAAATGCCCACCACCACTTTTCTCGATCTTGGCCCGGTGCTGGCGGGTTTGAAATCGCAAGGCATCGACTGCATTCTGTCCCATCCTGAACGTTATCAATGGATCGACCGATACTTCAGTAAGGTGCTGGCCTGGCGGGAGGAGACGGGGCTGTGGCTGCAAGTCACGGCCGGGAGCCTGCTGGGCGAGTTTGGCCAAACTGCCGAGACCCGCGCCTGGGGTTGGCTGGAAGTGGGGCTGGTGGACGTGGTGGCGAGCGATGCCCACAACGTGGAAAAACGTCCGCCGCGCATGACCGCCGCTTTCGCCGCCATCGCCGCCCGCCTGGGGCCTCTCGTCGCCGCCCGCGTGTGTCAGGAAAATCC
>JBBRGB010000330.1:0-2754 GCA_038241095.1 Phycisphaerales bacterium
CGATGACTCGCTGGCGACGAACGTGATCAGAAAGTGGCCGTCCCAGACCCACATGCTGTTGTCCGACATCGACTGCAAGGGATACTTGCCCGCCAGCTTTTCCTCGTATTCCTGCTCGGCACCGGGACGAATGCGGACATGAGCCCAAGCGAACTGGTGGTCACCCTTGTTCCAGCACAGGTTGATGAAGGCCTGGTCATAGGTGAATTTGTAGCCGCTGAGCTTCACACCCTCAAAATCGCCGGTGCCATCGCGGAACGCGGGCTTGATGATGGCCTCTAACGCCTGGCCACGACCCTTGATTTCATTGCGGAAGGCTTTGAGTTTTTCCTCTGCGGGCTTCTGCGCCTCCTGAATTTTTGATTGCAGAGCATCGCTTTGGCCTCGCAGTTCCTCGGCCTTGGCCTTCTTATCCGGGGTCGCCATGTTGGCCAATTCCAGCTTGGACTTAAGCTCGGCGATGCGATCCTGGGTCTGCTGGACTTGCTCTTCGTAACGCTTGATCTGCTCCTGGGTCTGATCGATCTCCGTCTGCGGTAGGCCACCTTCCTTTTCCAGTTCCTGCACCATGCGGCGATTGGTGTTGAGTTGCCGGTTCAGATCGCGTGCGGCATCCCGCCGCTCGCTTTCAAGCTGTTCGATCTGTTTGGCGTCGCTGAGCAACTGGCCCAGTTCCTGACCGGCATCATTTTGCGCGGGGGCGGCCGCTTCGTGCTCCTGCAAGGGCACGATGGCTTCAAAGGCAAGCACCGCCGGCGCGATGGCCAGCAAGGCGACAAGGGTGAGCGTCAAGGTGGCGATTTTTCGGGGGTTCATCATTCGGTCCTTGTGAAAAGGGTTGGCTACAGTAATTCCGATTTAACGTGAAGGACTGTTTGATACACCGCTTACTTCGTGCGCGGCTCATGGGCTTTCCTTGTATCAATACTCGTTCACCGGCAGGTGGCGCAAGGGGTCCTTGCCACTTCCCGCCGCGAGCTGTCCGCCCTCGGCACCGACCGCGTCAGGTGACGCACCCACCGCCGCGATGATCGCTTCCAGATCATCCGGCACCGGGATCGGCCGCATCGACAGTTTACCGTGCGGCTCGCTCCGCGGGGCCTGCTCCTGCATGGCTTTCATGTCCACCCCCGTGTGATATTTCACCGTGGCGTCCGGGTCTTTCAACACATGTCCGGTGAGGATGCAGACCACTCGCTCGGAGGGCGAAATCACGCCTTCCTTGATGAGCATGTGCGCCCCGGCGACGCTGGCGGCACTGGCTGGCTCGCAGCCGAAGCCCCACCGCCCCACCATCGCCTTGTGCTCCAGAATCGTCTCGTCATCGACCTGCCGCACCACGCCGTCCATCACCTCCAAGGCCCGCAGCGCCTTGGCAAGATTCACCGGGCGGCCGATCTCGATGGCGCTGGCAATGGTGTGGGCGTGGCGGTCGTCCTGATCCATCTTGCGGTAGTAGCTCTTGACCATCTCCATGTCGTAACGCCCACCGTTCCAGCGCAGGCCCTGCTCGGTGAAGAGTTCGTAGAGCGGGTTGGCGCCTTGGGCTTGAATCACCGCGAGGCGGGGCACGCGGTTGATGAGGCCCAGCTCGCGCAGCTCGGTGAACGCCTTGCCGAAGGCCGAGCAGTTGCCCAGGTTCCCGCCGGGCACCACGATCCAGTCGGGCACTTCCCAGCCCAGGGCTTCGAGCACGCGGAACATGATGGCCTTCTGCCCTTCCAAGCGGAAGGGATTGACGCTGTTCATCAGATAGATGCCCAGTTCCGGTCGATCCACGGCGATCTGCCGCACACGACGCAGGCAGGCATCGAAGTCGCCTTGGACTTGCAACGTTCGCGCGCCGTAGTCCAAGGCTTGGGAGAGCTTGCCGTAGGCGATTTTGCCGCTGCCGATGAAGACGATGCCGGTGAGACAAGAGAGAGAGGCAAAAAGGGCGAGGCTGGCGGAGGTGTTGCCAGTCGAAGCGCAGGCGACGCGCTTGGCGCCGACCATGCGGGCGTGGGTGAACGCCGCGGCCATGCCGTTGTCCTTAAACGAGCCTGACGGGTTCAAGCCCTCGTATTGCAGCAGCAGTCGGCCGGGCTTCATGCCAATGCGAGCCGCCAGCAGATCGGCGACTTGCAGGTTGGTGCGGCCTTCGCCCACGGTGACGATGTCGGCCTCGGTGCGGTAAAAGGGCATCAGTTCGCGGAAACGCCACACGCCGGAAAAGTCCAACGCCCCGGCCCCGTTTTCACCCTTGGTCATCCAGCGATGCTCAAAGAATGTCAGCGACTTCGGAGCCGCCAGCCGCGACCAGTCGTAGCGGATGTCCAAGAGCGATTGCTTGCCATTTTGCCCGCAGGCCGGGCAGGCGACGTGGACTTCATCGACGCCGAAGACGGCGTTGCAGTCCGGGTCGATGCACTGCTGATAAGCGGGAGCGTGGGGCATGTCGGTGGCGGCGGAGGGAGGGTTCATGGAAAACTCGGCAAAGAGGGCGACAAAGCGCGGTGAGATGATGATTTTACGGTTTTCACCGCTGGCCGCGCGATGCGGCGTGATTCCAGTTCCCAACGTTCCACCGCAAAGTCGCTAACAAACGACAAGCCCGGCAATGGCGCGGCCCCAACCGACGTTAAACTCTAATCGCCTTTGGATGACCTTCGCCCATGAGCCATCTCTCTTTCACACGCTTGGTTTCGTTGCTTCTGCTCATGCCGCTGATCAGCGCCGGCGCGATATGGCCAGCCCACGCGGTCGCCGCTTCCA
>JBBRGB010000331.1:0-2735 GCA_038241095.1 Phycisphaerales bacterium
GCTCGCACCCGCCCTTGCGCTTCGAGTGATGATGGGCTGACCATACGCCACGACCGGGCGCTGTGCGTCGCTTTCGCCAACGCGATGCGCAGCGGTTGCGAAGTCGCCGGTTGGCCTTGGGTTTCCGTTTGCGCTTTCGCCTCGGTCGTATCACGCGAAAACCATTGCGGATCACCCTTGATGTAAAGCGTCTGCCCGCCCAAAAGCGTCTCTTGGACACCGCCAGCCAAGGCACATCGGATCATGGCGGCATAGGACCCGTCGGAGAATCCCTTGGTGGGAGACATGAGGCCCTTGGGCGTCCTGGCCGGGGGTTTCAAGATCATGTGCAGGGCGTGGCGTGGCCGGGTCATGCCGACGTAGAGGGCGCAAAGGTTATCCCACGTCCGCCGGGCGCGTTGCTGCTGATAGGCCACTTCGAGCAACGGGCAGGCTTGGCGCAGTTCTTTCTTCGCGCCGAGAAACACGCCGTTGATGGGGGAAGTCTCATCGGGCCGGGAGAAGTAGAGGGGTTCCTTATCGCCTTGCGTGCGGTTGAGTTCCGGTAGCACGACGAGGTCAAACTCCAGCCCCTTGGCCTTGTGGACGGTCATGATGCGGATACGGGCCGGGCTGGGTTCCTCCACGGCGGTGGCGCTGACTACATCGCAGAACTCCCGTGGCCGCAGTGTGCCTTCGGTGTCGAAGCGGTCGGCCAGTTCGGTGAGTTGAGCAAGTCGTTGTGTGCCGCGCGGCCCGCAGTGCGACGCCAGTTGTCGCGCCCACTGCCCCACCAGCGGGCCGTAACCTTGCGCCAGCAAATCACAGCGGATGCGGGCGGAGACCTTGACCACGGCTTGCGGCTCCAGCGAATCCAAACCGACGATTGCACCCAAGGGAGAATGATGCAGCAGGAAAGCCGCGGCACTGTCGCCGGGGTGATCCGCCAAGGCAATCGCCGCCAGGATGACATTGACCGCCGGGTCATCAGTCACCGGGCTGCCGCCTTCGCCGCTGGCATCCTGGCCCAATTGGCGAAGCTGGAAGATGAGCTTGTTGACGGCCTTGTTGGTACTCACCAGTACGCCGACGCTGGCCTTTGGCGCGGCCCGCGCCAAGCCAGCGATGTACCGCGCGGCAAAGACTTCGTGCTCATCGGCGCGACTGGCGTCCAAGGCATCGAAGTCCGTCGCGGTTTCATCCGAGGCTTGCGAGTGAGAAGCGTTGGCGTTGTCATCGTCGGAGTTGGAGTCATCCTCCAAGTCGGTGTCAGCGTCATCGGCCGCATCGACATATCCCGTTGCCGACGAGGTAATGACCTCCACGAAGCCCGGCTTGTCCGAATCGTTGGCGGTGTGACGCTCGTAGCCTTGGCTCATGATTTGGGCTTGGGCCACGTCCGGCGATTTAATCGCCGGCGAATCGCCCAAAGCCTCAAACACCGTGTTGACCGCGTCGAGAACCACCTGCGAGGAACGGTAACTTTTGGCCAGTTGTTGACGATTGTTCTCGGTGAGGTGGAGTTCCTCTTCGATGTGGTCAAAAAGGCCCGCGCATCCGCCGCGCCAGCCGTAGATGGCCTGCTTCACATCGCCGACGCAGAAGAAGCTGCGTTCGCCGTAGGTTTCATCGGTGGCGCAGATTTCCTGGGCAAACGGTTCCAGCACTTGCCACTGTTCCAAGCTGGTGTCCTGAAACTCATCGAGGAGCAAATGCGACACGGCCGTGTCGAGCCGGAAATAAACCTCCCGCAACAGGTCATCGCCCAAGCGTGGCAACTGTCGCGCCAGCTTGTGGGAGAGATCCGAAAAGAGCATCAGGCGATGCGCCTGCCGCAGGCGGGTGTAGTGGGCGTCAAAGGCGGTCAGCAGACGATGGGCCGCGAGATTGGCATCGACATAACGGGCGATCATGGCGGCTTGAGCGTGGGCGATCAAGGGCGCGCAGGCATCGCGCAAGGCACCGGGAATTGCGGCCTTGTAATAGGTCTCCTTGCCTTCCGCCACCGCCGCCGCCAATCCATTTGCCAACAGCAGATCCCACGTTCGCAGCACCACCGCGTCAAGCATCTTGCGCCAACCATCACGAAATCCCTTGTTGGGCGTGCCCGATTTGGTCAGCGGCACCAGTTCCCCCGCCTCACGCAAGGCATCGATGGCCGCGGCGAACGCCAATTCATCCAACAACCCCGGCGGCACTTCCACCCGCGACCACAACTCGCGTTCCGGCGCTTGCCGAAAAACGTCGTACATCCCTTTGACAATGTCATCAATGGCGGACGTCACCGAACGCTTGGCCTGATCGTGGTGCAGCTTGCGCAGCAAGTCCACCAGCACCTGCACCGGCTCATCGCCGAGCATGGCGGCAATGGCCTCCTGTCGCAAGCGCGTCGCCAGCGGGTCTTCATTGGACACCATCACCGGCTGCGGGGGCAGTGCCAACTCATGACGAAAACTCTGGGCCACGCGATTGAAAAAAGCGTCGAGCGTGGCGATGGAAATGCGGTGCAGTGACTGCGCCACTTCGCCGAGCATGTCGCGCACGCGGTGCAGCGAGAGCGTGGGGTCTTCAAGCTCCTCCGCCAACTTCTTGGCCCCGTCATCATCCACCGCCGCCTTGGCCAGCCGCACCAGCACGCGGTCGAGGATTTCCCCCGCCGCCTTGCGGGTGAAGGTCGTCGCCAGGATGCCATCGACTTTGTGCCCGCGCGACAGCAGTTGCAGATAGCGGCTGCTGAGCGCGAAAGTTTTCCCCGC
>JBBRGB010000332.1:0-2680 GCA_038241095.1 Phycisphaerales bacterium
CGCTTCACGGAGTCCACGCCATCGAGTTTGAGAACTGGACCATCCAATTCCGCAAGGGCATCCTCGAGCTTTGCGTGCTCACCGCGCTGGCCGAGGGTGAACGCTACGGCTACGAGCTGGCCAAGACGCTTGTCGAATTGCCGGGGCTGGGCGTCACCGAGGGCACGCTCTATCCATTGATGAGTCGGCTTCGACGCCAGGGCTTGGTGGCGGCCCGGCTGGAAGAATCCAGCGAAGGCCCGGCCAGAAAATACTACAGTCTCACCCACCAAGGCCACGCGACCCTCGACCTGATGCGACGGCATCTCGACGATGTGCTCGTGGGCCTCAAACGCCTGCGAAGCGGAAAGGGAAAACCATGAGTCAGTGGACGCAAAAAGCCAGCGACGCCTGGCGTCAATACGTCGAACAAGTGCGCCAGCGTTTGCAGGCCGACGGTGGGGAAACGGACTCGCAGGAAGTCATCGACGACCTGCGGCGACACGTCGAAAGCGAGCTGGCCGCGGCTGGTTCGCAGGTGGTCACGGAAGAAGAATTGAAGCGCGTGCTGGCGCGCATCGGCATGCCCGAAACCACCACCTCCACTTCACCGCCCGCGATGATTCATGCCTCCGCAAACGCCACGATCGCCAACGCTGCCACCAACCCCGACAAGCCCGATGCAAAGAAACAACGCAAGCTCCGTTTCTGGTGGCCATGGCAGACTTTGATTCTGATTTTTGGCGTGTTGCTGCCGCTGATCGCCCCGCTCTTTGAAGCCGCCACGGGCCTCTGTGCCGGCATCTTTTTTGACCCCATTCCCTCCATCTGGCATCTGCTGCTTTTCCTGCTGATTCCCGCCGCCAACCTGACGGCTTGGGTTATCACGACTTGGGGCGCCATGCGTTGGCGCAAGGCCGCGGGTTGGTTCAACGCCTTGGGCATGGGCATCGCGTTTGTCTATGCGCTGCTCTTTTTGCCGCTGTTGCCCTTCTCCCTGATCGGCATCATCTTCCTGGGCGTTGGGTTCTTTGGCCTTGCCCCGCTCTCGGGCTTCATCGCTTCGATGATGCTTCGGCGACGCTTGCGCTTCCTCACGCCACACTCGCAGGCGCAGCGCGTACCGGGCCTTTGGCTGGGATTGCTCGCGGCGGTGCTGGCCATGGCGCTGGCGGAAATGCCCTCGACGCTCACCCGCATCGGCATCGAAATGGCGGCCTCGGACAACCTTACGACCCAACAACGCGGCCTCTCCATGCTGCGAAGCGTCGGCAGCGAAACGTGGCTCCTCAAAGCCTGCTACGAGCGGCCACGCGCCGCCACCGACCTGCTGGGTTTCGTCCTTTCATTCTCCGATCCCGTCACGCCCTTCCAAGCCCGCGGCATCTACTACCGCGTCACCGGCCAACCGTTTAACAGCGTGCCCCCGCCGAGCCTCAGCGTCGGTCGCCGCTGGGAAGGGTTCGACTCATCGTGGGACGAAGACCAAGGCGGCATCATCGTGGGCAATCAACGCAAGGGTCTGTCGCTGGTGACTTCGCAGATGGACGCTTCGCTCGATGGCGATGCGGCCTTGGGTTATGTCGAGTGGACGCTGGTCTTCCGCAACGACAGCCCGTGGGCGGATCACGAAGCCCGCGCGCAGATTTTGCTGCCTGCCGGGGGCGTGGTTTCGCGGTTGACGCTGTGGGTCAACGGTGAAGAACGCGAGGCCGCGTTCGGCTCGCGTGGTCAAGTGCGTGAGGCTTACGAAAACGTTGTGCGGCGACAGCGCGATCCAGTGCTGGTGACCACGGCCGGGCCAGACCGCGTGCTGGTGCAGTGCTTCCCCGTGCTGCGTGAAGGCAAGGAAATGAAGGTGCGAATCGGCATCACCGCGCCGATGTCGGTGCTGGCGGCGGATGACGCGGCCTTGCGATTGCCGGTCATCATCGAACGCAACTTCGCCGTGCCCCCGGCCACGAAACATCAGGTCTGGGTCGAGGCCAAACAACCCTTGTCCGCCAAGGACACGGCCTTGGCGCAAGAGGCCGCGACGGGTGGCGTGTTCGCCCTGCGCGGACAACTCGACGATGCGCAATTGCTCGACGCCAGGCAGGCGGTGGTTCACGCGGCCCGCGCCGCGGAAGTGACCACGAGTTGGACGCCCGATCCGATGAAGGGCAGCGAGGCGGTGATTACCCAACGCATGGAGCGGTTGGATGTGGCGACGCCCCAGCGCATCATCATCGTGGCCGATGGCTCGGCGGACATGGGGCCGGCGTTTGAGGAATTGGCGGCGACTTTCACTACGCTGCCCGATGGCGCGGAACTGTCGCTCTTGGTGGCGGGCGATGCGGTGGTGGATTTGCTGGGTGGCACGCAGCCGATTGATGCGGGACTGCGCGACCGCGCGGCGACGACCTTGCGGGCGCATCGTCCCGTTGGTGGCACCGACAACGTGCCGGCGCTGATGGAAGCCTGGAGCCGCGCCACGGGCCTCGCCAAAGGCCAAGCCGTCATCCTTTGGATTCACGGCCAGCAGCCCGTTGAGTTGGCCAGTGTCAGCGCCTTGGCGCAACATTGGCGGCGGCGACCCGATGGGCCGGTGCTCATCGAAGTCCCCGCCACGCCCGGCGTCAATCGCGTCATCGAAGGCTTGGACGACTTGAGCGACCAAAGCGTGATGCAACTGCCGCGTGCCGGGGCCTTGCGCGACGAT
>JBBRGB010000333.1:0-2663 GCA_038241095.1 Phycisphaerales bacterium
CTCGTCGTACACCCCGTCACGCAACACTTCAAAGCGGGGTGGCGTGGGATGCGTGCCCGTGGTGTCGCGGATGATGCGCACGATTGTCGAGGGCTTGGCGTAACGGCAATGCCCACCGTCAATGACCAACTCCGCGGCATCACCCACGGCTTGGGCCGCGGACTGGCCGTCCATCGGAGGCGGGCCACCACGAGGGTTGGCGCTGCTGGCGACCACGGGATTCACTACCGATCCCAGCACCGCCCGCGCCACGGCATCGTCAGGACAACGCAATCCGACCGTCAAACCGTGGTAAATGCGGTTGCGATGTTCGGGCTTCAACCCCATGCGCAACAGAGCGGCGACGATTTCGCCCTCGCTCACATCCACCACCAGCGTCACCGGGCCGGGGAACACTTTGCGGAGGATGCGTCGCATCCACGGGCTGTCGAACCCGCCGTAACGCAAGGCCGCCTCGGCGTCGGGAATGTGCACGGTAAACGGCTGCTCGTCAGGCCGACCCTTGAATTGCCGCAGGGCGCGATAGCCAGCGTCGTTGTCCACCGCCGCGCCAATGCCATACACCGTCTCAGTGGGGAACACGACCAGCCCACCCGCCGCGAAAACCGCCCCGGCCCGCTTGGAAGCCTCGACTACTTGCCGAGTGTCATGCTGTGCGACTTGGATCGTGGGCATGGTGAAAAAACGGTGGGAGAAAAAGACTACTCCGCGGCTGTCACGGGGTTGCACAACGAGCCGATGCGCTCGACCTCCACGCTCACCGTGTCACCTTGGCTCAACCACACCGGCGGCTTGCGGGCAAAGCCCACGCCCGGCGGGGTGCCCGTGAGAATCACCGTGCCCGGCAGCAGCGTGGTGTCCATGCTCAGGAAACTGATGATCTGCGCCACGGAAAAAATCATGTCGCTCGTGGAACTGTCCTGAAGCACCTGGTCGTTGACGGTGGTTTTGAGCCGCAGGTTCTGCGGATCACGGATCTCATCCTCGCCCAGACCGGCGGTGACGATGACAGGGCCCAGGGGGCAGAAGGTGTCAAACCCCTTGCCGCGAATCCACTGCCCGCCGTTGTGCCGCTGCCAGCGCCGGGCCGAGACATCGTTGGCCACGGTGTAGCCCAGCACACAGTCCAGCGCCTCTTCGACGGGCGCGTTGCGCACTTCTTTGGCGATGACCACCGCCAGTTCGACTTCGTAATCGACCTCCGGCCCGCGCTGGGTGCAGAGGGGAATGCGGATGGCGTCGCCGGGGTTGGCCAGGGCGGTCGTCGGCTTCATGAAAAGCACGGGCGTTTCGGGAATGGGCGAATTGCTCTCGGCGGCATGGGCGCGATAGTTCAAGCCGATGCAGAAAATGTTGGGGGGCTGCACGGGGGCAAGGAGGCGCTTGACGCGGGCGGTGTCGCCCGTTGAGGTCAGGGCGTCGAGCGGGCCGGTGAGGATTTCGCCGCTGCCATCGCCAAGATCGCGGCCGCGGTGGGTGTGGCCGTATTCATCCATAAATCGAATAATTCGCATCTTGGTCTCCTGCACCGCCCCGACCCGATATAATTCCAATTCAGCGCGGCCACAGCCTAGCACATTGCCGCCTACGCTTCCGGGATTGGGATGCGAATCAGTCTTGAGGGATGAGTCTTGAGTCTTGAGGCAATCCGCTTCCCACTTTCTTATCTCAAGACTTAAGACTTGCCCCAAGCTCTCCGAGAAATGCCGTTGCCTCAGACCGAAAACAATCCGAAGCCCGCCACGGCCAGCCCGCCCCCGGCTCCTGATGCGGTCGCGCCACGCGATGCCACCGCCCGCAGTTGGCAGGGGGCCGAGGCCAAGCGCAGCGAAGTGCCCGAAGGGTTGTGGATGCGTTGCCCCGACTGCGAGACCATGCTCTTTCGCAAGAATGTCGAGCGGAACCTCCACGTCTGCCCGGACTGCGACCATCACTTCCGCATCAACGCCCAGGAGCGCGCCGACCAGCTTTGCGACCCCGGCAGCTTCGAGCCGCTGTGGAGCGGCATCAAGCCCGTCGATGCCCTGAAGTTCAAGGCCGTTAAAACCTATGAAGAACAGTTGAAACGCGAGCAAGGCCGCACCGGGCACAACGATGCCGTGCTGACGGGCAAGGGGTTTGTCAAGGGTCGCGGCGTGGTGCTGGCGGCGATGAACTTCGACTTCCTGGCCGGGTCGATGGGGGCGGTGGTGGGCGAGAAAATCACCCGCGCCATCGAGTACGCCACGGAAAAGAACCTGCCTTTGATCGTGGTGAGCTGCTCCGGCGGTGCGCGAATGCAGGAGAGTGCCGTGTCACTGGCGCAGATGGCCAAAACCTCCGCGGCGCTGGCACGCTTCGATGACGTGGGCGGGTTGTTTGTCAGTGTGCTGGCGGACCCGACCACCGGGGGCGTGACCGCCTCCTTCGCCATGCTCGGCGATGTCATCTTGGCCGAACCCAAGGCCTTGATCGGCTTCGCCGGGCCGCGGGTCATCGCCAACACCATCCGCCAGGAATTGCCCGAAGGCTTCCAGCGCAGCGAGCACCTTCTGGCCAAGGGTTTTGTCGATCGCGTGGTGCATCGCCACGACCTCCGCAGCGAAATAAGCCGCTTCATCGATTACGCCAACAAGTAAGCCCGCCTCTGCCCTAAACCGGAAATACGAACACGATGACACGAA
>JBBRGB010000334.1:0-2663 GCA_038241095.1 Phycisphaerales bacterium
TCCCCCGATTCATGACGTTATAAGCTATGCCTCCAGGCATCAAACGCAGCTTGCGGGACATGATGGCAGCGTAAACAACGGCCTGCAATGTTAAAAAGATTTATGACCCCTTTTCTTGTCCTTGCCCCTTTTCTTTCCCCCTTTTCTTGCCCCGATCGCTGACCGTTCATGCCCCTTGGTCAAGGGTGAGATTCGTTTCCACTACGCTGCGAGCCATCAGGCGTTGGCTTATTGCATCGGGCTGGCTTCCGCCGACGCTGACCGTTAGGTTGCCGGGCACAAAACAGGCGTGGCCTTGCGGGTCGATCAGCAGCAGTTGCTCGGGCTTGATGAGGAACTCCACTTGCTTGGATTCCCCCGGCTGGAGGTTTACTTTGCCAAAAGCCGCGAGCTGTCGCAGCGGCACGACAAAGGGGGTCTGGGTGTGTTGAAGATAGAGTTGCACCACCTCGTCGCCAGCACGCGAGCCGGTGTTGGTGACCGTGGCCACGACGCGCAGTTCCTGTTGCGGGGCACACTGCTGGCGGGAAAGGCGCAGGTCGGAGTAGGTGAAAGTGGTGTAGCTCAAGCCATAGCCGAAGGGGAACAGCGGCTCATCGGTCATGTAGCGATAGGTGCGATTGGCCATCGCGTAATCGTGGAACGGCGGAAGTTGCCCGACCGACTTGGGCCAAGTGACCGGCAGGCGACCCGAAGGATTGACCGCGCCCCAAAGCACATCCGCCAGCGCGCTGCCACCTTCTTCCCCGGCGTAACCCATGTGTACGATGGCGGCACAGTGCTCCATCGCCCAGTTCACCGCCAGCGGCGCGCAACCCGTCAGCACCAGCACCACCGGCTTGCCCGTGGCCACCAACGCCTTGAGCAGCGGCTCCTGCGCGCCGGGCAGGTCCAAGTCGAGGCGATCGCCGATCCAGTCCGCCAGCGGCGCGTCGTATTCCTCCCCTTCCACCATCGGCGAGAGGCCCAGCACCGCCACGATCACCTCGGCCCGCTTGGCGTAACTCGCCGCCATGCCGATCATGTCTCGGTTGTCCCCGGTGACATCGCAGCCGCGAACATAGTGAATGCGGGCTTCCTGATTGACCGCGGCCGTGATGCCTTCCAGCGGCGTGACCATGCGGGCACTGAATCCGTTGTAATTGCCCAGCAGCGCTTCGACGTCCGCAGCGTTAGGCCCGACCACGGTAATGCTGTGCAGGTCCGAGGCCAACGGCAGCGTCCGGTTCTCATTCTTGAGCAGCACGATTGAAGCGCCGGCGGCCTCACGCGCCAGCGCGCGGTGAGCCGAACACTCCACCACATCAATCGAAATCGCGGCGTAAGGCACCAACTCCGCGGGGTCCAGCAGCCCCAGACGCAAGCGGAGCGTCAGAAGGCGTTGAAGTGATCGATCGACATCGGCTTGGGTTATCAGGCCGCGTTGCAAAGCGGTGGGAAGCTCACGGTGTTCGTGACCCAAGCAGTAGTCGCAGCCGTGACGTAGCGCCAGCGCCGCGGACTCCGCTTCGTCGCGGGTGAGCCGATGTCCATCGTGCAGGTCGTGCAGCGCGCCGCCATCGGAAACCACAAAACCCTCGAAGCCCCAGCGATCACGCAGAATGTTTTGCAGCAGCGTCGGGCTGGCGCAGCAATGCTCGCCGTTGAGACGGTTGTAAGCGCCCATCACCCCGGCGGCCTGGCCTTCGATAATCGCCGCCTCGAAGTGAGGCAGGTAGGTCTCCCACAGGTCCTTGTCGGTCACGCGAATATCAAACTGGTGGCGAATGGCATCAGGCCCACTGTGGACGGCCAAGTGTTTAACCGCGCAGGCGGTCTTGAGGTAACGAGGGTGATCGCCCTGCATGGCGCGGATGAACGCCACCCCGAAGCGGGCCGTCAGGTAAGGATCTTCCCCATAAGTTTCCTGGCCTCGGCCCCAGCGCGGGTCCCGAAACAGGTTGATATTCGGACTCCAGCAACTCAGCCCGGGGCCATGACCGGATCGGCCCTCGCGCCGGGCGTGATGGTATTTGGCGCGGAGTTCATCGGAAATCGCCGTCGCCACGCGGGTCATCAAGTCCACGTCCCACGTGCTGGCCAGGCCCAGCGCCTGCGGGAAGACCGTGGCGCGGCCGGCGCGGCCAACGCCGTGAATGCACTCGCTGCCCATCGGTTCGCACGCCAACCTCAGCCGCTCGATGGCCGGCGCTCCACTGCCGAGTTGCCTGAGCTTTTCCGCCAGCGTCATGCGCGACACCAAATCCAGCGCCCGTCGCGCGATCGGCAGGGCCGTATCCTCAAACGCCAAGCGCCCATCGGCGGCGGATGGCGTCACGACTTGATCAGATGGCATGGGTTTATCCTTATCCAGGTACAGGCCAAGAACTTATGAGAAGTTTGGCCACGTGGCGGTTGAAGAATGTAGTATAACCAGTAGATCAGGAACCGCTTGTCGGGCGCTTCGGGGCTCGGGTTAGCACTACAGCGCAGCTTCATTTTGCCAATAGCGGCGTATTCGGGAACTCATGGCGGCGTGGTTTCGCTGTTGGTGATAGGTGCGGATGAAGGATTGGCGGTGGAGGTCGTTGCGGCCTGTGCGACGTTGGTGGCGATGCTTAAGCCAGCGGGCACACAGCCAGTTGAGCGAGGCGGCGGTCTGCTCCATGGTGACGGGCGGTTGG
>JBBRGB010000335.1:0-2610 GCA_038241095.1 Phycisphaerales bacterium
GCGATTTCGGGCGGTTCCTCTCCGCTTACTGCGTGCGCGGCTCCTTGAGGCAATGCTAAACTTGGCCTTGTTCTCTCACCCCACGAGCCACCCCGCGTGACCCACGACGCCACCAGCGACGCCATTCTTTTCACCGCCTTCGAGCCTAGTGGCGATGAACACGCGGCCCCGGTCATCGCCGCCCTGCGCCGCCTCGACCCGCAGCGGCCCGTCTTCGCCTTCGGTGGTCCGCTGATGGAAGCCGCCGGGGCCACGATCATCGAGCGCACCACCGACAACGCGGTCATGCTCGGCGATGCCCTGTCGCAGGCCATGGCGCATCGCCGACGGGTCAAGCGTTTGGCTGCTTGGTTGAAAGTCAACCCCATCGCCCGACTGGTGCCCGTGGACAGCCCCGCCGCCAACTGGGCCATCTGCGCCGCGGTTCGCAAGCTCCAACCCCAAGCCCGCGTCATCCACCTCGTGGCCCCGCAACTCTGGGCCTGGGCACCCTGGCGAATCCACAGAATGCGCCGCCTCTCGGACCATGTGCTTTGTCTCCTGCCGTTTGAGGAAGCCTGGTTTGGCAAGCGGAACATGCCCGCGACTTTCGTAGGGCATCCGGTGTTCAACGATGAAGCCGCCGAGCCAGCGCCGTTGACCGATGCTCCGCACACGCCAGCGCACGCGGTGAAGATCGCGCTCTTGCCCGGCTCACGCATGGGGGAGATCAAGGCCAATCTCGCCACCATGCTCGAGGTGCTTTCGCAAGTGCGGCGGCGTCATCCTCAAGCCGCGGCCGTCATCGCCGCCCGCGACGAGGCCGGCGCCGCCCGCATCCGTCAGGTGATGCAGGCCCACGAACAAGCCGTGGGACGCTTTGACGACGTGGCCTTGCGAATCGGGCAGACGCCTTCGGTGCTGGCCTGGGCCGATGCGGTGTTGGCGGTTTCGGGCACGGTGACCCTGCACGTGCTGGCCCGGCGAAAGCCGATGGTGGTCTTCTACAACGTCAACTGGTGGCTGGCGCAAGTGGCCCGGCTACTGGTGCAAACGCGCACCTTCACCCTGCCCAACTTGATCGGCGAACATGCGGGCATGGGCCGCGTGGTGCCCGAGTTCGTCCCCCACTTCGGCCAAGTCGCGCCACTGACCCAGGCCATGCTGCGGATCATCGACGACAAGGCGGCGCGAGCGGCGCAGATTGAAAAGATGCACACCGTCGCCGCGACCTTTAACGGCCACGATTACGCCAATGAAGCCGCCAACGCCATTCTGGGCGATGTGGGGCGAGGCACTTCTTAAGCACCCGAATCAATCAATCTTCAAGCCCACGGATGAAACCGCCGCAAGCCCACAGATGAGCCGCGGCTCGGAGCGGCTCTTCTGTGGGATCATCAGGGGATGACCCGTGCGTCGCCATTCACCCGATCCCACAGAAGCCGTCCAAAGCGACGGCATCTGTGGGCTTGAGTCAAAAGTGAATGAGAAAAAGGTCAGTGCGATTCAGGCCTTGGTCGTGGACAGCGACATGCTCGCCAGCGATTGGCTTTGCGTCTGCAACTGCGAGAGGATTTTTTCCATGTTGTTGAACTGCGTCTGCAAACGCGAACGCTTGGTTTCCAATCGCTGATCAAACGACGCGATGCGGTCGGTGAGCAGTTTCACCGAGTCGCCGATGGAGTTTGTGCGGGTGACCAGCGTGCCGTTGTTGGAGTCGGTGAAGCGCTTGAGCAGTTCATCGAAGCGCACGCCGATGCCCGCGGCCTTGGTGCTCACCACACCTTCACTGTCCGTTTCCGTTTCCTTGAAGGTGAAGAGCTTCACCACCGCCTCACGGTCGGCGCTCATGGCGTTGGCCAGGCGGGTCTCATCGAGTTTGAGCACAGCGCCGGAGCCGACCTTCACGCCGATTTGCGACAGCGAAGTGAACTGGCCCTTCAGGTCGTTGTTGCGCCCACTGACAAGGTTGTAAAGCGAGCGGCGAATGGTGGCCACCGTCGGGTCGCCCAACAGCAGCCCGCGCTCCTTGGTTTCAGGGTCGTACTTGTCGTGCTTGCTCAACGAGGTCATGACGCTGTTGAACGCATCGACGAAACTCTGCACGCCCTTGCTAATGGCCGAGTCATCGCGGCTGATGGCGACTTCCACCGGCCCGGAACTGGTGCTCTTCAAGTCAATGGTCGCGCCGGGAATCACCTTGGAAAGCGTGTTGCTTCCGCTGCGAATGGCGATGGCCTTGGCCGGGTCGTTGGCACCGAAGAAGACCACGGCATCGCTGGCCTGGGCCAGATTCGTCGCTTCCATGCCCAGCCCGCCATCGTCAAAAACAAACCCGCCACCCTTGCCACTGCGCGTGCCCGAAAGCGAAAGGCGATAGGGGTTCAAGCCCGAACCGTCGTTGACGATCGAAGCCTTGACGCCGTAACCGGCATCGTTGATTTTGTCAGCCACCATCTGCAAGGTGTCAGCCGCGTCGATGGTGATGCTCTTCTGAAAGCTGCCGTCAAAGTTATCGCCGGGGTTGGCCGCGGTGCCCAGTAGCCCAAGGTCACGGGCGGTGGTGGAGCCGAGTTCGCTGATGGTGATGGCCGTGGTGCCAGGGCCGGTGTCCTCGATGAGGATGCCGTC
>JBBRGB010000336.1:0-2592 GCA_038241095.1 Phycisphaerales bacterium
GGAGGTGCCGCGTGAGCCGGTGTTGCGCGATGATTTGACGGTGGAGGTCGATGAATCGCAAGCCGTCGCGGCCGTGGAATTGTGGTGGAGCGCTTCGCCGGCAACGGGGTTGGAAAACCATCGCTGCTGGTGGCCCGCGCCAGTGGACCTTCGCGCCGCCACGGCCGTCTTTGCTCGGGTGCGCTACGAAAGCGGCATCACCCTTTGCAGTTCCCTGCGGCATCTTCAACCCACGGGCGGGGCGGTCGCGTTGGGTGACACTTGGCCCGACGCCAGCGCGGGGGTGGGTTATTCCTGGGGCGTTTGCACCACGCAATTCGCCGCCGATAATCCGGTGGCATACGTGGGCCGAAGCATCAACGATCCGACCCGCGCCATCTTTCACAGCGGGCGTCAAGCGGGTGGGGAGGGGGGCGGATTCTCCGTGTTTTTCTTTGGCTTAAATGACCCGCGCTGGAACGACGGCCAATTTGCCGCCCTGGAGATTCTCGTGGATACGCTTGGCGCGGATCTGACGCAACTCGGCATTGAACTCACCCACGTCAGCGATGCGGGCAAACAAGGTTGCCAAAGCGCCCCGGCGCGGATGAGCCACAAAGATGGCCTCGTCAGCGTCAGCATCGATTTGGCCGACTACCCGGCAATCAACAACTGGCGGCAGGTGAAGTTCGCGTTGTTGAGCGGCCAGATCACCGGCCCGGCCTGGGTCTTGGGGCCGATACGCAAGTTGCGCGGGACATGAACGCGGGCCCAATGGAAATCGTCCGAAGGCATGGTTGCCGGTGACGGATGATTTTTTATGACCGGGTGTCAATTGGGTACATTTATTACTGTGGATTATCTGAAAAAATCCGGCTTTGTCGCCACGGGACTGGCGATCGCTGTCTCGACCATCGCACCGACAGGGGCACTCCGCGTTTACATCGAATGTGAAAGTGTCGGTTTAGGATTGTCTGTCAGGGGGTGATTCGCAGGGCCAGCAACTGGCAGGGGTAAAGGGAGAGGGTGAGTTGGCCGTTGCTCGACGCCAGGGGTTGCCCGGTGGCGGCGTTGGTCACCGCGCCGGGGGCGGGGAGTTGAATCCGCACATTCTTTTTTTCACCCAAGCCGACATTGACCACCGCCAGGTAGGTCCCATGATCTTGCGTGGCGATGGCGCGGACCACCACTTCGGGGTCATCGCTGGCCTTGTCCAGTCGCACGCTTGGCAAGGCGGGCAGGGAGAGGAAGGCGGTGTTGAAGTTGCGGACATAAGCCGGGAATCCCCGCGAAAAATTGTTGCCCCAGAGGTACCCCAGATAATGGGGGTCGCCATTAGCCACGGCCCGTGCCTCGGCCAACATGCAGTGGGGGCCAGCCCGCTCCACATCGCAGACGAAGTAACCCAGGATGCTCTTGGTTTTGTCACCTTGGCGCACGGCCATGACATCTTCGTTGAGCGCGTTGTAACGAATGACCGCCAGCCCCGCGGGGGTGCGGAAGGCGTCAAAGGGGGTGGGTGAACTGACGGTGTAGGCCCGGTTGATGGTCCAGGTGAGCATCAGGCCGTCGGCGTCGCGGTAGTGTTGCGGGTCGCTGTGGGGCTGGGCGTGGTGCCATTCCCAGTCAGCCCAAGTGCTCAAGGGAGAGGTGAAGGCCTGAAAGGCCAAGTCCTGTTGAACGACCTGGCGATAGTCGATGGGCTTGGGTGCTTGATCGCCTTGTGACTGGCGCTTGTTTTCCGGGCGGGCCAGAAGGCGGTTCCACAATTCCATGTCATCGGTGACAAGCTGTCTTGGCCCTTGGAGCGACCAGCCGGGTTCGCTGGCGTCGCAACCAAAGAGCACCACCGCCTTGGGAAGACCGTTGCCCCGCAGGTAGTCGCGGACACTGGCCAGAAAATCGCGGCGTTTGAGTTGCCACCACGTGACATATTGCTGATACAAGGCCTTGTCGTCTTGGATCATGCGGCGGGTGACGGGTCGGCTGGCCGCGGTCTCCTTGGAAAAAAGCGTCAGACAGCGATCGGAAAAACTGATGGGCAGACCCATGCGTGAACGTAGCCAGATTCCCGCAAAGGCAGCCTTGTCCTTTTGGCGAATCACCGTCAAATCCAGCATTTTGGTGAAATCCGCCAAGGTGTCGGGATCGGTCACATCCGCGTTGGCGATTTCCACCCAGTCGATGTGGGTGTAAGTGGCTTTGCCACCCAAGGTCTTGGCGCGTTTCTCGTGGCCCAGGCCATGCGCGCCCTTGCCGCCGGCGTATTCGTACATGGGGAGAATGTCCAAGCCCTCCCGGCCCATCAATTCCACGATGCGGCCCCACAGGGCGCGAACCTCCGGCGGGCCTTGATAAACCCAGGCGTCGCCCCCGTGCGGGGAGGAATCCCAGCCTTGGTTGGCGCCGAACTCCAGCAGGTCTTTGCAATAGGTGTTGACCGCCAGAAAACGCATGAGCCTCACCTTGTGACGGTACCAGTCCAAGGGGTCGATCATGCCCCCCGGCTGGTTCATGATGACGTTGTCGGACATTTCCTCACGCCAGAAAATATGGCGCTTGGGCAAACCTTTGGGCAGCGGTTCGTACCGGGCTTTGAGGGTCTCATCCGGC
>JBBRGB010000337.1:0-2575 GCA_038241095.1 Phycisphaerales bacterium
CTTGGCCCAGGATGACGTGTTCTACTTCGGCAACGCCCCCGGCGACACCGGCGACCAAGGCGGCAACGCCTTTGTCAACGCCAGCGACATCAACGGCGTGGTCAACAACCAGCGTGGCCTGCTCAACAAGGCGGCGATCACCGATCTCTACGACTTCAACCGCGACCGTTTCGTCAACGCCAGCGACATCAACTTGGCGGTCAACAGCCAGACATCGTTGCTGACGGGGCTGAAACTGATCACGGTCCCGGCGGCGGCGGTGCTTCCGACGGCACCGGCGTTTGCTGAACCACAAATGGCGTCGGTGTCAGACCAGTCTACGGTCACGGCCGCGATCTTTGAAGACCAGCGGAACACTTCCCCCCAGGCGGGTGGGGCAGAATTGATCGACATGGACGGCGTCGAGGCCTTGGGTGGAGCGGGCACTCTCATGGCGATGGGCGTGGGTGATGACTCAGCCAAGGGGTTAACTTCGGATCAAGAGCCAGTGACCAGCAGAGTGACACTGGACCTCTGGCAGCCGGTGGAACTGATCTCGGTGCAAGCCATCGCGGCGCTTGACACGCCATCCGCAGACGTTGCCGAGGACTTGACCTTGCTGGCGACCCCACGGGCCACGGTGGAGAGAACAGCTTGGCTCGACGACGACAGCGATGCGGCGGGAATCACCGCATGGGATGTCATGGAAGTGGACGGTGGCGAGTTGGTCGCCTTGGCAAAAGTTTGAGCCGCGAGTGATTCCCTCGGGCAATCCAACGCCGACCCTGCTGTTTTCCGGATCAGGGAGTGTGGTCCAAACCGTGTTGGTCTTCCGACATTCGGGGAATCGAGGAAGGCATGCAATACTCCTTGGTAGCCGGGCATCATCCCGGCTGCCCCCGGAGTCCGCCAGTCGTGGGCCAAGGCAGTGGCTCGTTAACCCACCCGCCCCGACCTGAACGGCCGGAGCTGGTGCCGGCCTGCTTTGAACGGTTGCGTTGGCTCATTGCCCCTGCCATACTGCATCGCGTTCCAAGGGGACCTTCCGGACTGCACTTCACGCCGTCACGGGTGGTTTGGCCTTGGCAGCCGGACTTCTGGCGGCCATGTTTCCCCCATTCACCCTCCACCACCCGGATGGTTACGCCATGTTCGAGCAAGCGTTCAGGAACATCGACGATGTGCTCCACAAAGAGGCGGGCTGCACCACCGAACTCGACTACACCGAGCAGACGTCCTGGCTGCTGTTTCTGAAATACCTCGACGGGCTGGAACAGGACAGGGCCGACGAAGCGGGGCTGGAGGGCAAGAAATACGCCTTCATCCTCGACAAGCCCTATCGCTGGGAATCCTGGGCCGCGCCCAAGGGCAAGGATGGCAAGCTCGACCACAACCACGCCATGGGCGGCGACGACCTGCGCGACTTCGTCAACACCCGGCTTTTTCCCTACCTCCACGGCTTCAAGCAGAAGGCCAGTGGCCCCAACACCATCGAATACAAAATCGGGGAGATCTTCGGTGAAATCAAGAACAAGATCGCCAGCGGCTACAGCCTGCGCGAAATCATCGACCACATCGACGCCCTGCGCTTCCGTTCGCAAACGGAAAAGCATGAGCTTTCCCACCTCTACGAAGCCAAGATTCAGCGCATGGGCAACGCCGGCCGCAACGGCGGCGAATACTACACCCCGCGCCCCTTGATCCGCGCCATGGTGCGCGTCGTCGCCCCCAAGCTCGGACAACGCATCTACGACGGCGCCTGCGGCTCGGCGGGCTTCCTCTGTGAAGCCTTCGACTACCTCAAGGCCAACGCCAAACTCACCACCAGCGATCTGCGCACGCTCCAGGAACGCACCTTCTATGGCAAGGAGAAAAAGTCCCTCGCCTACGTCATCGCGATCATGAACATGATCCTGCACGGCATCGAAGCGCCCAACATCATCCACACCAACACCCTGACCGAAAACCTCGCCGACATCCAGGAAAAGGACCGCTACGACATCGTCCTGGCCAATCCGCCCTTCGGCGGCAAGGAACGCCCCGAAGTCCAGCAGAACTTCCCCATCCGCACCGGCGAAACCGCCTTCCTCTTCCTCCAACACTTCATCAAAATGCTTCGCGCCGGCGGCTCTTCGGGGAGGGCGGGCGTGGTCATCAAAAACACCTTCCTCTCCAACACCGACAACGCCTCGGTCAGCCTGCGCAAGCTCCTGCTCGAAAGCTGCAACCTCCACACCGTGCTGGACTGCCCCGGCGGCACGTTCCAGGGCGCGGGCGTCAAGACCGTGGTGCTCTTCTTTGAGAAAGGCTCACCCACACGCAAAATCTGGTTTTATCAGCTCGATCCCGGCCGCAACCTCGGCAAGACCAACCCGCTCAACGACGCCGACCTCGCCGAGTTTGTGAAGCTGCAAAAGACCTTCGCCGACTCGCCCAAAAGTTGGAGCGTGGACGCCAAGACGATTAACCCCGCCACCTGCGACCTCTCCGTGAAGAACCCCCACGGCGGCGAGGCCGTGACGCACCGCAGCCCGCAGACGATCATGGACGAGATCGCGGCGCTGGATGCAGAGAGTGCGGGTGTGTTGGCCGGCAT
>JBBRGB010000338.1:0-2535 GCA_038241095.1 Phycisphaerales bacterium
TTGCGTTCGCTGCGGATGACGAGTCTTGGCCGGGGCAGGATGTCGCTTTGGGCGCGGTTGCTCGATGCCTGGATGACGCTGTTGGAGTTGACCGATTTGCCCTTGAGCATTGACGCTTCGCTGGTGGGGTCGCAAGCGCAAACCAACGCCGATCCCCGTCAGGCACGCGGGCACTTGCACGCCCATGCCCGACTGGCGGAGGGGCAGGCGGCCTTGCTGCACGTCGCCGACACCGCCGCCCGGCATCAGCGGGTGCTGTTCCTGGCCGGCGACGATGGCCAGGCACGCATCGACGATTACCATTACCAACTCCTGGACGCGCAGGGTCAACCGATGGACGACATCGCGCCCAATGGTTCCAACTCAGTTACTCATCTTCCCACCCAAAGCTCACCCGCTCCGACGGGTGGGAACCGCTCCCTACACAACCCGGCAACTCTCTCCACTGACCCCGCCCCTGCCGATGACGCCCCGCTCTCGGAACTCATCATCGAAGACTGGCGGCAACTCATCGATCGCCCCGCTCCGCCGGCCGACCTGCCCCCGCGACGTCGACTGGGCGACGCCTTGGCCTGCGGCTTGGCGTCGCTGCTCTCCTGCCGCACCGGCCAACCCGAAAGCCCCCGTGACCTGCTGCGGATTCAAACCTGAGGCTTCATTTGCCCCCGCGCTAAACCGCAAGCGTGATGCGGAGGCCTGCGATCTTGTCACCTTGTCACCTCGTCACCCCCTCACCCTCTCACCCCCTCACCTTGTCACCCCCTCAATTTGCTCCCTCGCCATCCCCTTCACACTAGAATGTCAGGTTTCCCCGCCACGGACGCGCAACGCATGACCCTTGTCGCCGACACCGATCCCGCCTTGGCCCAGCGACTCTTTGACGAGTTGGCGCAGGTTGAGTCGCGTTTCACCGTCGAACTGCTTTCGGACTTGGCCTGTGTCAACGAACTGGTGGGTCACATCGAACGTTATCGCGGCAAGATGCTGCGACCCACCCTGGTGCTGACGACGGGCTTGGCTACCACGCAAAACACCGACGAAAACGCCTCCCTGGCCGACGCCCATCGCACCATTGCCGCGGTGGTGGAAATGGTTCACATGGCCACGCTGGTTCACGATGACATTCTGGATGAGGCCCGCATTCGTCGCAAGGGCGTGACGATCAATCAGCTCAACGGCAACGAGACGGCCGTGATGTTGGGCGATTACCTCATCAGCCACGCCTATCACCTCTGCTCGACCCTGGGCGACCCGGCCTTGAGTCTCTTGATCGCCGACGCCACCAACACCGTCTGCGAAGGCGAGCTGCTGCAACTGGCCAACCGCAACAATTGGGAGCTTGATGAGGCGACGTACTTTGAGATCATCCGCCGCAAGACCGCCAGTTTGGTCGGCGCTTGTTGCCGGTCCGGGGCCATGCTCAGCGGCGCGGAGTTGGCGGTCGCCAACGCGATGTGCGCTTATGGCGAAAAGCTGGGCGTGGCGTTTCAGATCGCCGATGACCTGCTGGACTTACTGGGCGATGAGGCCACGGTGGGCAAAACTTTGGGGCGGGACTTGCAGAAGGGCAAGCTGACCTTGCCGGTGATTCACCACTTGGCGACGGCGGCCGGTGGGTCGAGCCGGGGAGGGCAGGGGGGGCGGTTGCTGGACATGTTGCGGGACGGCAATCTGATGCAACGGGCTTCGGGCTTGGACGCGGCCACCGTGCAGCGCATCCGCCTGTTGCTGTCACAGACCGATTCGGTCACTTACGCTTACGAGCGGGCGCAAACCTTGGCGCGGCAAGCGGGCGAAAGCCTGGCAATCCTGCCCGATACCCCCGCGCGAAGTATGTTGCAACAAATGGCCCAAGCCGCCGTCACCCGGCAGGCGTGACGGGCACAGCTTTCACCCCATCACGGGCAGGCTGGCCAGCGAATCGGCGCGGGCGGGGTCGCCGCTGGTTTTACCTGTCGGGTCGGCTTCGTGTTCGCTTTCGTCAAAGGTCGCGTAGGGCAAACCAAGATCACGCAGCATCTGGTGGTCGGCCTCGGCACCGCGGCCAAAGGTCGTCAGATAGTTGCCGATCATCAGGCTCGAGGCCCCGGCGAAGAAAATCCAGCTTTGCATGTCGCGCAAAATCTTCTCCCGCCCACCGGCGACTTTCAATTCTTGCTTGGGAAGAATGAAGCGATAAATCGCTACGATTTTCAGGGCCTCCATTGGCGTCAGGTCGGGCTGTTTGCCGTAGAGGGCCGTGCCTTCCATGGAGTTCAGGAAGTTGATGGGCACCACGTCCACGTCCAGTTCCCGCAGGGCCAAGGCCATGTCGATGCGGTCTTCCCAGTCCTCGCCCATGCCGAAGATGCCGCCGGAGCAGATCGAAAGCCCGGCCTCCTTGGCGGTGCGGATGGTGCGCACGCGGTCGTCGTAGCTGTGCGTGGTGATTACGTTGGGGAAGTTGCGGCGAGAGGTTTCGAGGTTGTGATTGACCCGCAACACACCCATGTTTTTCAACCGTTGGGCCTGATCCGGCGACAGTTCGCCCAGGGT
>JBBRGB010000339.1:0-2425 GCA_038241095.1 Phycisphaerales bacterium
GTTTGGCAATGATGCGATGCCGAGCATTCAAGCCGTGGCCGAACGTCTGAGTCAAGGCATTCGCCGCTTGACCGCCGACCCCGCCTACGTCCGAAGCATGACCTGCTTCGACTGGATCAAAACTATACGTATGACGTAAAATTGGTATGAGACGAACTTAAAGCCACGCCCGAGGAAGCAGGCTTTGAAGATGGAAAAGAGATGGAAAAGTGGATAAGGGCAAAGGACATTTAATCCCCGCCATGGCGATCTATAAGCTGGCGTTGCCATATACGTCAAGACATGGCGGGTGGGTCGCGTTCAATAGCGGTCGATGGAGGCGCAGAACTCGCCTTCGTCGTCGTCGCCGGGGTGGCGTTGGAGGCGGTCGATGGGGGCGGCGTCGTTGTGCAGCACGGCCGCGCCGCGGCGGTTGAGTTTGGGCGCGCCGCGCAGGGTGCAACAGGGTTGACCGTTTTCAATGTGCAAGGTGGTGGCGACGCGGGCCGGGAGGTCGGCGTCCACGGCGATGCGCATGCCGTTTAACCTCATGCTCACGACTTGGCCGTCCTGATGCACGTCCAAGAAAACCTCGGCCTTGCGGTGGCCGTTGTGGCCGTTGTTGCCCGCCACGCGGAGCAGTTCCCGCAGCCGCACCAGATCATCGCGCAGGGAATCGCCGTAGCCGTTCACGTGGTACAGGTCGGCCGGGGGCGGTCGCAGAGCAATGTGAACCGCTTGGGTGAGTTGGCTGGCGGCATCCCGCGCGGCCACCACCTGATCCACGCGGATGCTGGGCCGATCACGCTTGCGGTCGATCTTGCCCTTCACAAAAACCGTGGCGTCAAGTTCCAACAGCGGGGCGTGGGTGGCGTAAGCCTCGGAAAAGATAACGCCCTCCAGCGAGCCGGTGTTGTCCTGGATGGTGATCATGGCCATCTTGGCCCCGGCGCTGCGGCCGTTCTTCACCACCGTGGGTTTGATCCGCGTGAGCATCCCGCCCAGCACCACCTCGATTTCACCCTCGAACTTTTCGATCTCGGCGCAGGTGGCGGTGGCGAAACAGTCCAGCGTGTCGCGGTACTGATCCATCGGGTGGCTGGAAAGATAGAAACCCAACACGCTCTTCTCGAAGGCCAACTGTTCGTTGTTGCTCCACGGGGCCACGCGGGGCAGTTGCACCCCCGGAGCGCCAGGGGCGCTGGCGGCCTTGTCGGGGGCTGGTTCGATCATGCCGAACATGTTGAGTTGGCCGGAGTCCCTATCGGCTGCGGCGCGTTGACCGACGGAAATGGCGGCATCCAAGGCCTCGACCATCGCGGCCCGATGCTCCATGCCATGCACCGAATCGAACGCCCCGCACTTGATCAGGGCCTCGATGGTGGCGCGATTGACCGAACCCAATGGCACGCGCTCGCAGAAGTCGAAAAGGCTTGTGAACGGGCCGTGGCTCTTGTCGTCCCGTCGTGCTTTGAGAATGGGATTGACCGCCGACTCGCCCACGCCCTTGACGGCACTGAGGCCAAAGCGGATGTGGCCGTGGGCCGTGTCGCGTGGCTCGCCGGGGAGAAAGACATCGGCGAATCCGACATCCGAAAGGTTGATGTCGGGGCCTTTGACTTCGATGCCGCGATTGCTCGTTGCCGCAGTACCGCCCTTCTTGCCGCCTTTGCCAGTTTTCTCTTGAGGTGGCGCATAGCGCAGCACGCGCCGACATTCATCGCAATACTCGACGACCTTTTCCGTGCTGACGGATTCATAGGTCAGCACCGCCGCCATGTATTGCACGGGGAAATAGGTTTTCAGATACGCCGTCTGATAGGCGATGATGGCGTAGCCCGTGGAGTGGCTTTTGTTGAAACCGTAGCCGGCGAACTTGAGGATCAGGTCGAAAAGTTCCTCGGCCTTGTTGCGGGTGAGGCCCTGCTTTTCCGCCCCTTCGACGAACTTGGGCCGCACCGCGTCGATGCTCTTTTGCTTCTTTTTGGAGATGTCCTTGATGAGCGTGTAGGCGGCCCGCAGGGGAATGGAACCCAGGCCGTGGACGATCTGCATGACCTGTTCCTGATACACCATGATGCCGTGGGTTTCACTGGTGAAACCATCGACGATGGGGTGGACGTTGGGCACGGGCTTGCGTTTGTGCTTGCGGTCGCAGTAGTCGGGGATCAAGTCCATCGGGCCGGGCCTAAACAGGGCGTTGGCGGCGATGAGGTCTTCCAAACGATCGGGCTTCATGCCCACCAGCAAGTTGCGCATGCCACCGGATTCAAACTGAAACACGCCTGCCGTTTCACCTCGACGGAACAGATCAAAAACGTTCTGATCATCGAAGGTCAGGCGATCCAAATCCAGCGGGTCGATGGCCAACGGTTCCAAGCCCTGCGCCTTGCGGCCGTTGTTGACCGTGGCGCGGATGGTCTTTTCATCCAGCGAGTTGCGGATG
>JBBRGB010000340.1:0-2356 GCA_038241095.1 Phycisphaerales bacterium
CAATACATCGAGTTGCAGGACATCCCCCAAGATCGTCTCGACCGCTTGGCGATGACGCCCTCATCGGGCCTGGGTTCCAGCCGCGACAAGCCCGACGCCGAGTATTGCAAGCGGATTTTCACCAGCTTCGAGAAACAAAACGTCCGCTACTTTTTCTACATCGGGGGCAACGACAGCTCCGACGCCTGCCGCATCGTCAACGACCTGGCCAAAGAGGCCAATTACGAACTGCGTTGCTTCCACGTGCCCAAGACGATTGACAACGACCTGATGCAAAACGACCACACGCCAGGCTACGCCTCGGCGGCGAAGTTCGTGGCTCAGGCGTTCATGGGCGACGACCTGGACAACCGCTCGCTGCCGGGCGTGAAGATCGACGTGGTGATGGGTCGTCACGCGGGCTTTCTCACGGCCGCAAGCATGTTGGGCCGACAGGGCGACGACGGCGGACCGCACCTGATTTACGTGCCCGAAGTGGCCTTCGACACCGACAAGTTCCTGGCGGATGTGGATCGTGTTTACAAGAAGCTGGGGCGTTGCGTCATCGCGGTGTCCGAAGGCATCGGCGACGCCAACCACACCCCCATCGCCGTGAAACTGGCCGAGGAAACCGGTGCCAACGTCGAGCGCGATTCGCATGGCAACGTGCAGTTGTCAGGCTCCGGCGCGCTGGGCGATTTCCTCTCGGCGCACATCAAGAACAAGCTCAAGATCAAGCGCGTCCGCGCCGACACGCTGGGCTATCTGCAACGATCCTTCGCCGGCTGCTATTCGCAGGTGGACATGGACGAGGCCCGCATGGCCGGCCGCAAGGCCGCGGAACTGGCGCTGGCCGGCGACAACGACGGCTCCATCGCCATTCAACGCGCCAGTGACAACCCCTACCGCGCCGTTTACCAGCGCGTCGAACTTTCGGACGTGGCCGGCAAGACCCGCGTGCTCGACAAGAAGTTCATCGTCGATGGCAACAACATCGCCGAGAGCTTCAAGCAGTATCTCTCCCCACTGGTCGGCCCGCTGCCCACGGTGGAACTGCTGCGCTCGCGGTGAACGTTTGGCCCGCGAGAGTGGTGCGTGATGAATCACCGGGCGTGCGGGCGGGGCGGAAGTCTCTTTTGACGCGAGGCCCGATGATCACCATTGAATCCATCACGCCCATTCTGACCAAGCCGGCGACGGAAAATCTGGTCATCGTCAAGGTGCAAACCAGCGAGCCGGGGCTTTACGGCTTGGGTTGCGCCACCTTCACGCAGCGTTGCAGCGCCGTGGCCGAGACGGTGCGGACGTACCTCGATCCGCTGCTGCGGGGCCGGGATGTGTCGCGCATCAACGAGCTTTGGCGACTGATGCACGTCAACGGTTACTGGCGTCACGGGCCGGTGGTCAGCAGCGCCATCAGCGGTGTGGATCAGGCCCTGTGGGACATCAAGGGCAAGGTCGCGGGCATGCCCGTGCATGACCTCTTGGGCGGCAAGGTGCGCCAAGCCGCGGCGGTGTACATGCACGCTGCGGGGCGTGATCACGCCGAGTTGCTCGAGGCCGTGCAAGCCCACTTGGCCCAAGGCGTCAAGCACATTCGCGTGCAACTCGGCGGCACGCAAACCACCCCCGGCACCCTTTCGCCGGTCACCGCGGGCTACGGTGGCAGTGGTCGCACCGCCAACCGTCCTGATGGCGCGCTGGACGGGACCTACTACGACCCCATCGCCTATCCGCGCGAAATCATCGACGCCATTACCCACGTCCGCCAGCACGTCGGCGACAGGGTACAACTGATCCACGATGTTCACAGTCGGCTCAGCCCAATTCAGGCCATCGCCCTGGCGCGGGAGCTTGAACCGTTGAACCTGTTTTTCTTGGAAGACGCCTTGGCACCGGAGGATTTGGGCTGGTACGAGCGGATGCGACAAAGCGTCACCGTGCCCCAGGCCGTGGGCGAGTTGTTTGTCCATCCCGGCGAATGGCTGCCGCTGGTGACGGGGCGGCTCATTGACTTTCTGCGCTTGCACGTTTCCGCGGTGGGGGGGCTGACCCCGGCCATCCAAGCCGCGATGATCTGCGAAGCCCACGGCGTTCGCACCGCATGGCACGGCCCCAAGGACACCTCGCCCGTGGGCCACGCCGCCAACCTTGCCTTGGACGTTTCGAGCCACGCCTTTGGCATCCAGGAGTTCGCGCCTTTCACGCCGGGCGAGCATGAGGTCTTCATCGGCCTGCCCGAATTGCGTGAGGGTTATCTCTACCCAAGCGACAAACCGGGTTGGGGCATTGAAATGGATGAAGCGGCTGCGGCCCGTTATCCCATCAGCGATCAAACACCGTTGAAGTGGACCCAAGCTCGGCTGACCGACGGCTC
>JBBRGB010000341.1:0-2292 GCA_038241095.1 Phycisphaerales bacterium
TGAAACTCGCCTCCCAGTTGCTCAAATCACATGCTCAGGCATCTCCTGAGGCCAACATCACCGATTAGGGCGGGAGATTCCGCGTGACCCAACTGGCTTGTCAGGCACGACGGCTCAAATTGGCCCGCGACGGTCGCGGGCTGGAAGCCAACCGGGAAATGTCGGTTTACACCTTCACGCTGCTGCTGCGGATCGGGCATGCGAGGAGAGAAGAAAATAGGCCATAAGTGCTCTGGGGAAAGACTTCGACCGGGTGGTGTTGTCCATTTGGCAATCAGGGACACAACCAAGAAGTTTTCTAGAGAGCCTGGATGTCCTCATTTTCGGATGCGGGCGGCGGAGTGGGCGGCGCGTTACACTGCCCCCCCCCGAAGTTCCCGCACCGCGCCATGCCCGGCGCTTCACACTGACAAACCACATGACGCGCTTTGGACGATTCGCTTCGTTGTTGCCGCTGGATCGGTATGTTTCCATTCGCCCGTTCTCGGCCTTGCGTGAGACTTTCGCACGTGGCTATTCGCTTACGCAGTTGCGGGGCGACATCATGGCCGGGCTGGTGGTGGGGGTGGTGGCCTTGCCGCTGTCGATGGCGTTGGCGATCGCCTCGGGTGTGCCGCCGCAGTACGGGCTTTACACCGCCATCATCGCCGGGGGTTTGATCGCGGTGCTGGGCGGGTCGCGGGTGCAGGTTTCCGGGCCCACGGCCGCGTTCGTGGTGCTGCTGGCGCCGATCAGCGCCCGTTATGGTTTGCAGGGCTTGGCGATGGCATCGGCGATGGCGGGGGTGCTGCTCTTTGCCATGGGCGCGTTGCGCATGGGGCGGTTGATCGAGTTCATTCCCTACCCCGTGACGACCGGTTTCACCGCTGGCATCGCCACAGTGATCGCCACCTTGCAGCTCAAGGATTTTCTGGGCCTGCACGTGGCGGCCATGCCCGAAAGCTACGTGGAAAAAGTCCACGCTCTTTACTCCGCCACGGTCACGACGGGCATCACCTGGCGCGATGCCGTGGTCGGCGTGGTGACCTTGGCGCTGTTGATCCTCTGGCCCAAGGTGACCAAGCGCATTCCCGCAGCCTTGGTGGCATTGACTGCCGTGGCGGTGGTGGCGGCGCTGCTGCATCAATTCTGGCCGAGTTTCGATGTCGCCACCATTCGCTCGCGCTTCGGCTCGGAGGCCAATCCCTACGGCATTCCACAATTGCCGCCGCTGCCCGGTTGGCCGTGGAATCTGCCCGGGCCTGATGGTGGCCCGCCGCTGCCGGTGTCGTGGGAAATGATCCAAGGTCTTTTTCCCTCGGCCTTGGCCATCGCCATGCTCGGCGGCATCGAGTCGCTGCTCTCGGCCGTCGTCAGTGATGGCATGGCGGGCTTCAAGCACGACCCGGACGCCGAGTTGTTGGCCCAAGGCACGGGCAACATGGTCGCGCCCTTTTTTGGCGGTTTCGCCGCCACCGGGGCCATTGCCCGCACCGCCACCAACGTCCGCTCCGGCGGGCGCTCGCCGATTGCCGCGGTGGTTCACGCCGTCTTTGTGCTCGCGGCCGTGCTGATGCTGTCACCACTCTTGGGCTATCTGCCGATGGCGGCGATGGCGGCCTTGCTGCTCATCGTGGCTTGGAACATGAGCGAGGTGAAGCACTTCCTCCACACCCTGCGCGTCGCGCCGTACAGCGATGTGGCGGTGTTGCTGGTCTGCTTTTCATTGACGGTGATTTTCGACATGACGGTGGCCGTGGGGGCCGGCGTGGTGCTGGCGGCGATGCTCTTCATGCAGCGCATGGCGGCGTTTGCCAATGCCCGACTCGTCGGCGAGCATCACCCCGAACTTGACGAACCGTTGCCCCCCGGCTTGGTGGTGTATGAGGTGGCCGGGCCACTCTTTTTCGGAGCCGCGCAGAAGGCCATGAGTGAGCTTCGCACCCTGGGTGGCGATGTGCGGGTGGTGCTCATCGACCTCAGTGCCGTGCCCATTATGGACGCCACGGGGTTGGTGAACCTTGAAGGCGCGGTGGACAAGCTCTATCGCGGCGGGATTCACGTGATCCTCGCCGGCGTGCAGCCGCAGCCGCGCAGCGTGTTGCAACGGGCGCACTGGCATGACCGCGAAGGTCGCATCGAGTTGGTCGAATCGCTGGCGCAGGGGTTGGTGACGGGCAAGGCCCTGGTGCAGTTGCTGGATTGAGACCGCGAGTCGATGTGGCAATCAGAGCCGCAAGGCGTGAGCCTGCGGACGGACGTCACCGTGCGCAAGTACGCCATTGCACCATCGACCAAGGGCTTACGCCCTTT
>JBBRGB010000342.1:0-2265 GCA_038241095.1 Phycisphaerales bacterium
ATCGCCGCCGAGGCGGTGGTTCCGGTGGCCAGCATGGTTGTGGCCAAGGCCGCGAGGGTCAGACAACCGTTCAACTGTGTGTTTCGTTTGCTCTTCATGATCTTTGCTCCTTCGGGTTGGGGGTAAAGGGTTCCGTTCACAAGTGACAATTCCGTCGAGTTCGTCCGCATCGTGTTCCGCATCAGAAATCTCCTACATAAAAAGGTTTCAAACCGCTGCCGGGGGTGCGCACGACGTACCACCGGCGTAAAACGTAAAGGGGAGAACCAGTTCCGGCAGCCGCGCTTCAGGCCGACGAATCTTCTTGGTCAGCATCAACGTCGCTTGCCGCCCGATCTCCACCGACGGGGTCTGCCAAACCGTCAGGTGCGGCCCAAACCATTTGATGGTGCTCTCGGCGAAGCACGACACCGAAAGGTCCTCGGGCACCGTCAGCCCCAGGCACAGGGCCGTGTGCATGATGGGTTCGGCCTCGGCGTTGCCGTAACAAAGAAAAGCGGTGGGCCGATCCACGCTGGACAACACTTCGCGGGCAAAGGCGATGCGCACCGGGGGGCGGATGCTATGGCCTTGCTGGGGCACGATGAGCCGCGGCGTCAGGCCCGCTTTGCGCATGGCCAGCTCGTAACCGCGGCGTCGGTCGGCCACGCTGTAGTGCGGCGCGGGAAAGTCCGGGCCGTGGTTCCAGTCGGCATAGGCGATGCGGCGATGTCCCAATTCCAGCAGATGCCCAGTCGCCTGTTGCGCGGCCTCGAGGTCATCGGGCCGAACACAGTCAGCCTCCTGCTTGGAGTTGATCCAGATCGCCGGAATGTCATGGCGACGAATCAGATCGATCATGGACTGGGGAATGCCGTGGGTGTAGTCCACCAGGAAGCCATCGCTGGCGGATTCCTCCAAGGCTCGGGGCATCGCCTGGGCATCGCCGAGTTTCTCGTCGGGCAGCTTGACGAGCATCAGGTTGAGCTGGCGTTCCTGGGTGACAAGCTGCACACCGTCCAGCAGGCCGGCGGAGAGCGTGCTGCGCATGGAATTGGTGCTCACCAGCAGCGCCAGGCAACTATGCCTCCCGGCGGAAGTGGCGCGGGCCGCGGCGTTGGGGCGATAGCCCAACTCTCGCGCCATGTCGCGCACGCGAATCCGCGTCTCGGGACGCAGCCGCCCCGTCTGGTTCAGCGCTTGGCTGACCGCCTGCTTGCTCAGGCCCACGTGCTGGGCAATGTCGCTAAGAGTCAAGGCCATAAGACGATCGTCCTGTCCGTTGATATCCCGATCCACCAACATGATTCACCGGTCAACCAGTGTGAGTATAACGCGACCGCCGCGCCAATGCAAGGGTTTTCTTCAATAATCGCAAAATATTTTTTTCTAGCGCCCGTGGGGGGGGACTCCGGGGCCGAAAAAGGGGCATTCATGCACTGTGGAAAACACCAAGCTTAAGAATCCAACGCCGCTTCCAATTCGCCTCGATGTCTTGGCTTTGACCCCGGCAGGGGTCATGGAATGTAGCCACGGGTGGAGCGGAGCGGAACCCGTGGAAAAGATGCGAATGCTTTTTCGCCCCGGCAGGGGCGACGGAAAATGGGTTACTAGGGATTCCGCCGCCCCTCCGGGGCGGACACTTTTCAAGCACCATGACCACGGGTTGCGCTCCGCTCCACCCGTGGCTACAATCCGCCACCCCTCCGGGGTGAAGAGAAGAATGACGGGTTTTCTACAGAGCATGGATGTCCCCTTTTTCCGCCGAAGCCCGCCAGAAAGGGTCAGTCCTGGGTCTTGACGACCGGGACGGGACGCCAGCCTTGGGTCTGGGTGAATTCGCGGGCGGTGAGCAGCCAGATGACGACTTTTTTACCCGCGAGGTTGTCGCCCCGGCGAAGCAGGGTGATGCGCGAAGGCGAGGCCCCGCTGCCACGGACGCCCACCACGTCGGTCGCCATGCCCAATTCGCCGGCCAGGTGGTCCGGCAGGCCCGACCCCGTGGCGTGCATCTCCCCGCCGATGTGGAACACCAGCAGGTGACTGTCGCCGACCAGAAGCACCGGGCTGTCGCGGTCATCGGCAATCGGTTGGCCGTCCGGGCCGGTCACGGTCGTGGCCGGGAGCGTCTCCTTGGGAAGCGAATCATCGCCCAGCATTTGCCGCAGGTCGCCATCGACGGTGATTTCACCAGGGGTTGCCGTGTATTTGGAGGCCTCGGTCTTGGGCAACACATCGAGTTGGCGCATCTTGTCCTTGATGAGTCCCGCGGCGATCCGCGCTCCG
>JBBRGB010000343.1:0-2257 GCA_038241095.1 Phycisphaerales bacterium
CGCGCAGCGACATCCTCCACCAGAAGTTTCGCCATCTCAGACGGGCCCACCTCGATGCGGGCCAGTGCCTGGGCAACCCCGATCTGCGACGCCTTCAACTCGTGATGCCGAACCCGAACGTCATGGAAACCAAGATCGCGCAGCACGACTTCCGCCTCCTCGATCATGCGCAGCTTCTCAGGAGTCACAGCCTCGCCGTAGGGAATGCGCGAGCTCAAGCACGCCATCTGCGGCTTGTCCGCCGTGGGCAGTCCCAACTGTGCGGACAACGCGCGAATCTCCGCCTTCGTCATGCCGACTTCCTTCAGCGGTGCCCGCACTTGAAATTCCTTTGCCGCCTGCGCGCCCGGCCGAAAATCTCCCACATCGCTCGCGTTCTCGCCGTAGGCGATCACTGCAAAACCCTCCGCCTTTGCCAGCGGCTCCAGCTCGGTGAACAGCTCGTGCTTGCAGAAATAACAACGGTTCGTGGGATTCGCGAGATACTCCGTGTTGTTGAACTCATCCGTCTTCACCACGCGTACAGGGATCCGAAACTTCTCCGCGATCTCCAGCGCCTCGGCGAGCTCGCGACGCGGCAGGCTGGCGGAATCCGCAACAACGGCGAGGGATTTGTCACCCAGAACATCGCGTGCAACACGGGCGAGGAACACCGAATCGACGCCGCCCGAATAAGCGACGAGGCATGAACCAAACGAACGAATCAGCTCGCGCAGTTGTTCCAATTTGCTGTCAGACACGACGAAACCCTGCCACCCAGCCACAGCCTTGTCGAGATGGGTTCAAGTTAGATCGCGTCACACCAGGGCGCATCTCACTTTCTCTAAGGAGGCCTTTGAGGTAAGAAGAGGGCATGGAAGCCACCTGCGATGAGTTGGTCAGCACGAAATCCCAAACGGCTGCTCTGCCTGAACCCTTGAATGTCGTGGCGGCCCGCACGGCCTGGGCGTTGGAGCAATCCAGCCGCCGGTTCTTACAGGCCAGCGATCAAACCTTGGGGCATCTCGAAGACCAGGTGGCACGCGATGTTCAGCGGCTGCTGCTGGAAGCCACGCAACGCGCCGCTCAAGCCAAGGTCGACGCCACCCCGCCGCTGTGCCCGGTCTGCCGGGAGGAACTCACGAACTGCTCGGACGGTCACGCCCGCACCTTCAAGACACGCTTTGGGGCGATCACCCTCCAACGCACACGGGGCAAATGCAAACGCTGCGGCAAATGGCGCATGCCCGCCGACGCGGCGCTGGGATTGGAGGACACCGCCGGTTACTCTCCCGCCGTGCAGGCCATGGCGGCGTTGCTGGCCAGCAAAATGCCGGTGGAAGACGCGAGCATCGTGCTCGAACACCTGACGGGCATCCAACTGCCCCGCGCCACGCTGGATCGGGAAGCCCGGCGGCAGGGCCAACGCGCCCAACGTCTGCGCACCCAGATGGATCAACAGGCTGCCACCGACAAGCCGCAACTGGAACTGACCTTGGAGCCGTATCAGATGATCATTCAGATGGACGCCTGGAACATTCGGGAGCGCGATGGCTGGGGCAAAAGCGCCGCGTTGCGCCGCGCGGGACAAGAGCCTGAACGCTGGCACTGGGTCTATACCGGCACCTGCTTGCGCCTGGATCATCGCGGCCAGACGGCCGGCGGACGCCCGGTCATCAGCGAGCGCGGATTCGTCTCCACCCGCCTGGGCATGGACGCGTTGCGCGAACAACTCCACGCCGAGAGCCTGCGGCGCGGGTTGGGACAGGCCGCCGGCGCGCTGGTCATTGGCGACGGGGCGGTCTGGATCTGGCGGCTGGCCGACGATCGTTTTCCTCAAGCCCGCCAACGGCTGGACTTTTATCATGCCGTGCAACACCTGGTCGCCGTGGGCCGCGCCCTGTTCGGCGAAGACAAGGTGAAGTTCAAAGCGTGGATCAAACCCTTGGTTCACCAGTTGAAGCACCACTCGGAGATCAAAGTCATCCGGCAACTCGAGGAGACCCTGGCCGGACTCCAAGGCCAGCCCGCCGTTGCAGCGGTGACGCGGGAGGTCCGTTACTTTCGCGAACATGAAAAGCGCATGGACTATCGTGCCGGAGCGCGCCGGAACGAACCCATCGGCAGCGGAGCGATTGAAGCGACGTGCCGGCAGACGCAATGCCGCTTCAAACGACCGGGCCAGTTTTGGAGTCAGCAAGGCGACGAAGCGTTGCTGTGTTTGGAAACCTTCTGGCGCAACCATCGCTGGCACCTTCTCTTCCCCCACACCTCATCC
>JBBRGB010000344.1:0-2244 GCA_038241095.1 Phycisphaerales bacterium
TGGCTTGCAGTGCAACGTTTCCATTGCCCGCCGGGACGGGCTTCCATTGCGCCTCGATGGGCAACACCACGCGCCAGCCGTTTATATCCAAGGCGATGCGGCCGTGACGAAGCACGAGGTTGGAGAGCGGCGACGGCCCGGCGGTTTTCGATGCGGGGGCGTCATTCCGCCACAGCCCGGCGACGGGGCCGTAGTCCAGCCTGCCCTCGCGGTAACGGATGTTCCACGTCACGCCGTCGAGTTCCACGCTTTCCACCCGGCCTTCCCAGAGCAATCCGGGGGTGAAGGTGATGTGCAGGTTGGCGATGGTGAGTTGGTCGGCATCACCCAGCCGCAGTTGCCGTGCGTCGAGTCGCCAGGGGGTGACGCCGACGATTTGGAGTGAGGTGATGTCAGCCTCGTCAAAGCCCAGAGCGCGCAGTTTGTCCCGCACGATGTTTTCGACGATGCCGGGCAACAGGGTGAACCAGAGCACCACGGCCACCGCTACGAGCAGTACCAGCGCCTGCAAGGCGAAAAACAAACGTCGTCGCCAGCGTCGGCGTGGCGGGGGCCGGGTCGCGTCGGTTGAACTTCCCGAAGTCGCTTGAGTTGGTGCGTCGTCGGTGGGCATGATGGCTTATATCACTGTAGCGAGGTGGCCCTGGACGCGCGGGTTTTGAAAAAGGGGACATCCACAATTTTCTGGACACCGGAGTGATTTGAAACGACAAAGAAGTGAAAATTGTGGATGTCCCCTTTTTCAAGGGCACCGCCACGTTAAACTGGTGCCCATCATGGCTGAATCGACTGAAAAACGTTCCTACAAGCAGACGCTCAACCTGCCCAAGACCTCCTTCGGCATGAAGGCCAACCTCGTGCAGAATGAGCCGGCCTCGCTGAAGCGATGGGAAGAGGCCGGGCTTTATCAGCAATTGCGCGAGCTGCGCAAAGGTTCGCCGCGCTGGGTCTTTCACGATGGCCCGCCTTACGCCAACGGGTCGATTCACTTGGGCCACCTGCTGAACAAGGTGCTCAAGGACTTGGTCGTCCGCAGTCGCACCATGATGGGTTTCGATGTGCCTTACACGCCGGGCTGGGACTGTCACGGCCTGCCCATCGAGCACAAGGTCATGCAGGAGTCGGCGGGAAAGTCCGCTGATGCCGGCGAGATGGAGGTGATGAAGATTCGTTACAAGTGCAAGGCTTACGCGGAGAAGTTCGTGAAGCTGCAATCGCAGCAGATGCGACGGTTGCTGACCTTGGCGGATTACGATGAGCCGTATTTGACGATGGCACCGGGCTACGAGGCCGCGGTGTTGGAGGTGTTCGCGGACTTGGTGGGCAAGGGGCTGGTGTATCGGGCCTTGAAGCCGGTGCATTGGTCGATTGAAAATCGCACCGCCCTGGCGGAAGCGGAGTTGGAGTATTACGACCGGCAGGACACGAGTGTATATGTGTTGTTTGATTTGACGGAGAAGCAGGCGGGGGCCGGCGCGTTGGCGGAGTTGGTGCGTGATCACAAGGCGGCGCTATTGATCTGGACGACGACGCCTTGGACCCTGCCGGCCAACATGGCGGTGGCGGTTTCGGCCCGCGCCGAGTACGGCCTTTACCCCATCGACGACACGGGCCGGGTGGCGATCATCGCCACGGATCTGGCACCCAAGGTTCTCGCCGTGGCCAAGCGCGAAGTCACCCCACCGCTGGGCACGATCAGCGGCGCGGCGTTGGTCGGCGCGACCTATCGCCACCCTTTTATCGACCGTGTGTCACCCGTCGTGGCCGCGGAGTACGTCACCTTGGAAGACGGCACAGGCCTAGTTCACACCGCCCCGGGCCACGGCGTCGAGGACTATCAGACCGGCCTGGCGCAGGCCCTGCATTTCAGTGACGACCGCAAGGAAGTCCGCATCGGCTCCCACACCAACACCAACACCGGTGGCCAGCGGGCCGCGGCGCGACAGGCCGATATCTACTGCCCCGTCAAAGCCGATGGCACCTTTGATGACACCGCCCCGGATTGGCTGCGCGGTGACAACGCCGCGGTAGGATCGAAGCTTGATATCTGGAAGGCCAACGATCTTGTGGTCGCCAAGCTCCGCGAGTCGGGGCATCTGTTCCACGATCAGAAGTTCACCCACAGCTACCCGCACGATTGGCGGGGCAAGACGCCGGTGATCTTCCGCGCCACGGAGCAATGGTTCATCGGCGTGGATCGTCCGTTCTCTCCACCAAACGCCAGCGACGCATCGACGCTTCGCT
>JBBRGB010000345.1:0-2213 GCA_038241095.1 Phycisphaerales bacterium
CAATCCCGACAAGAAGGTGAGTCACCGCAAGCCTTCGTACTTCGCCGCCCAACATGTGTTCACACTGTTTGACGACCACGTGCCGCTGCGTCCATTGTCCCGATTGGAAACCAAGACCGAGGTGAGAAGCGAAGCCTACGCCTGGACGCCCACCGATTCGGATGCCCCGGCGATGGTCGTTTGGTGGCATGCCGACGATGCCCCGGCCTTGGAAACGCCCGCGCTGCAAACCGTCGGTCTAGAAATGGTGAAGCTCAGCGACCCGGTGCTGGTGGACCTGATGAGCGGCACGGTTTTCGATTTGCCTCACGCCGCCGATGAAGCCTTTTGGTCGCGGTTGCCGTGCTGTGACATGCCCTTGATGCTGGCTTCGCGGGCGGTGTTGCCGCTGCGTGATGTGAGGGCGGATTGATTGTTTCCGACACCCCAATGATGCGAGTGACGAACCATGTTGAGTGTGGCTTTGAAAGAGTGGGCGGTGGTGACGGAGCTGATGCTTGAAGGCTCGCTGACGCTGTTGCTGCGCAAAGGTGGGATTCACGAGTCTGGCGGGCCGGGCGTTTTTGAGCTGGAATATGAGCGGTTCCTGCTCTTTCCCTCTTGGCTGCATCAGAAGCCGGAGATGGTCAAGCCCGCGTTTCGCAACCGCGTGACGACCTATGGCCAAGAGCCTGAGACGATCACCTTCGCGGCGTGGGGCGAAGCGGCGCGGATTTGGCGCGTCCCTTCACGGGAAGCGTTTGACCAACTCGATGACCTGCACCCTTGGATGCCGGCCCAGATCGACATGCGATTCTCCTATCGACCCGAAAACCCCATCTACCTCATGGCCGTGCGGGTGCATCGCCTGCCGACGCCCAAATCAATCGCCAACGCCCCGGCCTACGGCGGCTGCCGCAGTTGGGTGCCCCTCGCGCCCGCCGATGAAGTCGATGAGTCCAACAGCCAACCGGTGATGGATCAGGCGTCCTTTGATGTGCTGCTGTCCCGTGTCGGTGCCGCGATGCGGACGGGTTGACGATTTCTCCATACTGGCGATGGCCAATCACTTTTTGACCCCTTCGGGGTGAAAATCACTCCCCCTTCCTCACGCCCAACTCCCTTCGCAGCAGCGACGCCAGCCATTGCAGTTCATCCTCATCCCGGCCGGTGAAGAAGCCGAGTTGCTTGCCGCTGGTCAGAACGATTTGCAGTTGCATCAGGGGTTTGTCGTTGACTTCGGTGCCGCTGCGGCCGACGCGGACCGCGGCCACATCGCCGGCGGGCCAGTCTTGGAGCTTGGAACCGAAGATGCCGCTGCGGGCGATCAAGAGGGCGGTGGGGGGCTTGTCGATGAGGTCGATGATTCCACGCCGTCGGGCCAGGTGAATGCTGCTTAGCAATATACTCACGCCGATGAGCACGAATAGGCCCATGAACGCCACGGCCCCCAAGTCGTCCATTGCCATGCGACCCGAAAGAATCCCGCTTTTGCCCAGGATTATGCTGGCAATCACGCCCAAGATCGTTAGCCAGGCAATGGCGAAAAACAGCAACGCCCGACTTCCCTTGATGAAGCCCGTCGGCGGCAAGGTGATGGTCACGCCATCGCGGCGATCATCCACCACCGCCATGCTGTTGAGCGGCTGGGCCACGAAATCCAACTGTTCCACCACCTCATCATCAACCACGGCCACCTCCGGCGTCTGATCCTCTCCATCGCTACGGAACGCAGAGGGCGCTTCATCCAGCTTCACATCCCGGCAATGCTGCGCCAACAGTTTGGCAATTTCCAACAGCGTTTCCCGCTCATAGCCCGGTGCCAAGGGCAGCATCTTGGCCCCGTCGAACTCCGCGGCAATGGCGCTGGAACCCGGCGTGATATTGGGTGGCGTCTTGCCCTTGTACGGCTTGCCCAGGGCGGCGGTGACCGTGAGCTTGCGCAACTGGGCGCGTGGCCGTGACCAGCTCCAGTGCAGCGGCCCGATGACTTCGACGTTGCGGATTTTGTCCCGCGTCACTTCGACCCGGCTGCGGCCGGCAATGACCGCCAGACCGAAAAACATGGGGGCGAACCCGGCGAAGAAAAACGGCAGGCCAAAAGCGGCGAAAACCAGGCGGAACCAGTCCATGCCGCCGGAGAAACGGTTGCCTCCACCCGGCCACAGCCCGCTGGCACCGATCATCCAGAACACGGCAAAGCCGCTGAAAAACATGCCAAAGGCCAGAATCGG
>JBBRGB010000346.1:0-2144 GCA_038241095.1 Phycisphaerales bacterium
GGGCTTTTCGGGCGCAATGGCGGGCTTTTATTGGCGGGTTTGAGGCCTTTCGGTGGCGTTGTAGCGATTATTCCGGTTGTGAGGTTAAGTCGGCGGGGGTGCGGGTCGATGAACTGGCTGGATGCGGTTTCTTGCGATGGCTCGCGGGACGCATCCGTGGACCATGCCTCTTGCGCACCTTTTGCGGTGGACCGGGGGGGGCCGGGGGCAACCAACAGGAGCATTGCAATGCCTCATGGCGACTACATTCCCAACCGTGAAGGGGACTTGTTGAGTTGGAGCAGTAATCTGGCCAATATATTGCTGGCGTCGCCGAACTATGGGCTCACGGCCCAGCAGGTGGCGGACTATTGCCAACTGCAGTTGGCCTTTGCCAACGCCTTGGCCGTGGCCCGGAACCCGATGACGCAGGGCAGGCGGTCTGTCATGGCCAAGAACGACAGGAAGCGGGCGTTGATCGACACCACCCGGAAGCTGGTGGCGGTGATGCAGGCCTGGCCGGAGATGACTGACCAGAAGCGGTTGGCGCTGGGCATTCCCATGCGTGATCGTGCATCGACGCCGGTGCATGCACCCTCGGAGCATCCGGAGTTGGACGTGTTGGCGGTGATGGGTCGGACGATCAAGATACGGCTTCGTCCCCCTTGCGGCCAGGGTCGGGGGCGGCCTGCGGGGATCCTGGGGGCGACGGTGTTTTACGCGGTGGGCCAAGGCTACCCGCAGGCGACCGAGGCCTGGCACTTTGTGGGCAACGTCTCGGCGACGACGTTTAATATGTCGATTCCGGCGAAAGTGGCGGGTGGGTCCAGGGTGTGGTTGATGGCCGCGTGGGTCAACGCCAAACTGCAATCCGGCCCGACTTGTCCGCCCGTGCATACGCACATCGCCGAGGGTATGGTCCGGGCGGCGTGAGGGTTGCGTTTCTGACAGGTTGATGGATGCAAGCCCACAGATTAGACGCCGCTGCGGTGGCTCTTCTGTGGGATCGGCGGCGCGTGGCAGTCGTTGGTCATCCCACGGAAGAACCGCTCCGAGCTGGGGTTCATCCGTGGGCTTGGGAATGTTCCCTCGCGCCTTGCGGCTTTGAGCCGACGGCGACGGTATCCTTGCCCGCATGAAACTTCTCTTTTTCGGCTCCGGTGAGTTTGGGTTGCCCACGCTCAAGCACCTTCAAGAACAACACGAGGTGGTGGCGGTGGTGTCGCAGCCGGATCGGCCCGCGGGGCGGCATCAGAAGCTGACCCCGACGCCGGTGGCGGCGTTTGCGGCGCAGCGGGGCCTGACGATGCTTAAGCCCGAGGACGCCAATGTGGACGAGGTGGTCACGCGGCTGCGGGCCTTGAATGCCCAGGCGGCGGTGGTCATTGCCTTTGGTCAGAAGCTCAGCCCGGCTTTGATCGAGGCTTCGGGGAAACTCGTGGTGAACCTGCACGCCTCGCTATTGCCGCGCTACCGGGGTGCGGCCCCGATCAATTGGGCCATGATGAACGGTGATGCGGAAACGGGCGTCAGTGTCATTTCGCTGGCGCAACGCATGGACGCGGGTTTGGTTTACGCCACGGCCAAGACGGCCATCGACCCTTTGGAAACCGCTGGCGAATTGCATGATCGCCTGGCGCTGATGGGGCCGGGGGCGGTGGGCCAGGTGCTTACGGATTTCGTGGCCGGGACGTTGCGCGGCCAGACGCAGGATGAAGCGCTGGCGACGCGAGCGCCCAAACTTTCGCGTGCCGATGGGGTGGTGGACTTCGACGCCGAGGCCGACAAGGTCGCGGCGCGGATTCACGGGTTGACGCCGTGGCCGGGTGTGCGGGTGCGCTGGGTCAAGGCTGGCGAGGGGGATGATGCGCCGGGCCGGGAGTTGATCCTTCGCCGGGTGGCCCCGCAGCCGGATTTGTCGTGCTTCATCAGCATGAGGCCGGGGTCGCGTCCCCTGCCGGGCTTGATCCAGGAGAATCATCGCGTGGTGGTGCGTGACGGCTGGGTTCAGCTTCGGGAAGTGCAACTCCCCGGTGGCAAGGCGCTGGCGATGGAAGAGTTTGTGCGCGGGCACGATCTAGCGCCGGGCGATCGGCTTGTGGGAGCGGGGGGGGGAGGAGAAGGCTTGAGGCTTGAGGCTTGAGGCTTGCGCTCTGACTCATAGC
>JBBRGB010000347.1:0-2070 GCA_038241095.1 Phycisphaerales bacterium
CCCGCTTACCCTTATTCCTTCGCCCCTGCCGGGGCGAAATAAACATTGGCATCTTTTCCACGGGTTCCACTCCGCTTCACCCGTGGCTACATTCCATGACCCCTACCGGGGTCAAAGCCAAGACATCGAGGCCAATCGGAAACCGCGATTGATTCTCAGACTTGGGGTTTTCTACAGAGCAAGAATGTCCCCTTCTTCTCCTCACCAATAAACGCTATCGCTGGTGAGTTTGAAAACCCAGGCGATCAACAACAGGACGATCCAAGCCGGGACGATCCAGCGGGGCAGGCTGGCGGGGCGGCCAGTTGCCCAACGCATCACGGGCAGCAGAACGGAAAACGCGAACAGCGCCGTCAGGGGCAGCGCCATGGCGTTGTATTGCCAAGAGAGTGACCACTCCCCGCGTGCCAGTGCTTGGATGGCGCGGACGCCGCCGGTGGTGGGGGCGGGCAGTCCGGTGAGGGCGTAAAAGATCGCCGGTGGAATCCGGCCTTGCGCCAGCCAGTAGAGGTTCCACCCCACGTACACCGCCGCCGCGGCGATGGCCAGCCAGCGCAACAGCGTCAGTCCCGGCGACCGCTGGCGCGATGCCAACGGACTGTCCGAGCGGTTCATTATTGCATGGGCTTGGAGGACTTCATGCTGTCCACCAGAAACGGAATCCAGCACAAGGGCAGGCAGACGATGATCAGCACGATGAAGAGGATGACGCCTGATTTATTGAGACCGAGAAAGACTTCTTCGCCTTGGGGCATGGGACGGCTCCGTGGTTGAATGGCTGCGATTATCCGCAACCATCTTGCACAATAACAACCTCACCCGCAGCGTCAAATCCATTGCCGAATGGTTCGATGGCGAAAAGTGGGATCACGGCGCGATGCCGTAGATGGTGTTGGAGCCGTCGTCGGCGACGAGGTTGCCCGCCGGGCCACCGCCGATTTCGTAACTGTTGGCGAAGCCGATGCCTGAAAGTTTCTGTGACGCGGCGTGGCCATCGAGAAACAACACATCGGCTGTGCCTCGGTGGCGGAAGTGGGCGTAACCGGATTTGAGCATGACGTTGGGGTTGTGAATGACGTAGTGGCCTTCGTTGAAGACCGGGTTGTGGTCAAAGTGGATGGCGTCGGCGAAGAGGAAGACTTCGCTTTCGCTTTGCCCGAGGTCGGTGCGGCGGCGATTTTGCAGGGTGACGTTGTAACCAAAGCTTGCGCCGCGACGAGCGAACTTGGGGTAGTAGCCCGCGTCGTCATAGGGGAAGGCCGGGCAGTTAAACACGTCGCTGTCGGTGGAAAGAAACTCCGCCAAGACGCTGCGGGCCTTGTCTAAGGGGCGGTTCTTGCCCGTGCCCGGCCCACCCGGCTCGTAACCGAACCACCATTGCCGGCCACCGGCGGCATCGCTGAAATAGGGCCAGAGCCGGTCGCGGTGGGCGTCGAGATAGAGCGACGAAGCGATGCCCATTTGATGGAGATGGCTGCCGCAAGCCGCCTTGCGTGCCGAACTGCGGGCCGCGCCCAAGGCGGGCAACAGCACGCCCATCAAGAGGGCAATGATGCTGATGACCACCAGCAGTTCGATAAGGGTAAAACCGTGACGTTTCATGGTTGTCATCAGGTCGCGTGGCACAACGTTCCGTTTCATCACCCGCGCATGGAATCAAGCTTGCGTTTAGCGTCGGAGCGCTAAACCCCAAGGGACGCTCAGCGCCGCCGCCGCAATCCCACCAGCGCCATCACGCCCGCCAGCGCCAGCATCGAGCCGGGTTCGGGCACCGTCGCGGTGACGGTCAGGGCCGTGACCATCATGTCGCTTTGCACCGTGCTGGCACCGAAGCCCCAGGTGTCCTGCCAGAGCAGCAGGCCGAAGGAATCCACGGCGAACTCGAAGTCCGGCGTAAGGGTCGTCTGAATCGTGGTCACATCGCCATCTCCACCGCCGAGGGCAAGCCCCTGCCCCACGGTATTGATCGCCAGGTAGCCGTTGTCATCACGCAGACGAATGGTGATGGTGCGTGTCGCGGCGTCATAGGAAAACTCGCTGTGGTAGTTGACGCCGAGGCTCAGCGTGCCG
>JBBRGB010000348.1:0-1997 GCA_038241095.1 Phycisphaerales bacterium
GATCAGGTCGGCTTCCACGGGTCGGCCCAGGCTTCGGTCAAGCAGTTCGCGGATGGCCGGCACGTCGCCGTCTTGTGCCTTGGCGATCAGCGCCAGGGCGACCTTCTTCAAGGCGGCGGGTGTGATTGCCTTGAGCAGCGCGGCCCGCAACTTGGCGACCTGCTGGGCGTGGGGGTTGCCCGGCCCGCCCCGGTTGCCCGTGGAGAAGCGTCCGCCGGGTGTGCGACCGTTAAGACCGTTTGGTGACGGAGAGTTCATGGGGGTTACTCGCTGGTAAGGGTCAGCATCGCGGCGCGCTTGGCGGGGGTCATGGCGGCAAGGGCGCGGACGTGGGCGACGATGCCGGGCCGCTCGTCGGCGGGCAGGGCGTCCAGGGCGTCGGCCAGGGCCGCCGTCAGCTTGGGCCAGGCCGCCACAATCGCCGCCAAGTCGGCATCGTCGGGGGCGGATTTTCCCGGCCTACTGTTGGGGCTACTGTCGGGGGTCTTTTGGGATGGGCCTGTTTTCCCGGCGTTTTCGCACGTCAGCGCCGCCTTTGCAAGGCGGAGGTTACCGGTTCGATCCCGGTGCGCTCCATTCATCAGGCTTCACCAACCGTCTCGGTCCAGATCAAGATCGTTACCCCCGGACCCCGGCCCCCCGGAAGTCAACCCCCAACCCGCATCTCTTCACGTCGCTTCTTCGCCGAGGCGGGCAAGCGCTCGGTGAACAGCTTGGCCAACGCCGCCACCTCATCGGCATGGGCGGGGTCGTTGGCGAGGTTGACGGTTTCGCCGGGGTCGGCTTGGTGATCGTAAAGCTCGGTGCCAATGAGCTGGCCATCGGCCTCAAACCAGCGCGTGAACCGGTGGCGATCCGTGCGCATCGAATAGCCCATCTTGTTCCCTGGCCGGGGATATTGGCTGAACACCGCGGGCTTGGTGGCCACGCCCGCATCCTTGACCTGCGGCAACAGACTCCGCCCTTCCAAGTGCGACGGCTTGGGCAAACCCAGCAAGTCGCAGAGCGTCGCAAAGACATCCACATGCTCGCTCAGCCCATTGACCCGCCCAGCCACGGCTTGGCCCCCCGCCGCCCCGGTCAAGGTTCGAGGAACGCTAATCAACAGCGGAATATGCGTGGAGACCTCGAAGTTGCTGTGCTTGCACCACAGGCCGTTCTCGCCGAGTTGGAAGCCGTGGTCAGCCGTGAAGATGACGATGGTGTTCTCCGCCAGTCCCGTCGCCTCCAGCGCATCGAGCACCACGCCGACTTGCGCATCGAGGTAGCTCACCGCAGCGCGATATCCACGGATGAGTTGCCGCGCCAGTTCCTCGCCGATGGGGCCTTTGGCGGGGATGCCATCGTAGGTTCGCAATTCGCCGGATTCATGCAGTGCCACCTCCGGGCAATCGCGTGGCGTCTCCCCATTGGCCGGCAAATCAATGGACTCTGTCGGGTACATCTCCCAGTACCGCTTGGGCACGCAAAAGGGCAGGTGTGGCCGCGTGAACCCAACCGCCAAAAACCAAGGCCGCTCCTGTCCCTTAAGTTCCTCCAGCGTCCGCGCCGCTTGCCGGGCCGTCATGCCGTCGAGGTAATCCTCATCGGGAACATCGCCGCATTCATACGCCGCCGCCTTGCCCTCTCCCCGCCGGTTGGCCACTTCGATCTGACTCGGCGTGAGATACCCGCGTCCCACCCACTGGCCCTTGGGTGTCCAAGGCTCCCTGCTCCAACCCGCCGGGTCATCCGCCTTGGCGTGGTGGTACACCTTGCCCAGCGACAGCGTGGTGTAGCCGTGGGCCTTTAAGTGTCCGGGCATGGTCGTCAATTGCGGCGCGACCTCGCAGACCAGGCTTTGCAGGTTGTAAACCCCCGTGGCATCCGGCCGCGCCCCGGTGAACAGGTTGGCCCGCGACGGGGCGCAGATCGCCTGCTGGCAGTAGTGCCGTTCAAAGAGCGTGCTCCGCCCCGCCAAGCGGTCCAGATTGGGCGTAACCATCCCCGCCTTGCCA
>JBBRGB010000349.1:0-1935 GCA_038241095.1 Phycisphaerales bacterium
GCATCGCACACGAAAAAGTCATCATTTTGCCAGTCATCTCGAACCCTCCGTAAAAAGGAGTAAGTGAAAAGACATCACGCTGATGTCGCAATAACCAGTTGTACACCCGAAAATCCTCCTTGCCCACAATTACACCCCTCCAGGATGAAACTTTATATTCGCCAGAAGCGAAGCATCCATCTTAGCATAACCACGGTGCGAACCAAAATAATCATGTCCAATTTCAGGCTGGCGCGGTCGGCGTAAAGAATGTCAAAGCGAATCCACTCCTGAAAATCACAGCCCGCCTTGCGACTGCGGTGAACCTGCCAAAGTCCTGTAATACCGGGCCTTACGCTCAATCGGGCGTAGCGCCACTCGGGGCAAAACTGGTTCTCCCGATCCGGGCTGGGACGCGGGCCAACAATTGACATATCGCCTTTAAGAACATTCCAAAACTGGGGTAATTCGTCCAAGTTGGCCCGGCGGATGAAGCGGCCCACGCGGGTGATGCGGGGGTCGTTGTCAATGAAAAACTGCGGGCCGTCGGCTTGGTTTCGCGCCGCCAGTCGCGCCTTGACAGCCTCGGCATCGCGGTACATGGAGCGGAACTTGACGCAACCGAACTCCCGCCCGTCCAAGCCCTGCCGCTTCTGCGAAAAGAAGATCGGCCAGCCGTCTTCAAGCAGAATCGCCAAAATGATCAGCGGATAAAGCGGCAGCGTCAGCGTCAGGGCGAAGAGGGCGAAGGCGATGTCAAAGAGACGCTTGGTCTTGCCGCGGGCGTAGGTCAGGCCCTCGGTTTGACCCGTTGCAGTGGCGGTGGCGGCTGATTTGGCGACCGGGGCGATCCACGTTTGTTCAAGGTCGATGCGGTCCCACAGCACGGCCGGGCCGACGATGACACCCTGGGCACCGATGCGGCAACCAGCGCCGATCCAAGCCGGACCGATGAGCGTGGCTTGCGGGTCAATGCGGGCATCGGAGGCCACGTGAAAGCCATCGGGACGACGGGCCAACTTCAACCCCAGAGCCTTGGGCGTCACCCCGCAAGACACCACATCCGCCAGCCAAGCGCTGGGCTGTGCCAGTTGTCCGTCGGTCTGCGAATGCAAGCGCCCGCCGAGAAGCAACCTGCCCGCCCTGCCACGGGTTCGCAGGCATTGCCGCAGCCCGGCGCGGAACTTCGTCATCGAAATCCCGTCGGCCCAAGCCCGGGCAAGGTTCGCATCGCTGGTCAGTAGCACACTGTCGCCGCGACTGTGGCCGTAATGTCGCCGCAGGTGCCTGACCGACTCCGTGCCCGCTTCCGCCGCGCCTTGGGCATGCTGACCATCCCCATCGGCATCCACGGCAAACTCGCCATACGGCCGCAAATCATTGCCCGCCAAATCCACCCGTGCCACGGGGCTAAGACGCAAGAGCCGACCGGGCTGGCGAGGCATGTCGAAAATCACGTTGCCACCGTCATTGCCCAGCAACAGAAACAAATCCGCCATACGTTTCGCCCCATCCACCCCGCGTCGCACCACGCACACGCCCCGCTTGGCCCAAAACCGCTCATGCAAGCGATCTTCGGTCAGCCCCATGAACATCGGGGGCGGCATGACGGGCTGGTTGTGACTCACGGGAAAACTCGCCGCCGTCGCTTCGGGAAGCGAGTCGGGGGTGTGACCGGAGTTGGGTTCCGAGATGGCCGTCACGTTTTGCCTGAAAGTGGTTATCACGTTGGAAGGAATAATGAGCGGCGGTTGTTTACTGCACCGGCAAGGTTTCAGAGGGTCGCATGGCCGGTGCCATCACATAGCGCATGGCCGCAAGCAGACGCCGCAGCCCGCGGGCGCGTTGCGTTTCCTGTTTGCCACGGCACGCGGGGTTGAGCAGCAGACGATCCACCACCCGCTCATTGGCCTTGATGACACAGCCCGGCGCGATGATCGACCGCACCACGACCGC
>JBBRGB010000350.1:0-1899 GCA_038241095.1 Phycisphaerales bacterium
CCTGCAAATGGGCGATGGTTGGTACAGCGGCGAGATCGGTTGGGGGCATGGTTGCAGTCTCCGCGACCACTACGGCCAAGTGCCACGCCTGCTGGCGCAGCTCGTTGTGGACTTTCAGGATGGTACGCAAACCACCATCGCCAGCGACAAAACTTGGCGCAGCTCACCCAGCGCTATCGTCACCAGCGATTTTCTCATGGGCGAGGTTTACGATGCCCGACGTGAGGCGGCACTGACGGGCTGGGATCAACCCGGCTTCAATGACGCGGCTTGGACCGGTGTGGAGGTGCAGGATTTGGGCGAAGTAACCTTGGTGGCCGGGCCGGGGCCGGCGGTGGTCAAGTGGGGCGAGTTGAAGCCGCTTTCAGTCAAGGCCAAGCCGGGTGGGACGCACATCTTGGACCTTGGCCAGAACATGGTCGGCTTCGCACGCCTGCGCGTCCGTGGCCAGGCGGGCCAAACCGTCATTCTCCGCTTCGGCGAGATGATCAACCCCGATGGCACGCTCTACACCGACAACCTTCGCCGGGCACGCGCCACGGATCAATACACCTTGAAGGGCGGCGGCGAGGAAATCTGGGAACCGAAGTTTTCCTTCCACGGGTTCCGCTACGTCGAAGTCACCGGCTACCCCGGCGAGCCGAGCGCCGACGCCATCACCGGTATCGTCCTTACCAGCGACACGCCCCAAGCTGGCACGTTCGAGTGCTCCAGCGCCATGGTCAATCAACTGCAAAGCAACATCGTCTGGGGCCAGCGGGGCAACTTTCTGGAAGTGCCCACCGACTGCCCGCAGCGCGATGAGCGGCTGGGGTGGATGGGCGATGCGCAAATCTTCGCCCGCACCGCGACCTATAACGCCGATGTGGCGGCGTTCTTCAAGAAGTGGACACTGGATGTCATCGACGCGCAATCCCCGCAAGGCGCTTTCTCCGACATCGTGCCGCGGATCATTCTCGACTCCACAGCCGCCCCGGCCTGGGGTGACGCCGGCGTCATCGTGCCCATGACCATGTACGAGGTGTACGGCGACCGCGCCCTCTTGGCACGGCAATACCCGAGCATGAAAAAGTGGATCGACTACCTCGATGCCGCCAACCCCGATCACCTCTGGCGTCAACAGGTGGGCAACAACTTCGGCGACTGGCTTAGTGTCGGTGCCGATGCGAAAAAGGACGTGCTTTCCACGGCTTACTTTGCCCACAGCACTTCGCTGGTGGCACGGGCCGCCGCCATTCTGGACTTCAAGGAAGATGCCGCCCGTTACACCCAACTGGCCGAGACGATCAAGTCGGCTTACAACCGCGAGTTCGTCGCCGAGGATTTCACCATCGCCGGGGGCACGCAGACAGCCTATGTCTTGGCGCTCTCCTTCGACCTGCTGCCCGATGCCAAACGCGCCGCGGCCGTGGAACACTTGGTCAAAGATATCCACGCCCACAACGACCACCTCACCACCGGCTTCCTTGGCGTGGGTCACCTTCTGCCCGTGCTTTCACGCCACGGGCACGCCGACCTGGCGGGCAAACTTCTGCTCAACGACACCTTCCCTTCATGGGGCTACTCCATTCGCCACGGCGCGACGACCATCTGGGAACGCTGGAACGGGTGGACGGCCGAACACGGCTTCTTCGACCCCGGCATGAACAGCTTCAACCATTACGCCCTAGGCTCCGTCGGCGAGTGGCTTTACCGCTATGTGGCGGGCATCAATGCCGACCCACGGACTTCCGCTTACGAACGATTGATCCTTCACCCCCGGATTCTGCCCGGCCTCACTTACGCCAAGGCCCAGTACGACTCCGTGCGCGGCCGCATCGCCAGCCATTGGCAACGCAAAGGCGATCAACTCACCTGGCAAGTCACCATCCCCCCCACCGCCACCGCCTTGGCGCGGCT
>JBBRGB010000351.1:0-1809 GCA_038241095.1 Phycisphaerales bacterium
CGCTGTCCGCTGGCAGTTCACCACCGCTGACGCACGGATCAAACTACGCAAACTCTATCCAACGATTGAGCTGCAATGAAGCACTAGGGTGCTGACCTAGGCCAACAGTTGGTGCGTGTCGGGTTCCGTGGCCAGATGTGCGCGGCTCCGACGCCAAGCCTCGCGTCACTCCCGCGGCGGCTTGGACAGAAACCGGCGGATGCAGCGTTTGGCCGCGTACTTCTCGCCGTATCGCGCCAAGATGATAGCGCCACTGCCGAGACAGACGAACCCGACCCCGAGCATGGCGACAAGATACTCACCCTCGATCAATTGAACAATGGTCAATCCCGCGCCGATGGCGACCACCAGACCGCCCCCGAAATACGCCAGTAAAACCGCGTGCTGCAACAGCGCCAGGGCCAAGCCGATCGGCCCATCGAAGAGCGACCACGCCCGCCACATGAGCCAACCCCAAACGCCCAGCAGCGCCAGAACGGCAAGTAGGAAAAGCCAAAATAATGGCGGAAGCATGAATGTGATGCCCGGCGGGAACACAAGGAGGAGAATCACAACAATGCTCGCCGGGGCCTGCAAGGTGTGCAGGCCCGGGGCCTGATACCACGGTTTGGTCCATTTCCGTGAGATGAGTTGGGCGATGTCGCAGCGCAGGCCGCATTCGGGGCAGTTGACCACCGCGCCGCGCAGGCCGCGCAGGTTGTATTCACAGCCCGGACAGGCGATGTCTTGGCGGATCTCCTCGACATGGGTTTCCCCGGCACTGGTCATGCCGCGATTCTATCGTGCGGACCAGTGACACAATATTTAGCCCCCGGCGTCTCTGAGCCGGGGGCCACGGGGGTCGTTCCTTTCACGGCTCGTACACGTTTCACCGCGCACCGCGAAACGAAACGCTTCCTTTTCGCATCGCGGGGGCGCAACGTCAGACGCCTGTAATCTGATCGCCGCCCCCGGCCCCCGTCCCCCGGCTCCAAGCTCCAAGCCGCCATGTGCTAAATATGCGTCTCTGACGCGGCGCGGCGCAAAGCGACGTGCAGCACCATCACATCGGTGGGGTTGATGCCCGAAAGCCGGCCGGCTTGGCCCAAAGTGGCGGGCTTGAACTTCATCAATGTTTGCCGCGCCTCGATGCGCAAGCCCGGCACGGTGGCGAAGTCGAAGTCGCCGGGCAAGAGCGTGCTTTCCATTTCGCCCAGGCGCTTCACCTCGCGTCGCTGGCGCTCGAGATAGCCGCTGTATTTGATGTCGGTCACCACGCGGGCGATCTGCCGAGGCTGTCGCGCCAAGGCTGAGAGCGGGTCGCCGTTGAGTGAGGCCGCAAGCCAGTGTTCATCGAACTCAGGCCTGCGGAGAAGCTGCTCCATCGTCAAGCCATCGCGCTGGTGGGTCGCCAAGTAGTTTTCCAATTCCGCCCGCGCTTGACACCGCGACTGATAGACCGACCAACGGTGGTCATCGACGGTGCCCCACGCACGGCCCAGCGGCGTCAAGCGGTCATCGGCGTTGTCGGCACGCAACAGCAAACGCCACTCGGCGCGACTGGTGAACATGCGGTACGGCTCGCGCGGCGGCTTGGTCACAAGGTCGTCCATCATCACGCCGAGATACGCTTCGTGACGTCCCAGCCGCACGAGTTCAAGTCCACGCAGATGACGCACGGCATTGACGCCCGCCAGCAAACCCTGCCCCGCGGCTTCCTCGTAACCACTGGTGCCGTTGATCTGCCCGGCGAGAAACAGCCCCGCCACACGTTTGGTCATGCACGTCGCGTCGATCTGATGCGGCCAGACCATGTCGTATTCCACGGCA
>JBBRGB010000352.1:0-1808 GCA_038241095.1 Phycisphaerales bacterium
GCATTTCCACGACTTGACGCAGCCACCCGGTTTCGGGTACTGTGATTGGCTCGTTTTCACTCGCCCGCGACTTGCGAGGGTGGGGTTTGACGGTCAACTTGGCCGCTCCTTCGCTTCGCAACGGTCACTGAAAAAAGGACGAACTCGACCATGCTTCCTGTTCAACGCAAATCCCGCTCGCAGAGCAAAATGCGGCGCTCGCACAACGCCTTGAAGCCCACCCGGGCCGTGCAGTGCCCCAACTGTGGCTCCGACAAGATGCCGCACGCCGCCTGCCCCGCCTGCGGCTACGTCCGTCCCGGTCTCCGCCTCAAACTCGGCAAGGAAGAGTAGTGAGGATTGGCATTGATGTCATGGGTGGCGATCACGCCCCCGACGCGATCCTAGCCGGCGGCTTGGACGCGCTGGAACACCTCTCGCCCGACGACCAGATGGTCCTCATCGGCGACAAGGCCATCACCCACGAGTACCTCGTGGAGCGGGGGCTGACCAAGGACCCGCGCATCATCGTGGAGGCCACCGAGCAGGTCATCACCATGGATGACCCGCCGGTCACTGCCTTGCGCGAAAAGACCAACAGTTCCCTCGTCCGCCTGGCGCAGCTCGGCGGGCAGCGGCACGCCGGGGACAAGTATTGCGACATCACCATCAGTGCCGGCAACACCGGCGCAGCCGTGGCCGCGGCCCAGATGGAAATGCGGTGTTTGCCCGGCGTCACCCGGCCCGGCATCGCCGTGACCATTCCCAGTCTGCACGGCCCGCTGGTGCTCTGCGATGTCGGTGCCAACCCGGCCCCCAAGCCGCATCACTTGCACCAATACGGCCACATGGCCGCGGTGTACGCCCACCGCCTTTTGCAAATCGAAAAGCCCCGCGTGGCCTTGATGTCCATCGGCGGCGAAGAGACCAAGGGCAGCCCGCTGGTCAAGGAAACCGCACGCCTGATGCGGGGCGACAAAAAGCTCAACTACACCGGTTACATCGAGGCCCGCGATCTCTTTGACGGCAAGGCCGACGTGGTCATCACCGAAGGCTTCACCGGCAACGTGGTGCTCAAGCTGGCCGAGGGCATGGCGGCGGGCTTGTTCCGCATGATCGCCCACGAAATTTTCGTCATCGACCCGGAACTGGCCATCCGCTTTGAGCCGGTGGTCAAGAGCATCTACAAGAAGCACGACTACCACGAATACGGCGGCGCGCCGCTGCTGGGTGCCAACGGCATCTTCTTCAAGTGCCACGGTTCGAGCGAGGCCCGCACGGTCAAGGCCGCGGTGCGCACCGCCATCCAGTTCGCCAAGGCCGACATCAACGCTGGCATCGTCGAGGTGCTGGGCGATGTGCAGGAAGAATCGCCGGCCTGAATCTGCCGCTGTCAAAAAAGGGGACATCCACAATTTCATGGACGCCGGGGTTGTTCGAGCCACCATGAAGCGGAAATTGTGGATGTCCCCTTTTTCGTTATCCCCGCTTTGTTGACCCTACGATTGTCCCGTAATATCTCCCGCTTAAGCCCTTGGCATCAAGACCCCATTGACGGAGCTTCCCCCGTCGCCCCAAGGCTCACGAAGGCAACCGATGAATCAATCGCCATCCGCAACGTCCCCCGCGGGCACCGCCGCGTCATCCCGCCCATTTCAACCTCCCGCCGGGGCCAAGCTCGTGGCCACCGGTGTGGCGCTGCCCAAGCGGGTGGTGACCAACGATGAACTGGCCAAGACCGTTGACACCAACGATGAATGGATCCAGAAGCGCACCGGCATCCGCCAGCGTTACCTCGCCGGTGAGGATGAAAGCATCCGCCAGCTTGC
>JBBRGB010000353.1:0-1558 GCA_038241095.1 Phycisphaerales bacterium
CGAAGTGGCCTATCAGCAGCAACGCGCCCGGCGGACGTGGGATAACCTTTGCGCCCTCTACGTCGGCATGACCCGGCCACGCCACGCCCTGCACATGATCTTAAAGCCGCCGGGTCGGACCAAGAACGGCAAAGTATCGAATCGGGGTATCAGCGATGGTTCCTATGCCGCGATCCTGAGACAGGCTTTGAGCACCGGCGTTCAGGAACGGTTCGAGGGTGGTCAGACGCTGTTTGCGTCAGGCGAGCCGCAGTGGTTTTCGCTTGTGAAAAGCGAGGCGATAACGGAAACCCAAGGCCAACCTGCGACTTCGCAACCGCTGTGCATCGCGTTGGCGAAAGCGACGCACAGCGCCCGGTCGTGGCGTATGGTCAGCCCATCATCACTCGAAGCGCAAGGGCGGGTGCGAGCGGGCGATCTGCTCAAGCTTGAATCGCCGAGTCTGCAATTCGGTTCGCTGATTCACGCCTGGTTTGCCCAGGTCGGCTGGCTTGGAGAGGAACCGTTGCCGGGCGAGGAGAACCTGCTGGCGGCGGGGCGGGCGGCGATGCCGGAGGCCGATGATGATTGGTTGCGCGAGCATCTGCCGGCGTTTACACGCATGGTGCATGACCCGGCGGTCATCGCGGCCTTGGCCAAACCGGCGCGCGTTGAGGGCGTGGAAGTCGAACTCTGGCGTGAGCGGCCGTTTGCCGTGCGACTCGACGACCGCCTGTTGCGCGGCGCTTTTGACCGTGTGGTCGTCACCCGCGGGCCAAACGGCACCCGCGTGGCCCTGCTGGACTTCAAGACCGACCGCGTGGAGCCGCAAGGCCAAAACGTGCCGGAAATTCTCGAACGCTACCGCCCGCAAATCCACGCCTATCGCCAAGCCCTGGCCGTTATGCTGGCGATTCCCGCCACCGCCATCAACGCCCAACTTCTTTTGGTCAACACGGGCCAGGTGGTGTCGATCTGATGCCCGTCCTCCGCGCCAAACTGCCCGGCATTCTCTGGCTATTCTGGTCCACCTCGCTGGCGGCCGAGATGGAGTACCGCGTCCAATTCATCGTCGCCGCCGTCGCCAGCATCGCCTCACTGGCCGGCAGCATCTTCACCTTCTTCCTGCTCTATCGCACCGGTTACGACATGAACGGCTGGACGTGGGACCAGGCCATGCTGGTGCTGGGGCTTTTCACGATTCTCGACGGTCTGACCAGTGCCGTGCTTTCGCCCAACCTCTCGCGCATCGTGGGCCACGTGCAGACCGGCACGCTGGACTTCGTGCTGCTCAAGCCCATCGACTCGCAACTCTGGCTTTCGCTGCGAACCTTTTCGCCTTGGGGCCTGCCCAATGTGGCGTTGGGACTGCTGGTGCTGGGCATCGCCACTTGGCGCTTGTCGTTGCCGCTGGGGCGGGTGGCGCTGGCCATGTTGCCGGTGGCGATGGGCGGACTGATTCTCTACAGCCTGTGGTTCATGGTCGCCACCACGACGATCTGGCTGGTGCGGACATGGAACGCCACGGAAGTTTTGCGCAGCGTGCTGGAAGCGGGGCGGTACCCGATTTCCGCCTATC
>JBBRGB010000354.1:0-1548 GCA_038241095.1 Phycisphaerales bacterium
CTTGTTGAGCGACGTTCATCTCGGAGGCGTAGGCGTTGAGACGCGCCTGAGAAAGATTGCGCGTGGCGCGAACCGCCTGCCATGACGCGATCAACAATCCTGCCACCAACGACGCAGCCACGGCACTGGCCGCGCCGAACAGCAGCCTGTTCCGTCGCGCCAATTTCTGAAACCGGTAGAGATTGCCTGGAGGCCGGGCGAGGATGGGCTCATTGTCCAGATGGCGCCGCAAGTCGGCGGCGAGGCCATTCGCGGATTCATAGCGCCGGGAGCGATCTTTCTCCAGGGCTTTGAGCGCGATCCAATCAAGGTCCGGATCGATTTTACTTTCTGTATTTCGGATCTCGGATTTCGACAGCACCCGCTCCCGGGTCAGCCGGGTACTGGGACGCACTGGCTCCTGCTCGCGGATCGTGCGGCGGATCTCGTCGAGTCCCGCCGCCAGCAGTTCCCTGGTGTCAAAAGGCGTCTGGCCGGTCAGCAGTTCGTAGAGCAACACGCCCAGCGAATAGATGTCCGTGCGCGTATCCAGATCAAGGCTGCCCAAACCTGCTTGCTCCGGACTCATATAAGCAGGGGTGCCGATCATCTGATTGAACTGGGTGAAGAGCGTCTTCTCGGTCAGTTCAGCACCGGTCGCCTTGGCAATGCCGAAGTCGATCACCTTGGGCACCGGCTTGCCATCCTGTTCGGTGACGAGGATGTTCGTGGGCTTGAGATCGCGGTGGATGATGCCCTTCTGGTGCGCGTGCTGCACGGCCTGGCAGACCTGGATGAGCAATTCGAGCCGCTCGCGCGTCGCAAGCTTGCGCGTGTCGCAGTAGGTCGTGATGGGAATACCCTGCACCAGTTCCATCACGAAATAAGGGCGGCCATGGTCCGTCGCGCCGCCGTCGAACACGCGCGCAATGTTCGGATGATCCATCATGGCCAGCGCCTGCCGTTCGGCTTCAAACCGGGCAACCACCTGACGTGTGTCCATGCCCAGTTTAATGATCTTGAGCGCGACCTTCCGACGCACTGGCTCCATTTGCTCAGCCAACCAAACCGTGCCGAAGCCGCCCTCGCCGATTCTTTCCAGCAGCTTGTAGCGCCCGATGCGTTGCCTGGATTGTTCTGTTCGCGTGAAATCTTCCGGCGGTTGGCCTGGGGCGAGAGTTTCGGGACCCACGGGAGCCGCCTCAACGGCGGGCGCGTCCACGCCCAGCATGAGCAGGCAAGTGGGACACGAGCCTTCCGGGGCGCCGGCCGGCTGCGGGCTGCCACACTCGGGACATGTTGTTGATTGCGACATTTCCATTTGTTCCCACGGCAAATCGCGCCGGAGGTTACAGCTTGTGGTGGCAGGCGTGACGCCTGCCGCTACGACGTCTCACCCTCTCATTACCTTGATGAGGTGGCGCAATTCCTCGTCCACTTCGGCCGGGCTGCTGACGGTGCGGGCGATCTCCTCACGCAAGCGCTGGCCGAAGCGGTGTCTCAAGCGGTGAACTGCGACTTTGATCGCGCCTTCGCTCATACCGTGCCGGGTGGCGGTCTCTGCATACG
>JBBRGB010000355.1:0-1508 GCA_038241095.1 Phycisphaerales bacterium
CTGTGCCTGGCGCAAAGCCTCTTCACGAGCGTCGCGCAAGCCACGCAGATTCAAGATTTGGTTCGCGTCAAGGGTTCGGAACAGAGCAAGCTTGTGGGCATGGGGTTGGTGGTGGGCTTGAACGGCACGGGCGACGGCGGCAAGTTTCTCCCGGCCATGCGACCGTTGGCGGCGGTGGTGCAGCAGTTGATCGACCCCAACACCGTGGCGACGGAACTCAAGGACGCCAAGAACGTCGCTTTGGTGACGCTGACGGCGACGTTGCCGGCGTCGGGCGTGCGCGAAGGTGACAAGGTTGATGTTCAGATCGCTTCAATCGGCCCGGCCAAGAGTTTGCAAGGCGGGCGGCTGTTTCTCATTCCCATGACCGGCCCGCTGCCGGGGTCGCCGGTGTTCGCCTTTGCAGAGGGGGGTGTGACCATCGAGGACAACAAGACGCCGACGGTGGGCGTGGTCAAGGGCGGGGCGCAACTGACCCGCGATGTGATGGCGCGGTACATCGACCAAGGCCGCTTGACGCTGGTGATCCATGAGAGTGTGGCGGGCTGGCCGGTGGCCAACAACTTGGCGAATCTCATCAACGGCATCATGTCGCCCGATGGTCGGCCCATCGCCCGCGCCACGGATCCGAAGAACGTGGTGGTCACGCTTTCCAAGGCCGAGCAGGCCGACCCCGCGACGTTCATCAGTCAGGTTTTGCAGACCTACATCGACCCCACGCAGATCAACACCGGTGCCCGCGTCTCGATCAACGAGCGCACGGGCACGATTGTTGTCAGTGGCGATGTGCAGATTTCGCCGGTGATTATTTCGCACAAGGGGCTGACGATCACCACGGTGACGCCGGAGGTGACGCCGACGATTTACAACCCAAAGACCGAGGAAAAGGGCTTTGTGCCCGTGGATCCCGAGAAAAAGGGCGGGTCGAAGCTGGCGGACTTGCTCGAGGCCTTGAACCAGTTGAAGGTCGATGCGGCGGATCGGATCGCCATCATCAAAGAGATTCATCGCACGGGGAAACTCCATGCGCAGTTGATCGTCGAGTGATTAGGGGAGTGACAAGGTGACAAGGTGAGGGGGTGAAGGGGTGAAGGAAAAAGAGGCGTGGAACCACGCTTGCGGTTTAGCGGCAGCAAGACTCAAGACCATCCATGAACATCACGGCCCATGACAATTCGATGCGGACAATGACCACGGAGTTGGCCGGGGTGTCGATGAACGCGGCCAATGCGATGCGGTCGCAGCGCTTCGAGGCTCTGCTGCAAGGCGCGGCCGTCGATCCCAACGATGCCAAGGCCCGCGACACGGCCGAGCAACTCGTGGCCATCACCCTGGTGCAACCGCTGCTTGAAGCGGCGCAGAACGATCCATTCGCCAGCGAGATGTTCCACGGCGGGCAGGCGGAAAAGATTTTTCAGCAACAGATCAACGCCATCATCGGCCCACGCATCACGCAACAGGGCAACTTCCCCGTCGTCGATGCGGTGTATCGCGGCATGATCAAACAC